>DATBFY010000322.1:0-6155 GCA_036558265.1 Tepidisphaeraceae bacterium | reverse complement strand
CCAGCCGATCGCCGACGGCATGGCCAGCATCCGCAAGCTGGTCTACGCCTTCTATACCAAGGGATTCAGCTTCGGAAAGTTCATCCGCGAGAACCCGACGTTCAAGAAGAACCTGGTGGACCTGTTGATCGGCAACGTCTTCTATCAGGGGGTGGACGACATCTTCGACGTGATGGGTAAAACGGTCGAACTGCCGGAGAACATTCCGCTCGACCAGCCCGGCCGGCAAATGGCCAAGGCGTGAACGATTCGTCCGTGGTCAGTTGTCCATTGTCAGTTGTAGCGTTGGGCGTCTTGCAACGGACAACGGACCACTGACAATGGACGCTCACCCATGCCCGCCCACCACAGCATCAAGCGCCGCATCCAGTTCTCCGAGACGGACCTGGCCGGCGTCGTCCACTTCTCCAATTACTTCCGAATGATGGAGGAGGTCGAGCACGCTTTCTTCCGCTCGCTGGGGATGAGCGTGGTCATGAGTCACGAGGCGCTGGAGATCGGCTGGCCTCGCGTCTCCGCCGCGTGCGAGTACTTCGGCCCGCTGCGCTTCGAGGACGAGGTGGAGCTGATCATGCGGGTGACCAAGGTGGGGGAGAAGTCGTTCAACTACGAGGTCGAGTTTCTCTGGGAAGGCCGCCGCGTCGCCCTGGGCAAGATGACCAGCGTCTGCTGCGAGATGCTGGACCACGGCATGCGCTCGATCCCGATCCCCGAGGGGATCCGGCGGAAGCTTGAAGGGGAAGGGTGAAAACATGAAGACCTAAGCTCAGAGCGACGTCATCCTGAGGAGGTTTTACCGACGAAGGATCTGGCCGCGAGGGGACGCGATCATCCATTCGGAGCAAGATCCTTCGGTCGTTGAAACTCCCTCAGGATGACGGGCCTTGCGAGGATTTCGGCAGAGCAACGTGAGATGTTATGTGGCGGCGGGGCGATGGCGCGGGCGGCGAGCGTTCAACACAACGAGGATCGAGGCGGCAGCGAGGGGGATCGCGATCGCGGGTTCGGGCACCGCCGCGAAAGCCCGCGTCAGGTCGGCTTCGAATGCCATGCCGGCGCCGGGGATCGGATCGGCCGGCAGGGCGGTATTGTAATTCTGCGCCAGCTTCACCAGGTCGCCGAAATCGACCGTTCCGTCGTAGGTCAGATCGCCGTCGGCGTAGATGCCGGGCTGATCATAGTGCTGCGCCAGGACGACCAGGTCGGCGAAATCGACGCTCCCGTCCAGCGTCGCGTCGCCGAGGATCGTCGTCCGCACGAGGACCGCGCTGCCGTCAACGCTCGTCCCCAGGAAGCTGCCGCCGGTCACGCCCAGGAGCGCCGAAGCCTCGCCATAACCGATCGACAAGAGTTGGACGGCGGCGCGGACGTCGCTGGAGCCGATCCCGCCGCTGCCGTTCCAGTCGCCGCCGTCATACGCCCGCACGATCTGGTCGCGAACGTCAGCAATGGGCGAGCTGCCGCCGCCGGCATAGTCCACCACCAGCGCGTTGCGGTGGAGGTCGAGATTCGAACGCGTCCCGAGCAGCGCGAGCGATCCGGTCACCAGCACGGACGGGCTGGACGACGGAGACCCAGACGTCACCTCGCCAGCGCCGCCGTCGGCGATCACCAGCGACTTGACCCGTTGGCTTGCCGCCGCCTCGAACACCGCGCCGCCGGCGACCGACACGCCCGACGAGCCGGCGACCGATCCGCTGACGTGGAGTCGGCCGGCGTTGATCGTGGTCGCCCCGGTGAAGGTATTCGAGGCCGCCAGCGTCCAGGCGCCCGCGCCCTCCTTCCAGAGGTTGATCGTCCCGCCGGCGATGGCGGCGTTGTCGGAGATCGCGCCGCTGGCCACGCCGTTGCCCGCGCCCTGCAGGTAGAGGTTGCGCGGCGTGGTGGCGTTGGTGGTGATCGGGCCGACGAGCGTGAGTTGTCCGGCGTCAGACCGCACCCGCGCCTGGTTGCCGCCCACGGTGATCGTGATCGGGCCGCTCAGCGTGTTGTTCCCGCCGACGTTGCGGATGCCGTCCGAGCCGCCCGGGTCGTTGCGCTGCGCGAGGAAGACCGCGGGGCTGACGGTGATATTGCCAGCCAGTTCCAGCCGCGCGGTGGACCCGGTCGCATCGCCGGTGCTCGAGATGTTGATCGATCCGATGCCGGTCGTCAGCGCCCCGAGGCGCAGCACGCCCTGGGCGACCTCGAGCACGCCGTCGTCGGTCACGGGACCGGCGAACGTGACCTGGTTCGATCCGGTCTTCCGCAGCGTCGCGCCGCCCTGGATGCGGACCCAGTTCGACGGCGCGTTCAACCCCCAGTCGATCGCACCGGTGATCGCGCTCGTGTTCGCCAGCGCGTTGACGTAACGCGCCGTCCCGGGGCTGCCGGTCATGGTCAGCGTGCCGCCCGTGAGGTAGGCGACGTGCTCGCCGAGGTTCTTGCCGCCGATGTCCGCGGTCGTGCCGCTGCCGACCGCCCCGATGTAGCTGTAGGACATGGGGGTCGGCGTGAGCGGCGTGCCGCCGAAGAGGTGGGCATCGCTGAACCAGGTGTACCAGGAATATCCCGCCACGTAGCTTCGCGATTCGAGGCCGGGGATGACGATGTTCAGGAACTGGCGGTTGGCCTCGATGATCTGGGCGTCGGTGTAGTTGCCGCCCCAGTCGTGAATGGCGAACTCGGTGATGAAGACGGGCAGGCCGTAGCTGTTGTGATAGGAATCGACGCGGCTGAGGAACGAGCTGGCGGCGCCGGCGGGATTGTCGGGCGTGCTCACCCCGTACCAGTGGAACGCCACCGCATCGACCTTGAGGTTGGCGGCCTTCGC
Organism: Tepidisphaeraceae bacterium; assembly: GCA_036558265.1. Classification (GTDB taxonomy): domain Bacteria; phylum Planctomycetota; class Phycisphaerae; order Tepidisphaerales; family Tepidisphaeraceae; genus RYN-433. The sequence continues at coordinate 3,343 of DATBFY010000322.1, read as the reverse complement.
CTGCGACATGAAATTGGCGAGCCACTGCTGCCCGCCGGTCGAACCGCCGGTATCGGCGACGGCCGGGCTGACGAGCTTCGCGGCCGTGCCGGTGAAGCTGTTGGAGATCGTGGTCCAGGACGAGATCGCCTGGGCGACCGTCATGTTCGCCTGGTCGCTGCGCTCGGGTTCGTTGAACCCCAGGACGTAGAGCGGGTTGCGCGCCTTGGCGCTATTGATCGTGGTCTGGTTCGGCGCGTTCCAGAACATCGGGTAGAACTTGGCGTCGAAGTTGCCCGGATTGGCCGGGCCGGTGCCCCAGGTGTAATACCAGCCCGCGCCGGTCGCCTGCAGGTCGCCGTAGTTGGCGCCCGTGTCGGCAAAGCCGCGCTTGGCGGAGAGGATGTCGGCGCGCGCGAGCGCGGTGGGGAGCACGCCGGCCACTGCCGCCGCGATGACGTATGCCGTCGCACGGTACACTCTCATTGCCCTCCGCGATTGCTATTTAAAATCCCGGTCCGCGTTCTCGAACGCCTTGAGCATCCGCCCGAACGAATCGTAGATCGCGCCCACCGAGTTGACGGTGTAGTCGCCCGAGTCGTTGGCGATGCCGTCGGCGTGGCCGTCGGCAAACAGGATGTTGACCCACCGCTGCTTGTGGTTCGTGCGGGTGAAGACGTGGAAGACCGCCAGCCCCGGCGAGGCGATGAAGTTCGCGTCCATCACCAGCGCTCGGATCGGCAGGCCATCATTGTTGTTCCCCAGCGCGCCCAGCTTGATGTGATCCGTCGTCGGCGGGGCCAGCAGGCTCCCGCCCGAGCCGTGGCGGTAGAAGTAGTCGCACTGGGCCTGGGCCTTGCCGACGTTGGCGAGCTCCTCATCCGCGTTGACGTCCTGGTCGGGCTCAGCGCAGAAGAGGACCCTGGGCGTCTTCGAAAGGTACTGGTTGAGCAGCAGGCCAAGTCCGACCGGGTCGCCGTTCTCCAGCGAGATCAGGCTGGTGACCGTACCGGTGACGGGGTAGAAGTTGGTGGCCGTGGGTGGCGGGGCCTTGGGGCCGTAGGGGATGCAACTCCGGTTCTCGTTGGCGTAGGCGTGAATGGCCAGGCCGATCTGGTGCAGGTTCGAGAGGCAGACCGACCGCTTCGACGCCGAGCGGGCCTTGGCGAGCGTCGGGAGCAGGATCGCGACCAGCAGCGCGATGATCCCGATCACGACCAGCAGCTCGACCAGCGTGAAGGCGCGGCGAAATGGGGGATGGGATCGGCGACGCGTCATGTGCACCTTTGGTGCGACCGCTTGCTGCCGGCGGGGGCGCTAAGGCTTTGCGGGCGTGCCCGTCTTGTCCTTGGGATTGGCCGGAATGAACTTCAAGGAGACGGAATTGATGCAGTAGCGCTGTCCGGTCGGCTGATCCGGGGCGTCGTCGAAGACGTGCCCCAGGTGCGACCCGCAGCGGGCGCAGGTGACCTCGACCCGGTGCATACCGTAGGAATCGTCTGTCGTGAGCTTGACGCGGTCGCCTGCCTTGGCGGCGTAGAACGCCGGCCAGCCGCAGCCGGAATTGAACTTCGTGTCGGACGAGAACAGTTCCTGCCCGCAGGCGGCACAGACGTAGGTGCCGGGCTGGAAGAACTCGTCGTACTTGCCGGTGAAGGCGCGCTCGGTCCCCTTCTGGCGCAGGACGGCATACTGTTCGGGGGTCAGGGTCTTGCGCCACTCCTCTTCGGTCTTGGTCACGGTGGCCTCCGAATGGTTGGTGGACGGCGCGGCCGCGACGCTGCTGCCGGTCCTGGTGCGTTGCGCCGGGTCTGCTGCCGGACGATCGCAACCGACGACCAGGACCAACAAGCCAAGGAGCAGCGTTGCGCGGGCGTTCATCATGCAACCATTCTAGGCAATGCGGCGCCGCCGGCGAAGGGCGAACAAGCCGCCAACCAGCGAGAGGCCCCCCAGCGTCGCGGGCTCGGGCACGCCGGCGGTGACGGTCACGTTGTCCATGTCGAAAAACCCGCCGGCGTCGCCGACGGTGGTCAGCAGCACCCCGATCGACTTGCCGACCGCGGGGTCGGCCGCGGCCAGGATCGGGCTGGTCGTGACGAAATCCTTCAGGTGGTCGTCGCGAAGGCCGTTGGCGATGTCGTTGGGGATGTCGAGCAGCGTGACCGGCTGGCGGACGTTGCTGCCGTCCACGTAGAACAACTCCAGGCGGAGATTGTCGAGTCCGGTCGGATTGGCGGTGCTGGGCGCGGGTGGGAAAAAGAGGCTCTTGGCGACGGCGACCTTGAGCGCGTAGGCCTTGCCCGCCTGGTAGGTGGAGGTGAGCACTTGCGACAGCTCATTGCCCGTCTGGGTGCCGATGTAGGCGATCTGGTTGCCGTCGGGGTTGTCGATGTGCCCGGGCTGACCTTCGGGGCTGTTGGGGAAGATTCCCGCGTTGAGGTTGACGCCGCCGCTCAAGACCGGGCCGGTGTTGGTCCAGTCATCGACGAACGGGGACGCTTGCTGCTCGAACGTGACGGTTGGGGACTCGAACGAGTTGTTGGGGATCGGAACGGACTGTGCCGACGCCGTGCCGGCGACGACGGACAGGCCGGCGCAGACGGCGGCGACGGCGAACGCGGGGAGGCTTGCGAAGTTCATTTTCTCTCTCGCTCCTTGAGGATCAAATTACCCATTTTCGCGCCGACCGGCGGCGAGCCCCCTGCCCAACTTATACCCAATACGCCGGCTGAGACCAAGCCGTTGAAATCGCAGCTCGGCAGTGCTTTTCGCGCTCACCGGGGCGAGTGGCGGCGGGTATCGTGCGCCGCTCGCGATCCCTTAAGCGCAGCCTGCAGTATGGCTGCGGGGATCGCGGGCTTTCGCGGCGCGGGACCATTCATGCGGGTTCAACGATTCACATTTGCGGGAGTTGAGGCGCTGGAGGGGCGGCGGATGCTGGCGGCGGACCTGGTCGTGCAGTGGAACAACGTCCTGCTGGACACGATCCGCACCGCCAGGACATCCCCACCGTATGCGGCGCGAAACATGGCGATCGTGCAAACGGCGGTATACGACGCGGTGAAGCGGTTGGACGGTGGGCGGAAGACTGATCGAGCGGCATCGGAATCCGCGGCCGCGGCGCAGGCGGCCCACGACACATTGGCGGCGCTTTATCCTGCGCTCAAGGAGACGTTCGATGCGGCGTTGACATCATCGCTGGCGTCGATCCCGGACGGCAAAGCTCAGGACAAAGGAGTGGCTGCCGGCGCGCACGCGGCTGAACGGGAATTGAAGAAACGTGCCAGCGATGGCGCGGACGCGGTGGTCGATTACACGCCGGGGACGGGCCCGGCCGACTGGCAGCCGACGCCGCCGGGCT
>DATBFY010000321.1:0-7317 GCA_036558265.1 Tepidisphaeraceae bacterium | reverse complement strand
TCCGCCGCCGATCCGATCCGGGTCTGGCCCGCGCCATGCAGCGTGGCGGCCGTCGCCAGGATGATGAAGTACATGACGACGTTGGACCAGAGCATGCCGACGTCGATGTCCCAGGCGGCCATCCGCAGTTCGGTTTGGGTGGCTCCCCGACGGGCGACGATGGTGGTTCGCCCCGCGTCGACCTCTTCCTCGACTTCTTCGCTGGCCTGCCAGAAAAAGAGGTAGGGCGAGATCGTCGTGCCCAAAATACCGACGACCATCGTCAGAAACGAAGCGTTCCATTGCACGGTCGGCACGACCGTCCCGCGCAAGACGGCGGCCCAATTCGGGTGGGCGAGGAGCGCCGCGCCGACGTAGGCGAGCAACGCCAACGCCAGCCACTTGAAGATGCGCGCGATCAACCGGTAGGACCCCCAAAGCTGCACGACGAGCAGACCGAGGGCGATTGGCGGGACGAACAGCGGCGCGGGCATGGGCGCGAGGAGATGCAGCGCCGCGGCGATCGCGCCGACGTCCGCGCCGGCATTGATCGTATTGGCGATCGCCAGCAGCGCCACGGCCGGATAGAGCAGCCGGCGCGGATAGGTTGCCCGCAGGACGCCGGCAAGCCCCAGGTCGCTGACCATGCCGATGCGGGCGCACGTCACCTGGACGGCGGCCATCAGCGGAAAGGTGAGCGGGGCCAGCCAGAGGAGCGCATACCCGAAGGCGGCGCCAGCGGCGGCGTACGTGCCGATGCCCGACGGATCGTCGTCCGAGGCCCCCGTGATGAGCCCGGGTCCCAACAGCCCGAGCCGGCCGTCCCGTGGATCCGCCGCGGCGCTCGCCGCGATCAGGATCGCGTCCGCTCCGGCGCTTGCGTCAGGCGCGACCACGGATGGCGACCCGCGGGAGGGGGGACGCGGCGGTTCGCTCACCAGGCCGTCCAGCCGCCATCGACAAAGAGCGTCTGTCCCGTGACATAGGACGACGCGTCGGAGGCCAGGAAAATGAGCGGCCCCTTCAACTCGTCCGGCCGCCCCACCCGGCCGAGCGGCGTCCGCCGCTCGATCTCGGCCAGCATCGCCGGCGTCGCCAGCAGTTCCTTCGTCATCGCCGAGGGAAAGTAGGCCGGACCGAGCGCGTTGACGCGGATGCCGTAGGGCGCCCAATGCACGGCCAGATCCCGCGTCAGATTGACGACCCCGCCTTTGGTCGCGGCATAGGCGGCGGCCGGAATCGGCTCCGAGGCGCCGGCGCCGAGAATGGAAGCGATGTTGATGATCCGGCCGCCGCGGCCACGGGCGATCATTTCGCGGGCCGCCGCGCGGGCGACCAAAAAGACGCCGGTCAGATTGACGTCCACCACCCGTCGCCAATCGGCCAGCGTCAGCCCCTCCGGCGGACCGGCGGCGGCGACGCCCGCGTTGTTGACGACGATGTCGAGGCGGCCGAAGCGCGACAGCGTCCGGGCGATCATGACGGCCACCGCTTGCTCGTCGGCGACGTCGATTTCCAGCGGCAACGCGTGTCCGCCCAACCCTTCGATCATCCGTCCGGTTTCGGTCACCCCCGCGACGTGCACATCGGCGCAGACGACGGCCGCGCCCGCCTCGGCCAGCGCTTGGCTGAAGACGATGCCGAGGCCGGAGCCGGCTCCGGTCACAATGGCCACCTGGCCCGTCAGATCGAAGAGTTGCTGCACCGTTGGCATCGCCGCCTCCGTCCGGCCGGCGCGGAGCTGGCCGGCGGCAATCGGCTCGTCGTGCCCGCGACCGGAACCGTCGCGCATCGCCTGCGCCGCAGATGACCGGTGCTCGCGCTCCGATCCAGGCGAGCCGGGATCGTCGTGCGCATCAGGAGTGGTGCGTGGCTGGCATGCGGGGTCATTGCTCATCGTCCGCCGCTTGCAGGCCCGCGGCGATCTCCGCCTCGAAGGCGACGTCCTCCGCGACGATGCGGGCGCGACACGCTTCGCAGACGTGGAGCGCCTCGACCGGCTCGGACTGGTGGGGGACGCCCGCGACACGGACCACCGATGACCTGGCTACAGGCTGTCCACAGAACTCGCAGACCATGAGTTCGTCGCCCGTCAGGTTGCGTTCGAGTCCAACCACATCCTCATCAACCACGACACTCCTCCAGAACCGTCTGACGTTGCAGTCGATTCGCAACCGGATCGACGCGTCGCCAAGCAGATCACGACCGCTTGATTGGGTCAAGAACGGCGCGATCCGCTGGCGATCCACTGCTCGAACCTTACACGCCGAACGGGAAGGTTTCGGGCAATTCCTCCGGCGTTTCCCAGCCGGCGTCCGGATCGAGCGGCACGAGCGCTCGCGTCTGGTCGAAATGGAGCACCGCGTCGAACTGATCGGCCAGCCGCGCCAGAAAATAGTGGCTGAAGCGCTCGGTTTCCGGCCGGTAGATGACGCCGATCGCCCGCTGCAGTCGCGCCGCTCGCAGCACCTCGGCCGCCGCGCCACCGCCACGCAGGGGCACCAGGAAGTTGCTCGCACTCCGTTCGCCGACCGCGTGAAACAGCGCCTCGTAGCTTCCGGGGAGTCCCGGCCGGACGTGGCGCTGCCGGGCCGGCTCGTCCCAGTTGGCGGCTGCCGTGACGGTCCCGGCATAGGTGCTGAACCCGATCAGCAGGGCGTCTTGTCCATGCCGCTCGCGGACGAGCTGGCCAAGATTCAGCTCACCCTCGGCCACCATCGCCGTGGCCCGCGCATCGCCCAGATGGGAATTGTGCGCCCAAACGACGATCTTCGCCGGACTGCGTTGACGCTCCAGATGGACGACTAGCGCCTCCAGCGTTTCGGCCATGTGGCGGTCACGCAGATTCCAGGACGGGATGCGACCATGGAACATGGCCCGATAATAGGCCTCCGCGTTTTTGGCCAGCCGCGCATTCTGGATGGCAAAGAAGAGTTCGTCCTCGGCGACCGCGCCATCGACCCGGGCGAGTTCGCCGGCGCGCCGTTGCAATTCGACCAATTGGCCCACGGCTTCGTTCTCGCATGGCTCCGCCAGGCCGAGGGTGGTCGCGTAGCCGTAGACCTGCGGATCGTCGCCGAAGTGGTCGAAACAAGTGTAGCGGGCGCGGGCGCGAACCGCGCCGTCGGGATCGACCTGGTCGAGGTAGCCGAGCACGGCCTGGATCGACGTGTGCAGGCTGTAGAGATCGAGCCCGTAGAAGCCGGCCTGCCGACCATCGGCGGTCTGGCGGTCGTTGTAGGCGCGCAGCCACGCCACGAAGTCCAGCACGTCGGCGTTGCGCCACATCCAACGCGGAAAGCGCTGAAAATCGCCGAGGGCGGCCGCGGCGTCCGGATCGTCGCTCGTCCCCCGGACGTAGCGGTTGATCCGATACGCGTCGGGCCAATCGGCTTCGACGGCGACCGCCGTGAATCCCCGCTCCTCGATCAGCCGGCGGGTGATCCAGGCCCGCTCCCGGTAAAATTCGTGGGTTCCATGCGAGGCTTCGCCGATGAGGACGAACCGCGCCTCCCCGACGAGGTCGAGCAGCCGATCATAGTCCGCTTCGTCGCCCAGCAGCGGCTCGGCCGCCGTGCGTACCGTCTCGATGTCCGAGGTCGGTCCCGGGCGGACCCCGATGGCCGCCGGCGGAGCGAGGGACGGCAGCGCCGGCTGGCGCTCGGCAGCCCGACGCAACACCGCCTGGACCTCCGCATCCGCGGTCGGTCCGAAATCGTCATACCAGACGCCGACGGCGTAAAACGGCTCCGGCATCTCGGCGCAGACGACCGCATCGACCACATCGCGCAGCGATTCGCCGACCGAGGTCGATCCGACCGGCGTCGCCGCCACCAATCGCGCGGGACGCAGTTGCCGCAGCGCGCGCGCCGCCGCCCGCATGGTCGAGCCGGTGGCGAGCCCGTCATCGACGAGAATAACGGTGTGATCCGCGACCTGAAGGGGCGGCTGGCCTCCACGATAAAGCCGCTCCCGTCGCGCCAGTTCCCGGCGCTCGGCCGCCTCGACGGCATCGATCACGGCCGCGGGGATGCCCAGCGGGCCGATGACGTCGTCGTTGAGCACGCGGACGCCGCCCGCGGCGATGGCGCCCATGGCTAATTCCTCATGCCCCGGCACGCCGAGCTTGCGGACGAGAAAGGCGTCCAGCGGCGCCCCCAGGGTCTCGGCGACTTCGTCGGCCACCGGGACGCCGCCCCGCGGCAAGCCGAGGACGATCACATCCGGGCGGTTCGCGTACGTGAGGAGCTTGGCGGCGAGCTGGCGTCCGGCATCGCGCCGGTCACGAAATGGCAGCGTCATCGGTGGTTCGCCTTTCGGTATGCGCGATGCAGGTTAGCGGCGTTTGGATGTGCGGCTGCCGGTCGCAGAGCAGCTCGCGCAATTCGTCGATGCTCTCGCGCTCGCGCTGCTCGATCCGCTCGAACGCCGCCCGCACGTCCTGATCGCCGGCCGCCTCAGCGTCGAGCGTGTACTCCTCAATCGCGGCGACGCCTTCCAGCTTGTTGGTCCAGCGTTCGATACCCCAGTTATGCGCTCGGAGCGACGCTTGGCTTCCTCCTGATCTACGGTGGACTCCTTTCATTCGGTTCGTCGTCTCTTTCCCAATCGGCCGCGCCAGTTGTGCAGCGTCACGGGCTGGGCAAAACGCTTCGTGCTCAGGTTTCGAGCGAAAGGAAATCGCGGATGGCATGCAACGTGCCGCGCAATGCCAGATAGGCATGGCGACGATTGTCGATGCCAAGCGCTTGGCCGATATCGCGCAACCACCGAACGGGACGGCCCCGAAGAGACCCGACGCCGACCACCGCGCTATCTCGCTCCGCATCTCCTCTAGCCGATCCATCGGGTCCCAGCGACAGGATCGTGCCGCAGCCACGCGAGCGGGAACGTTCTCCGGCGCGCGCGGGGGCCGGTTGGTTCGCGTGCTCGCTCATCCGCACGGCCTCCGGTGGGCTTGGGCGGGGTTGCCGCGGGGACGCGTCCCGCGCGGCACGACCGCCGACCTCAGTACATTGGCACGCGAACCATCGCGAGCGCGTCCTCTTGGCCGGCCGGTGTGTTGCAAATCGTCCCCTGCCCGTCGTGCGTGTTCGGTGGCCGCACGACGCGTGCCGCTGGCGCGGCGTCTCAATCGACCACAACCGCCAGGCTCAGGATGTGACCTGTTACTGAGGGGGCAGAGACAAAGACGCCGCCAGCCGTTTGCACGGTCATCGGCACCTCTGGTCAGAAATGACCGGTCCGGGTGACCAAATGTCAAGATTCTGAAGCAGGGATCGTGTGCGTGCCGGGCGCCTAACCGGACGGGAGGATCGGGCCGAGTCGCTTCCAGCCAAAGTTCGAGGCCCTTCCTGACGGCCGCCCGGAAGCCATTGACGTTCCAACTGTCCAGGCGCATCCGGCGACTCGCTGGCTTGGAGGAGACTAGGAGGCAAAAGCGTAGCGGCGGTAGAACCAGCGCTTGGCCGCCTGGGCGAGCACTAAGTAGACGACCAGCACCAGGGTGAGGAAGCCAAAGAAGTCCGCCGGCGGCCGGACGAACCCGAGGATGGACGCCAGCGGCGTGAACGGGAGCAGCACCCCGATCCCGACGCAGGCAAGAGTGCTGGCCACCAAGGCTCGGCTCGGCCGGCTGCGCAATGGGTTGCCGGTAGTACGGATGACGAAGACGACGAGGGTTTGGGTGGCCAGGGACTCGACGAACCAGCCCGTGTGGAAGAGCGTCTCGGAGGCGAGGAAGAGCCGCAGCATGACGAAGAAGGTGAGAAAATCGAAGGCGGAACTGAGCGGCCCGAAGACCAGCATAAAGTGCTGGATGAACCGGAGATCCCAGTGCTTCGGCTTCCGGGCATAGTCGAGATCGACGCGATCGATGGGGAGGGTCACCTGGGAGGCGGAGTAGAGGAGGTCGTTGAGCAGCACCTGAAACGGCAACATCGGCAGGAACGGCAGCAGCAACGTCGCGCCGGCCATGCCCAGCACATTGCCGAAGTCGGAGCTGAGGCCCATCAGCAGGTATTTCATGATGTTGCCGAAGCTCTGCCGCCCCTCGACCACCCCATCATGGAGCACCCGCAGATCCCGCTCGAGGAGGATCAGGTCGGCCGCCTCGCGCGCCACGTCCGTGGCATTGGTCACGGAGATGCCGACGTCGGCGCTGTGCAGGGAGGGCGCGTCGTTGACGCCATCGCCGAGGAAGCCGACGACATGGCCGCGGCCGCGAAGCGCCCTGATGACCCGGTTTTTTTGCTCCGGTGTCACCCGGGCGAAGACCGTGGTTCGCTCGGCAAGCGCCCCGAGCGCGGCGTCGCTGACCCGGTCCAGTTCGGAACCGAGCACGATCGTGCCCGGATCGATCCCGATGGCCCCGCAGACATTGTGCGCAACCAGGTCGTTGTCCCCGGTGAGAATCACCACGCGGATGCCATCGGCCGCGAGATCCCGGATCGCGGCGCCGGCATCCGGCTTCGGCGGATCATTGAACGCCAAGAATCCTTCGAGGATCAGATCTGCTTCATCCGCTCGCCTATAGCGCTCTGCCAGAGCCACCGGCTTTGTCGCGACGGCGAGCGTGCGCAACCCCGCCCCGCTGAGCGATGCGAAGGTCGCATCGATCTGGTGGCGGGCACTCGGGTCAAGGGACGCTGGCGCCCTGTCGGCGCGCCACCGGCTGCAGGCGGCGATAACCTGCTCGGGCGCTCCCTTGGCGATCAGGGTTCGCTCGCCCGTCGCTGGGTCTTGCACCACGACCGAGAGCATCCGGCGCACGGCGTCGAACGGAATCTCGTCGATCTTGGCGAATCCATCGGGCGGGACCGCGACGTGCAAGACCGCCGCATCCAGGGGACTGGCGATCCCAGTCTCGAACCCGCTGTTCAACGCAGCGAGCCGCAACACCGCAGGATTCGGATTGCCGAGCGGGTCCACGGCCCGTTCGAGCGCGACCGCCCCTTCGGTCAGGGTGCCGGTCTTGTCGCTGCAGAGGATGTCCATGCTGCCGACGTTCTCGATCGCCGGCAGCCGCTTGACGATCACCTGCTTGCGGGCCATCCGGACGGCTCCATGCGCCAGCGTCACCGACGTGATCATCGGCAGCAACTCGGGGGTCAGGCCAATGGCCAGCGCCACCGCGAACAGGAACGACTCCAGTGGGTCGCGCTTGAGGAGGATGTTGACGAGAAAGACGAACAGCACCAGCAGAACCACGAGACGCGTGATAAGCGTGGCAATGCCGCGCATGCCCCGCTCGAACGCGGTTTCCGGTTCGCGCTCCGCCAGGCGTCCAGCGATGGCCCCGAAGGCCGTGTGGGGCCCCGTCGTCACCGCCACCATCGT
>DATBFY010000320.1:0-3648 GCA_036558265.1 Tepidisphaeraceae bacterium | reverse complement strand
GATGTTCGTTCTCGGGGATGCCGATCTCGCCGATGTAGACGTGGTTCTTCACCCCCGCCGGGCTCGGCCGCGCGTAATGCCGGAGGATCTCGAGGCCCTGCCACGTGTCCACGGCCGGCTGCTTCGAATGCGTCCCGTCGTAGCACGACCACGAGACCAGGTCCACCGCGACGAGCGGCAGCACGTCTTTCGCGATCGTCGGCACGCCGACGAGCGAATCCAGGACGCGATTGGCCTCCGTGGCGTGCAGCACGCGGGCAGTGGTCTTCCCGGCCCGCTGGCGTGCCCGCTCGACACCGGCCTGGCGCGCGGCAAGCCACGCCGCGAACGTCTCAACCCGCGCGGGCGCGTCTGCGGGCAGGTTATCCTTGTTCCACTTTTCCCCCGCCTTCTGCCGCAGCATCCAGTCGCCCTCCCAGTGCTGCAGGATGAACGTCAGGTTCTGCCCGCCGTAGGTCTGCAGGAGGTGGAGCGCCAGTTCCTCAAACTGCTCCGCGTCCGCCTGGAAATCGTCAGCCTTCAGCGCTTTGCCCGCCCGCGGCCGCGGCTCGCGCCCGACCGGTCCGATCTCGAAGATGAACGTCTCGAACGGCGCCTCCAGCGCCTGGCGGAAATAAGCGTGCTTCACCACGTCCACCAGCGGCGCATCCTTCGGCAGGTCCCACTTCGAGTTGTACACGTACCCGGGCAATTGCGGCGCCAGCCACAGCTTTACCGTCTTGAACCCAAATCCGTGCAACTGCCCCACGCCCTCGAGCAGGAACGGCTCGTCCGAGAGGTGGTACTTTCCCGCGTAATGCGTCGCCCCCAGGCGCTCGGCAAGGTCCGCGGGCAGGGGCGCGTGGTTGCTCGGTCGCCGGCGCTCGACGATTTCGTTGATCTTCGCCGGATCGGTCAGTTGAAAGTCCGCCATCGAACAACTCCTGTTCCTGGTTATCTACCTCGAACGGGGCATTCTCGTGCGCGGGAATAGTCGGGTTCAGGTGATAATTGGTGTTACCATACGCCACACGACGCGCATGAGCCTCACCGAAACGCCTACGTCCTCTGCCCGCACCGGCGGCGGTCTGGTGAACCAAGGCCGCGCCCGGTGCCGCGGCAACAACCCCTTGGCCCGTTACGTCCGCTGGCTCCACACGCGGTGGCCCGCCGGAACTGTTGAGAAACTCCCGGTGGTCAACGACGACGGATCCACAAACGTCCCCGGCCTCTACATCACCGGCGACCTCACCGGCATCCCCCTCCTCAAATTCTCAAGCGACACCGGCGCCCGCGCCGTCCAGCACATCGTCGCCAGCCCTTCCCATAAATCCGCAATCCGCAATCCGACTCCGTTGGGCGGGCGCAGCCCGACATCCACAATCCTGGACCTGGTCATCATCGGCGCCGGCGTCTCCGGCATGGCCGCCGCCCTCGAAGCACGGAAACACAACCTCCGTTTCGAAATCCTCGAAGCCGCCGAACCCTTCTCCACCATCGTCAACTTCCCCAGGCGCAAGCCCATTTACACCTACCCGACCGGCATGAAGCCCGCCGGCGACCTGCAGTTCCGCGCCGATATCAAGGAAGGCCTCGTTGACGAGCTGAAGGCGCAAGCCCGATCGATCACACCCACGCTCGCCCGTGCCCAGCGCGTCGTCCGCCGCCCCGACCATTTGGAAGTTCACCTCGCCTCCGACCCCTCATCCCCTCATCTCCTCACCTCCTCACCTGTCCTCCGCGCCCGCCACGTCATCATCGCCATCGGCCGCTCGGGCAACTTCCGCAGGCTCGACGTCCCCGGCGAAGACAAGGACAAGGTCTACAACCGCCTTCACGACCCCAAAGACTTCGCCGGCAGGCAGGTCCTGGTCGTCGGGGGCGGCGACAGCGCCCTGGAGACGGCCATCGCCATCGCCGAAGTCGGCGGCCAGGTCACGCTCTCCTACCGCAAGGCCGAGTTCTCCCGCCCCAAGCCCGACAACCTCGACCGCCTCAAGAAGCTTGGCACGATCACCCTGCGCCTGGGCACGATCGTCAAGCGGATCGACGACGACGCGGTCACGCTCTCGGAACTCGGAACTCGGAACTCGGAACTGAGAATTCCCAACGACGCGGTCTTCATCATGATCGGCCGCGAACCGCCTCTGGATTTCCTCCGTCGCAGTGGCGTTAAGATTCATGGCGACCGCGGCGTCAAATGGTGGGTGACGCTCCTCCTCTTCCTCGCCTTCTGCACCGTGCTCTATCACTGGAAGTCCGCGCATCGCGAATTGCCCGTGCAACAAGCGTTCCGCGAGCATCGCTACTTCCCCTACAACTTGTCGATCGATGAAACGCGATGGGCTGGCCATCACGCAAGCCTGCTGTACACGCTGCGAAGGGGTTTGGATAACCCATCCTTCTATTACACGCTCGCATATTGCGCAATCGTCGTCGTTTTCGGCATTCGCCGGATCCGCCGGAGGCGAACGCCTTACGTCACCCGCCAGACGATCGTCCTGATCCTCTTCCAGTGCATCCCGCTGTTCATCCTCCCCGAGATCGTCCTCCCCTGGATGGGCCGCAACGGCTTCTTCCACGACGGCACCGTCGGCGGCGCGGTCGCCAACCAGCTCTTCGAGAAGTACGACTCGATCGGTGAGGAACGCGCCTACTGGCGAGCCTACGGCTTTGTCCTCGCGTTCCCCTTGAACGTCTACAACGTGTTCACGGACCACCCCATGTGGACCTGGCTGGCCATCTGCTTCCTCCAGACCTTCGTCCTCATCCCGCTGCTGGTCTACAAGTGGGGTAAGGGCGCGTATTGCGGGTGGATTTGCTCCTGCGGCGCCTTGGCCGAGACGCTCGGCGACGCGCATCGTCAAAAAATGCCGCACAGCCCGACCTGGAACCGTGTGAACATGCTCGGGCAAGCCGTCCTCCTCTTCGCCTTCGTCATCCTCGGATTTCGGATACTCGGCTGGATGCTCGGCGACGACTCGCGCCCGTCGCGAATTTACCATGTCCTGTTCGAAGCTCTGCCCTTCGTCAATTACGGCTGGCTCGTCGATATCGTCCTCGCCGGTGTGATTGGCGTCGGATTCTACTTCTGGTTCTCCGGGCGCGTCTGGTGTCGATTCGCCTGCCCGCTGGCGGCGCTGATGCACATCTATGCCCGGTTCTCCCGCTTCCGCATCTTCGCCGACAAGAAGAAGTGCATTTCGTGCAACGTTTGCACCAGCGTCTGCCACCAGGGCATCGACGTGATGAACTTCGCCAACAAGGGCCTGGCGATGCAGGACCCCCAGTGCGTCCGCTGTTCCGCCTGCGTCCAGTCCTGCCCCACCGGCGTCCTGAGCTTCGGCCAGGTCAACCCCAGGACCGGCGCGATCCTCCGCCTGGACAAGCTCTGGGCATCCTCGGTCCAGAAGGTCGAACTGCGCCACAATGGAAGGGTGGTCGCATGACCGCGCTGAAACTCTCCTGCGCATTCCTCTTGCTCGCGTTGGCATGCTCGGCATATGCCCAGAAGGTCGATCACACCGCGTTCGACACGATCCTGAAAGCCACGGTCAAGGACGAACGCGTGGACTACAACCAGATCAAGGACAAGTACCTCCCGCAGCTCAACGCCTACCTGGATGCCCTGGCGAACGTCGATCCCGCGAAGCTCGATCGCGGCGAGCA
>DATBFY010000319.1:0-7022 GCA_036558265.1 Tepidisphaeraceae bacterium | reverse complement strand
ATAGGTAAAGCAGCCACAAACCCGACAATCCCCGCCAAATACGAGCAATTCACATCCCCTCGACCACGCGTGGCGGGTGAGCGGCCGTTTCAACGATTCAAGAGTAGGGACGCGTGATCTGCTCCCGGGATCAGGAGATGGCCATGGCACTCAGCAGTCTTCAACGTTCACGGTCGCGACACATCAGCAGGGCGTGCTTGGAAGCGCTTGAGCAACGCGCGCTTTTCAGCACTTTCGACGTGGTGAACCTCGCCGACAGCGGCGAAGGCTCGCTGCGCCAGGCGGTCCTGGACGCCAACGTCCGCGCCGGCGCCGACACCATCAAATTCGCCGAGGGCTTGACCGGCACGATCGCCCTGAGCAGCGGCCAACTGAGCATTGCGGACGACCTGACCATTGACGGCCCGGGGGCCGTCCGGTTGGCCGTCAGCGGCAACGGCCAGAGCCGGGTCTTCCGCATCAGCGGCGGAGTGACGGTCGCGATCGACGACCTCACGATCACGGATGGTCGGGCGGTCGGCGACGGGGGCGCCATCCTGAACACCGGCAGTACGCTTGCCCTCGACCGCGTCGTCCTGTCCAACAACCTGGCCGTCGGCGTCGACGCGCCCGCCGGCCGGGGCAGCGGCGGGGCCGTCGCCAATCGCGAGGGAGCCACCCTCGTCGTCAGCGACAGTCTCTTGACCCAGAACCAGGCGCTCGGCGGCAACGCCGGCAATGGCTTCGGTGTCGGCGGCGCCATCTCCAATGCCCTGACCAGCAACCTCACCGCCACCCGCTGTTTGTTCCTCGGCAACCAGGCCCGGGGCGGCAGCGGCGGCCGGAGCGGTTTTGGCGGCGGAATCGACAACGGCATGGGCTCCACCGCCCTCGTCAGACAGAGCATGTTCGTGGGAAACCAAGTCATGGGCGGTGATGGTGGAGTCGTCGATGGCGCTCAAGTCTTTCAACTCATTGGCGGCGGCATGGGCGGCGCCATCAGGAACGGTGGCAGCAGCACCATCACCCTCGAGAATTCGATCTTGACAGGCAACCAGGCGATCGGAGGCAACGGCGGCCGCGCGGCTAGCACCGCGAGAGATTATGACATCTCCTTCGGATACGGCGGCGGCCTGTTCAATGGTGACAACGGGATCGTCGTCGTTCGCGGAAGCACATTCACGCACAACCAGGCCATTGGCGGTTCCGACGCGAGCGCTCTCTTCGGCCGCGGACATGTCGGAGACGGCAGCGGCGGGGGCTTGCTCAACGTGCACGGCGCGAAGACCACGGTAACGGACAGCACCTTCGATCACAACGAGGCTCGCGGCGGCACCGGCAACACGGGCGGCAGCAGCGCCGCAGGCGGCAGTGGCGCCTTCATCGTCGGTTGGGGTCTGGGCGGCGCGATCACCAACGAAGGTTGGTACGAAGGTACTGCAACTTCAGTGGTCGCCAGCAACCTGACGCTCATTCACAACCGGGCCGTCGGCGGGGCCGGCAACTCGGGCAACGTTCTCGCCGGCGCCGGCGTTGGCGGTGGCCTCATCAGTTGGTGGGTCGGCGCCACCACCATGATCAGCGACAGCACGATCGCTCACAACCAGGCGATTGGCGGCCCGAGCGGCGCCGACGGTCTGGGAGGCGGCCTGGCGAATTTCTTCGGGTCAGCGGTGACCGCCTCCGGCTGCACCCTCGACCAGAACCTGGCTCTGGGCGGTAATGGAGCCGATGGCGGCGACGGCCTCGGCGGCGGGGTCTACAACGGTGCCGCTTCGTCCCTCCGGCTCGAACGCAGCATGGTCACCAAGAACCACGCCAACGGCGGCAGCGACGGTGAAGGCATCGGCGGCGGGGTCTACAACCTTGGAGATTTCGACTTCGACGTGCTCACCCTGATCTTCAAGAATCACGCCTCGACGAGCCACGACGACATTCTCGATCTCTGAGGCGAGCAAGGTCGCAAGGAAAGCCGACAATCACGGCCAAATACCACCGATTCACAGCCCCTCGAGCATGCATGGCAGGAGAGCGGCCGTTTCAACGATTCAAGAGTAGCGAATGACGATGGGCGCCTTCCAACCCCCGGGCCGTGTCCGAGGTCCAGGGTGGCGAACGCCAAGTCGCACATCACGACGCCCGAGTCACTCGGGAGAGGAGCACGGTCATGTCAACGGCATCGAACTCTGATCATTTAAGGTTGCGCGGACGCCGTTCGCAGCAATGGGGCGCCGTCGGCAGGGCGTGTTGGGAAGTGCTCGAAGACCGCCGCCTGATGAGTTTCGCCCCGGCGGTGAACTACGCGGCGGGCGCTGATCCATCTGAAATCATCGCGGCCGATTTCAACAACGACGGCAGGCTCGACCTCGTCGTCGCTAACCCCACGGCCAACAGCGTCAACGTGCTGCTGGGCAACGGGAATGGCACGTTCCAGGCGCTTCTACCTTCCGCCGCCGGCGCGAACCCGCGATCGATCGCCGTCGGTGACTTCAATGCCGACGGTAAACTCGACCTCGCGGCGATCAGCAGCGACAGCTACGGAGTGAACGTGATGCGGGGCAACGGCGACGGCACGTTCGCCGCGCCCGACCACGTCGCCGTCGGCTATGAGGATACACACTCCGTCGCGACCGGCGACTTTAACAACGACGGGAAGATGGACCTCGTCGTGAGTTCGAACTTTCGGCCTGACTACGGGAACGGGTACTACGGGTACCCCCAGGGTAAGCTCGACGTGTTGCTGGCGATCGGCGACGGGTCCTTCGCCGCACCGAGGACTTTCTGGACGATGGACCGGGCCCTGGGCTCGGTCGTCGTAACGGACTTGAACGGTGATGGCAATCGGGATGTCGTGACCGAGATGCCCGACTACTCGGAGGTCATCCTGGTGCTCGGCGATGGCCATGGCAACCTGTCCATGAATGGATGGAGTGGATGGGCCATAGCCCAGGCCCCGTCCGCGGCGGCGGACCTCACCGGCGACGGCAAGACCGATGTGGTCGTCGACGGTGGTTTGCTGCGCGGCAACGGCGCGGGCGGTTTCCTCACCGACGTCCCCGAGCAATTCCAGACCGCCGGCAGCGGACCGGGAACCGTCGCCCTGGGCGACTTCGACCACGACGGTCACCTCGACATCGCCAAGACCGACAGCATCGTCCGCTACGCGGGCAACGGGACCTTCTCGTCGGAGCCTTACGTCCCCGCCCCCGGTCCATCGGCGACCGCGGTCGCCGCCGGTGATTTCAACGGCGACGGCTGGCTCGACGTCGCAACCGTCAACAGCACCGGCAACACCGTATCCGTCCTGCTCAACGACCGAACCTGGGCAGTCACGCCGCCGACCGTCTCCATCAGCGACGCGCCGATGGTCACCGAAGGCAACACCGGCGCGGTCAACGCGACCTTCACCGTGACGCTCTCTAAACCCTCGTCGGCGGCCGTGACCGTGAACTACGCCACGGCGGACCTCGCGGCGAAGGCCGGCAGCGATTACGTCGCCAAGACGGGCACCCTGACCATTCCCGCTGGACAGACGAGCGGGACGTTCACCGTGGCGGTGATCGGCGATCGGATCGTCGAATCCAGCACCGAAGAGTTCTCCGTCCAACTCACCTCGGCGACGAACGCGACGATCGCCAACGCATGGGGAACCGGCCTCATCCTCGACGATGAGCCGCGGATCAACATCGGCAACATGAGCAAGTCGGAGGGGACCGGCAAAGGCAAGAACAACACGACGACCACGTTCACCTTCACGGTGAGCCTCGGGGCCGCCTACGACCAGGCGGTCACCGTCAACTACGCCACCGCCAACGGCACCGCCACGGCCG
The DNA here is from genome assembly GCA_036558265.1 of Tepidisphaeraceae bacterium. GTDB lineage: Bacteria > Planctomycetota > Phycisphaerae > Tepidisphaerales > Tepidisphaeraceae > RYN-433. Next base: position 3,213 of record DATBFY010000319.1, on the reverse strand, counting down.
GCAGCGACTACCAGGCCAAATCCGGCAGCGTGACCTTCGCGCCCGGCGAAACGATCAAGACGATCACGATCGTGGTCATCGGCGACAGGACCAAGGAGTCGAACGAAACGTTCTTCGTGGATCTCTTCGGCCCCAGCAGCAACGCGTTCATCAACACGTCGCGCGGGACGGGCACGATCCTCAACGACGACAAGCGCTAGGGCGCGCGCGGGAGGATGGCGATGAGCGACGCGCGATTCACTTCCATGCCGCCGCCGGCTCCGGTGGAGTTCCGGTACACCCAGACGGACAGCGTCCCGGCGGTGCTCCGGGAACTGGGTGCGTCGCTGGTGATCACGACGTACCAGGCGAACAAGCTGCTGGTCGCGCGCGCGGTGGATGACGGGCTGTCGACGCTCGTGCGCACCTTCGACCGACCGATGGGGTTGGCGATTCGCGACGGCCGGATGGCGTTGGGATGCCGCAACCAGGTGTGGGAGTTCCGCAACGCCCCGGCCATCGCGCCGCTGGTCGAGCCGGCCGGGCGACATGATGCCTGTTTCGTGCCTCGAACGTCGCACGTGACCGGAGACATCTGCGTCCACGAGCTCGCCTGGGCAGGGGGGGCGGGGGACGAGCTGTGGGCCGTCAATACGCGCTTCTCGTGCCTCTGTACGCTCGACCCGGATTACAGCTTCGTGCCGCGCTGGCGGCCGCCGTTCGTCAGCGAGTTGCTTGCCGAGGACCGTTGCCACCTGAACGGATTGGCGGTGGTGGATGGTCAGCCAAAGTACGTCACCGCGCTGGGTGAAAGCGATGCCGCGAACGGGTGGCGGGCCAACAAGCCCCATGGCGGCTGCCTCATGGAGGTGAGGAGCGGCGAGGTCATCTCCCGCGGCCTGTCCATGCCGCACTCGCCGCGCTGGACTTCGGCGAGCTCAGTCGAGCCGACTTCGGCGAGCTCAGTCGGGCCGACTTCGGCGAGCTCAGTCGGGCCGCGTGACGGGCGGCTGTGGCTCCTCGAATCCGGAACCGGGCGGCTGGTGATGATCGATCCCGTCACGGGACAGCGAGAACCCGTCGCCGAGGTGCCGGGATTCGCACGGGGCCTGGCGCTATGCGGGGCATACGCGTTCGTCGGCCTGTCGAAGATCCGCGCGACGTCGGCGATGGACGGCGTGCCACTGGCGGCGCGACGCGACGAGCTGAAGTGCGGCGTGGCGGTGGTGGATCTCGCCGCCGGCCGCGTCTGCGGAATGCTGGAGTTCCAGAGCGCCGTGGAGGAGATCTTCGACGTTCAACTGCTGGGTGGTTTCCAATTCCCGGAGGTGATGGGCTTTGCTAAGGACACGCTCCATCACACGTTCATCGTCCCCGATCCGACCGAGCACGTCGGCGCTCCGTGGCGGGCGGCGGACCGTTTCAACGATTTAAGAGTAGCTGTTGCGTAACACTTCAACGGGAAGGATCGACGGGCCAGGGCCGATTCGTGTGCGGGCTCGATCAACATTCCCGTCGGCCCAACGACGAGCGCTTGCGAGTTGGGATGAACCCCTGTTCAAGGCGTCGCGGTGGCGCTGCGCCTACACCCGGGGCCCGATGGCCCCAAGGAGAATGGTATGCGGAAGCATGAACGAGCGTGGGACGGGTCGAGCGCGTGTGTCGAAACCCTGGAGGCCCGGACCCTGATGGCCGCGGATATGGTGCTGGAGTGGAACGAGGTGGCCGTGGAGGCGACGCGCGTCGCTCGGCTCTCGCCAAATGCCCAGAGCCGGGCCCTGGCCATGGTCCATGGCGCCGTCTTCGACGCGGTGAACGGCATCGAGGGGGGCTACGCCCCGTACCTCGTCCAGCGTCACGCCCCGCGGTGGGCCTCGGAGGAGGCGGCGGCCGCGGTGGCGGCGCACGATGTGCTTGTGGGCCTGATGCCCACCCAGCAGGCCACGCTCGACGCGGCCCTGGCCTCATCGCTCGCGGCCGTTCCCGATGGCCGAGCCGAGGATGCCGGCGTGGACTTCGGCAAGCTGGTCGCCGACCGCATGCTCGCCGAGCGCGCGGACGATGGGAGCACCGACGTGGTCACGTACGTCCCCGGCACCGGGCCCGACGACTGGCAGCCCACGCCCCCGGCCTTCGCCCCTGCCGCCGTCCCGCAGTGGGCCACGGTCGAGCCGTTCGGGATCCGCTCGCCCGACCAGTTCCGGGCCGACCCGCCCCCCGCGCTCAACTCTCCCGCGTTCACACAGGCCTTCAACCAGATGAAGGCAATAGGCGCCTCCAATAGCGCCACGCGAACCGCCGAGCAGACCGACATCGCCCTTTACTGGGCCGGCCCCTCCGGGACCGTCCAGCCCCCCGGCCACTGGAACGGCATTGCCCGCGGGGTCGCGAATGCACAGCACAACTCGCTTGCCGAGAACGCCCGGATGTTCGCGCTGCTGAACATGGGGATGGCGGATGCCTTGATCGCGGCCTGGGACACCAAGTTCGAGTACAGCTTCGTCCGCCCCGTGACCGCGATCCGCAACGCCGACAATGATGGCAACCCGGACACCGCCGCCGACCCCGCGTGGTCGCCGCTGCTCACCACGCCGGGGCACCCGTCCTACATGGCGGCCCACAGCACGCTCAGTGCCGCGGCCGCCACCGTCCTGGCGAAGTTCTTCGGCAACGACGCGATCGCGTTCACGTCCTCGGCCGAGGTCTCGGCCGGCGGGACGGTCATCACTCGCTCATTTGACGGCTTCTGGCAGGCGGCGCAGGAGGCGGGCGACAGCCGGATCTACGGCGGCATCCACTGGTCCTTCGACAACCAGGCCGGACTCAAGGCCGGCCGCTCCGTCGGCAAGTTCGTCGCCGACAACCTGCTGCGTCCAAGGGGCAATTCCGCCCACGACGGCGATCACCCCGGCGCTGGCGCAGCGCTGCAGGGGACATTCTGCAGTGCGCGGCCGAGTCGGAGTGACGCCGACCGGTTCTTCGCAGGTGCGGCGGACGGCGACGTGTTCCGGTAAGCCGGCCGGGGGGATGGCAGCGATTCTCGGGGACCGGCCCGGCGGCGCGTCACGTCGGGCCGGTTCCTTTTCCATGAGGGGCGCGCGCGCCGCGCGTCGCGCCGGTCAGAAGGGATTGAACCACACCGGCTGGGGACGACCCGCCGGCTTGCGAAGTGCCCTGGCCCGCTCGACGTCGGCCAGATGCCAGGCGAAAATAGAGGTCAGAGGTCGGAGATCA
>DATBFY010000318.1:0-2355 GCA_036558265.1 Tepidisphaeraceae bacterium | reverse complement strand
GGAATTGGGACGGGTTGGTTGGGCGGAGCGAAGACGGTGGTCCCATCCGAATTCGTGGATCGAGGACCGATGAGCTGGGCGGCCCGGATCGCGAAAAACCCGGCCGGGTCGGGAGGATTGTTGCTTCCGATGTCCAGGTCGCCGTCGCCATCGAGATCGGTCTGAGCGCCTGGCGATGAACCATTGGCGCCGAACGGGGCGGTGATACCGGCAGCGGTTAGCGTGAGGTTTCCGATGTTGCCGCCGCCGATCGTGAGGAACGAGCCGGACAAGGACTGAAGGCACTCTGGCAGCGAGGCGTCCGTGCCGGTGACGTCGGCGGAGACGCGGAAGATCACCGTGTCGCCTGGCGCGACCTGCACCAACTTGGGATCGGTGATCGCCGCGGTCGAGCCGTTCTTCGAGAACGCGATGACGTTGATCAAGAGTCCTGCGTCGGCGACGCCCGCGGCCGATGCAACTGCCAGCGCAGCGCAGGTTCCGATCAGCGGCGCAGTCGAACGGAAATTCGATCGTTTCATCGGACACCTCCTCGTGTCGTTCGCCGCGCCAGCAATCCAAGGCTCGCCAGCGCCGCCAGGCCGAGCGCCGCAGGCTCCGGGACCGCCTGCAGCACGACGCCTGAGCCGATGACGTTCGTCGTGTTAGTGAAGGATTGCCCGCCGGTGTAGCTGTAGGCGGTCGTGCCATCGCCGTTGTCGGTGGAAATCTCCGTCGCATCCTGCGCCCAGAAGCCGCCGGTGTTGGAAGGGCGAGTGCGGAAGTTGACGAGGGTCGAGCCGGCGCCGCCGGCGACGACCATGCGCAGGTTCGTCACGATGCGATATTCCCAGCCATCGGGGATCCGGGTTGGCGGCGGCGGCGGAAATTGCCATTGGTAGCCCTCCCACCAGCGCGGCCCGGTCAACGACGCCGAACGAATGGCGAAGTGACCGGCGGGATCAGCCGGGCTGTTACTTCCCAAGTCCAAGTCGCCGTCGCCGTCGAGGTCCGTTCCTGCGCCGGCCGAGGAACCGCTGGCGCCGAAGGGCGAAGTGATGCCGGCTGCGGTCAACAGGAGGTCTCCGTGGACCGTGCCGGTGCTCAGGAACGAGCCGGAGAGGTCCTGGATGCAATCCCCCAGATTGTCGTCATTGCCGGTGACATCGGCGAAGACGCGGAAAACGATCGTGTCGCCGGGCGTGACGGGCACCAGCTTCGGATCGGTGATGGCGGCGGTCGAGCCGTTCTTCGAGAAGGCGCGCACGTCGATCAGCAGGCTGGCGCCGGCCATGGGTGCGGTGGCGACAATGGCGGCGAGCGAAGCGGTTCGGCAGATCGCGGCTGCGCGACGGGTTGAGTCTTTCATGGGATGTCTCCGTTTCGTTTCCGCGACGAACGTCATTGCGATGCGGCGTCGCGCCGCCGGGCCAGCAGGCCGAGGCCGGCGATAACGGCCAGACCCAAGGCCGCCGGCTCGGGGACCGGCAGCAGCATCACTGGCTCACCGGCCTGCACCAGCGACGTGTCGGTGAAGGAGTGGCCGCCGGTGTACGAGTAGGCCGACGTGCCGTCGCCGTTGTCAGTGACGATCTCGGTCGCGTCCAGTGACCAGAAGCCGCCGGTGTTGGAGATGCGCGGGCGGAAGTTGACGGCGGTGGGGCCGTTGCCCACGGACGCGATGTTCAGGCGCAGGTTGCTGATGATCCGATATGCCCAGCCGCCGGGGATCGGGCGGGGAGGCGGATGAAAGTCATCATGGTCGAGGGCGGGGCCGATCAGTTGGGCGGCGCGGACTGCGACGTAGCCGGCGGGGTCGGCGTCGTTGTTGCTGCCCATGTCCAGATCGCCGTCGCCGTCAAGGTCCGCCTGCTGACCTCCCGAGGAGCCGCTGGCGCCGAAGGGGGCAGTGATGCCGGCGGCATTCAGTCGGAGGTCGCCACGGGTCGCGCCAGAGCTCAGGAACGAGCCGGTCAGCGACTGGAAGCACTCCGGAAGGGTGTCGTCGGCACCGGTGACTTGGGCGTAGACGCGGAAGATGATCGTGTCTCCCGGCGCCACCAGCACGCCCTTCGGGTCGTCCAGCGTATGCCCGTTCTTGGAGAAGGCCTGTACGTCGATCACCAATCCAGCATCAGCGCCGAACGGCGCGGCCAGGGCGGTCAGTGCGGCCATGCCCAGCAGCGGGTGGGACACTCTCCCGAGCATGTACTTCCCCTGTGGTTGGAATGGCTCTCATCCCGCGCGCGCAAGACGGGTCGAAGGTCGGTGCGAAGCGGGGGAAGATATGTGGACGGTACCACCCTCGCTGATCGGAGGGCAAGAGGAAAGCGCAACAATTGAGTCAATCGTTGGCGGAAAGTTGAGGGGGCTCGC
>DATBFY010000317.1:0-12463 GCA_036558265.1 Tepidisphaeraceae bacterium | reverse complement strand
CTCCAGCGACGTTTCGATCCGCTCCTTCGGGTAGATCTTGCCCTTGCGGAGGCGCTGCTGGAGGTCTTCAGGGGCGACGTCGATGTTGACGACCTGGTCGGCCTCGGCCAGCACGGAGTCGGGGAGGCGCTCGCGGACCTTGACGCCGATCAGCTCCTCTACCGTGTTGTAGAGGCTCTCGAGGTGCTGGACGTTGAGGGTGGTGATGACGTGGATGCCGGCGGCGAGGATCTCCTGGACGTCCTGGTAGCGCTTGGCGTTTCGGCTGCCGGGGACGTTGGTGTGGGCGAGTTCGTCGATCAGGACGACCTCGGGTTTGCGGGCGAGGATGGCGTCGAGGTCCATCTCCTCGACGGTGATGCCGTGGTACTCGACGCGCCGGCGGGCGAGGACTTGCAAGCCCTCGACGAGCTTCTGGGTGTGGACACGACCGTGGGTCTCGACCAGACCGACGACGACGTCCACGCTGTCGTCCTTAAGACGATGGCCCTCCTCGAGCATCTGGTAGGTCTTGCCCACGCCCGGGCCGTAACCCAGATAGACCTTGAGCCGCCCGCGCTGGGAGCGCCGGATCACCTGGAGGAAGGAGCTGGGGCGGTTGTCGGGCATGTCGTGCATGTCAGCCCCGGGATCGGGGCGTTTCCACCTCGGTGGAGATGGTCTGCGCCCGCAAGGCGGGATGATGAAGGGTCTATCGATCAGCCCTGGTTTTCGCGTCCAGGGCTAGATTTAGTTTCAGCACGTTGACGCCGGGCTCACCGAGAATTCCGAGGCTCGCGCCGTCGGTGTTGTCCGCGATCAGTTTCTCAACCACATCTACGCCGACCTTGCGCGCGTCGGCGACGCGCTTGGCTTGGAGCCTGGCGTTCTCGACGCTGATGTGTGGGTCGAGTCCGCTTCCGGAGGCGGTCACGGCGTCGGCCGGTATGGGGCGGCTGGGCTTGATAATGAGGGTGTTCGAATCGTCATTGAACGCGTTGACGATCCTGGCCTGATCGTATTCGCCCTTGTCGGTCTTGAAGGTTTTCTGTGGAACGACTTTGCTCTCGCTCTCCAGGGCCTTTCCGTTCTCGTCCTTCTTCTGCTGAACGAGGTCGTACGGGATCGCGTTTTCGTCACAGTAGTTGACGATGCGGAGCTTCACGCCGTCGTAGTCTACCGCGTCGGGCCCGGGGATGGGATCGCCGCCCCTGGGGTTGGGCTGAGTCGTCGGCTTGGTGGTGCCGTTGAGGAGCTTCTTGCTCATCGGACCCAGGTTCGAGCCGGCGGACGCGGTCGGGTCGTAGCCGCTCCCGGCGGCCGAGGGCCGCGGGTGGAAGTATTTTGCGGCGCTGAATGGCTGGCCCAGCAGACGCGAGCCGATCACGTTGCCGTCCTTGTCGGCGATCAGCGATCCGTTGGCCTTGTCATGGAAGAAGAGCTGCGCCAAGCCCCAGACCAGGATCGGGTAGAGGCCGCACACGATGACGGCCAGGACGATCGTCGCGACGACGCTGGTCTTGAAGTGGTGCAGCATGCCGACCGGTTCGGGTTGGGAGTCCGGGTGGCCGTAGTCATCGTGCAGGTTCAAGGTACCATCTTTCCGATTCATGAGATGCTCCAAAGTTGTGTCAACCGTTGCGCGGTCAAGGTCAGGCCAAGTGGACGAGGTTGACCAGCAGATCGATCAGCTTGATGCCGACGAAGGGGATGATGACCCCGCCCATGCCGTAGATGACGAGGTTTCGCCTCAAGATGGCGGCGGCGCCCATCGGGCGGAACCTGACGCCCCGCAGCGCGAGCGGAATCAGCGCGATGATGATGATCGCGTTGAAAATCACCGCGCTGAGGATCGCGCTGTAAGGCGACTGCAGCGCCATGATGTTCAGGGGCGCGATCTGCGGGAACGTGGCGACGAGCATCGCGGGGATGATCGCGAAGTATTTCGCGACGTCGTTGGCGACGCTGAACGTGGTGAGCGCCCCGCGCGTCATCAGCATCTGCTTGCCAATCTCGACGACCTCGATCAGCTTGGTCGGGTTGGAGTCGAGATCGACCATGTTCCCGGCCTCCTTGGCGGCCTGCGTGCCGGTGTTCATCGCGACGCCGACGTCGGCCTGCGCCAGCGCCGGGGCGTCGTTGGTGCCGTCCCCGGTCATCGCGACCAGGTGACCGGCGGCCTGTTCCCTGCGGAGCAGGTCCAGCTTGTTCTCGGGCGTGGCCTGGGCGAGGAAATCGTCCACGCCCGCCTCTTTGGCGATCGCGGCAGCGGTCAGGGGGTTGTCGCCGGTGATCATCACGGTCTTGATGCCCATCGCCCGGAAGCGCCTGAAGCGGTCGGGCAAACCGCCCTTGACGATGTCCTTCAATTGGATCACCCCCAGCGCCTTGTTGTCCGAGGCGACGACGAGCGGCGTGCCGCCCGAGCGGGAGATCCGTTCGACCGCCTGGTCGATCTCCTTGACGAACAAGCCGCCCACGAACGCTCGAACGGACTCGGCGGCGCCCTTGCGCACCTGTCGGCCGCCGTCGAGGTCGACGCCGCTCATGCGGGTCTGTGCGGTGAAGGGGACGAAGCGGGCATGAGGCAGCTCGTGAATCTCGCGGCCGCGGATGCCGTACTTCTCCTTGGCAAGCACCACGATGCTCCGACCCTCGGGCGTTTCGTCCGCGAGCGATGAGAGTTGCGCCGCCTCCGCCAATTCGCGCCCGTCCACGCCCGGCGCCGGGATGAACTCGGTCGCCTGGCGGTTGCCCAGCGTGATCGTGCCGGTCTTATCGAGCAACAGCACGTCCACGTCACCCGCCGCTTCGACCGCCTTGCCGCTCATCGCCAGCACGTTGTGCTGCACCATGCGGTCGATGCCGGCGATGCCGATCGCGCTCAGCAGCCCGCCGATCGTCGTGGGGATCAGGCAGACCAGCAGCGCGACCAGCACCGTCACCGACGAGGCGGAAAGAAGCTTTGCCCGGGCAGCGTCGCCGACGTAGCTGGCGGTATAGATGACGTAGGGCTTGAGCGTCAATATGACGACCAGGAAGATGATCGTGAGCGTCGACAGCAGGATGTTGAGGGCTATCTCGTTGGGCGTCTTATGCCGCTTGGCACCTTCGATCAGGCCGATCATGCAGTCCATGAACGACTCACCGGGGTTGGCGGTGACCTCGACGACGATACGGTCGGAAAGGACGGTCGTGCCACCGGTAACCGCGGATCGGTCGCCGCCCGCTTCGCGGATGACCGGGGCTGACTCGCCGGTGATCGCCGACTCGTTGACGGTCGCGGCGCCCTCGACGATCTCGCCGTCGGCGGGAATGATGTCGTTGGCCTCGCAGACGAAGAGGTCGCCCTTGCGAAGGCTTTCGGCCGGCACGATCTCTTCGGCGCCGCCGCCAGGACTGAGCTTCCGGGCGTTGGTCCTGGTCCGGCTCTTGCGCAGCGCGTCGGCCTGCGCCTTGCCGCGTCCCTCGGCCATGGCTTCGGCGAAGTTGGCGAACAGCACCGTGAACCAGAGCCACAGGGCGATCTGGAGGACGAAGCCGAACGGCTCGCCGTGCGCCCTGGCGAAGAAGATTTCGACCGTCGTGACAACGGCACCGACCTCGGTCACGAACATGACCGGGTTCCTGACCATGTGAACGGGGTTGAGTTTTCGGAAGCTTTCGCGGATCGCCGGCAGCACGATCTCGGGGTCGAAGAGCGAGCGTTTGCGCGCCTTGAGCGTCGATTCACCTTGAACGGCGGCGACGCGTGCCGGGGGTTGAGTCATCGTAGTCATGGGGTTCCTTCATTCTTCCAATTGGTCTGCGTCCTAGAACAACGGTCCCGTCCCCCTCATGAGGAAGTGCTCGACGATCGGCCCGAGCGAGAGCGCCGGGAAAAACGTCAACGCCGCGACGATCAGGATGGTGCCGACGAGCAGGAGGACGAACGTAACATTCGCGACCGGGAAGCTGCCGGAGCTCACGGGGATCAGTTTTTTGCGTGCCAGGCTTCCGGCCAGCGCCAGGATGGGGACGATCATGATGAACCGACCGAAGAGCGTCGCCAGGCCAAGCGTCGCGTTCCAGTGCGGGTCGCCGGCGAACATGCCGCTGGTCGGGTTGCCCGTGAGCCCGGCGAACGCGCTGCCGTTGTTGCCCGGCGTGGAACTGTAGGCGTAAAGCATCTCGGAAAAGCCGTGCGGGCCACCGTTGTTCAACGAACTGTTGGCCCAGGTCGGGGTCGGTGATGCCGCGCTGACCGACGACCACGCCGTGAAGCAGAGCATCGTGAACGTGAGGATCAGCACGGCCAGGCAAGCCGTCTTGACGTCGTAGGCCTCGATCTTCTTGCCCAAGTATTCGGGCGTGCGGCCGACCATCAGCCCGGCGAGAAAGATCGACAGCACGATGAAGACGATCATCCCGTACAACCCCGCACCCACGCCGCCGAAAATGATCTCGCCCAACTGGATGTTGAGCAGCGGGATCATTCCACCCAGCGGCGTGAACGAGTCGTGCATCGAGTTGACGGCGCCGCAGGAAGCGTCGGTCGTGACGGTCGCGAACAGGGCTGAGTTGAACACGCCGAAGCGGACTTCCTTCCCTTCCATGGACCCGGTTCCGGTGGCCACGCCCGTCTCGGCGAGGCGCGGGTTGCCCGCCGATTCCGACCCCCAGCAGACCAGGACGCCGATCAGGAAGACGCTCGCCATAGCCGCCCAGACGGCCCAGCCGTGCCGCTGATTCCTGACCGTGCGTCCCAGGTAGTAGGTCAGCGCGCTGGGGATCGCGAAGATCGACAGCATCTGGAAGAAGTTTGAGAGCGGGGTGGGGTTTTCGTAAGGGAACGCCGCGTTGGCGTTGAAGTACCCCCCGCCGTTGGTGCCCAGCATCTTGATGGCGACCTGCGACGCGACCGGGCCCTGAGGGATCAACTGGGTGAGCGGCTGACCCATGCTGGTAGCCCCACTTTGATCGATCAGTGTGGCCGCCGTGTACGGCTTGAAGTTCTGGATCATCCCCTGCGAGACGAGAAACAACGCGAAAAGGACGCAGATCGGGATGAGCAGGTACAGGTGGATCCGCAGCAGGTCCACCCAGAAGTTGCCGATCGTCTTCGCCTTGTCGCGGGCGATGGCGCGGACGACCGCCGCCGCGATCGCGATGCCAATCGCCGCCGACCAGAAGTTGTGCGACGCCAACCCCACCATCTGCGAGAAATACGACATCGTGTTCTCGCCGGAATAGTTCTGCCAGTTCGTATTGGTCGTGAAGCTGGCAGCGGTGTTGAACGACAGGGCCGGCGTCAGCTCGGTCTTGTTCGACAGGCTGTCGATGTTCTGGTGCCAGGGCAGGTGATCCTGTAGGCGAAGGATTCCATAGGTGAAGAGCATGCTCACCATGCTGAAGACCAGCATGGCGATCGCGTACTGCTTCCAGTCATGCTCCTTTTCCGGATTGACCCCGAAGAGCCGGTAGCACAGGCGCTCGAGCGGCTTGATCGGCCGGTCCAGGAACGTCCTTCCTCGCGCATCGAGAACTCGGACGAGGTAGACGCCGAGCGGCTTCGTGATCGCCAGGAGCACGCCCACGAACAACAGGAGCTGAATCCAACCTGAACCGTTCATGTTGATCCTTTAGAATTTCTCCGGGCGCAGCATGGCCGCGAAGAGGTAGACCAGCAGTCCCACCGCGATGAGTCCGACGATGATGTTTTCCATGGCCTAGAGCTTTCCACACGCGTGCGTGTACAGGATGCTGATCGCGAAGAACGCGACCGTGACGACGATGAAGACGACGTCTGCCATTGCATCTTTCCTTTGATTTCGAAGCCGTTGAAGTTGAGCACTGAGCAGACCTTCGCTCGCGCGCGCGGGCGCCGACGTAGATCAGTTCAGGCTTGCCGACCCGCTTGTTCGCGTCCCGGCCGGTCGTGGATTTCGTGAATCAGTTGCTCCAGCGCCGACGGCTTGTGTTCGTCCCCAAGGGCCACCGGCACGGTCGTGCGGGCGAAGCTCTCGAGCTCGTACATCCGGCGGACGTTCTGCTCGGCCGGCCCGTACTTGTGGTCGGCCCGCATGGCCTTGTGATAGAACTTCTTCGCCAGACGCCAGATACCCTGTGCCTCGTAGAGCACCGCCAGGAGGTTGAAATAGGGCGCATCGCGCCCGGCGGAGAGGTCCGCGGCGTGCATCAGCAGCGATTCGGCGGTGGCCATGTCGTCGGCGCGCAGCGCCTTGCGCACGCGGGCGAGCACGGCGTCGTATCCGCCGGCCAGTTCCCGCTCGCTCGGCGGCCGCGGCGGCGCCTTCGCCGCCTCCGCCAGCACGTCGCGCACCATCTCGCGCAGCTCGTCGGGCGTGACCGGCTTCTCGATGAAGTCGACCGCCCCAAGCCGCGTCGCCCGCACCGCCGCCGGGATCGACCCGTACGCAGTGAGCACGACGACCTTTGACCGCCGCGCCGCATCGTTCACTTCCAGCCGCTCGAGCACGCTCATCCCGTCCAGCACGGGCATGTTCAGGTCGAGGATGATCAGGTCCGGGGACGACCGCTCGATCATCTCGAGCGCTTCGCGGCCGTCCCCCGCCTCCTCGATCGCGTACCCCTCCGGCTCTAAAGCCGTGCGGAGCATCAGGCGGATGTTCCGCTCGTCGTCGGTGATCAGGATCTTGGGTTTGCCGCCAGTCATGACAGACCTCCGCGCCCGTTCCCGGAACTCGACCCGACCCCCGTGGTATATGGCGACCGCTGATGTTCATCCGTGCCCCCAGCAGGCGCCGCACGGTCCGCACGCCGTAACGTGAAGGTAAACCGGGCCCCCTGCCCCTGGCCGCCCTCCACGCCGATCGTGCCTCCGTGCGCCTCGACGATCTCCCGGGCGATCGCCAGTCCGAGCCCCGCACCGGTTCCCCCCGACTGTCCGGGCACGCGGAAGAACCGTTCGAACACGCGCGCCAGGTACTGCCGCGGAATGCCTGGGCCGCTGTCCTCCACCGTAAACCGCACAACCTCCGGCTCGGCCGCCGCCCAGACCCGTACTCGCCCTCCCGGCGGTGTGTAGCGCAGCGCATTGCCCAGAAGATTGGAGAAGACGTGATCGATCCGCGTCTCGTCCGCCAGCGCGTCGGGCACGTCACCCGGCACGTCGACGGTCATATCCACGCCCTTGTCCTGGTACGCGGCCTCGATCGCCCCGGTGGCGTCGTTGACCAATGCCTCCGCCCGAACCGGGTGCAGGTCCATCTTCACCCGACCGGATTCCATTCGCCCCATGTCGAGGAGATTCTCGATGATCTGGTTCAACCGATCGCTGTCGTCGCGCGCGGCGATCAGCAGCTCGACCTGCTTGGGCGAGAGCGCCCCCACTCGCTCCTCCAGCAGCAGGTGGACCGCCATCCGGATACTGGTCAGCGGCGTCTTAAGCTCGTGGCTCACCACCGAAAGCATCCCGCTCTTCATCTCGTCCAATCGCCGCAGGTTCGTCACGTCCGCCAGCACCAGCGTCACGCCCAGGATCTGCTTGTCCGCGCCCGCACCCTCGACAATCGGTACCGCTAGCGGCAGGAAGAACCGCTCGCCGGTCTCGTCGAAGACCTGGATCGCCCCTTCGTAGCCTTTCGCCTGCGTCGCCTGCCCCGAGCGCCACGCCTGCTCGAACATGTCCGCCAGGCCTTCCACCCGCGCGGCCGCGAGCGGCCGATCGGGGCGGATGTCGAAGAGTTTCCGCGCCGCGTCGTTCGCCAGTTCAACCGTCCGGTCCGGGCCGACCACGGCGACGGCGTCCGGCAGGCTGTTGACCGCCAGCTGCGTCGTCCGCTGTGTCCGCACGAGCTTCGCGCGATCGCTGCGGCGGAAGTCGCGCAGCTTGGCGGCCATCGAGTTGAACGCCTCGGCGAGCTGCCCCACCTCGTCGCGTGACCGCACCGGGACGATCAGGTCAAGGTCCCCGCGCTCGATCTGGCGAGCCGAGTCGGTGAGCGCTCTCAAGGGACGCAGGATGCGACCGCTCAGGACGATCACGAACAACACGGCCAGCGCCACCCCTACCGCGCTCAGGACGAATAGCGCACGTTGTGCATTGTGGGCGGTCTGCCGCACCTGGCCGTCCTGTTCGACCATGTTCCGCAGGTTGATCGAGATGATCTCCTGGGCGACTCGTCGAATCTGAGGCGAAAGACTGTTCACGGCTTTCAGCGCGTCATCTCGCAGGCCGGGCGGCCTGGTCGCATCCAGGACGGTCTCGTGGGCGGCGGTGTATTTCCCCCACGCGTCGTTCAGTTCCGCGACCAGTTGGTCCTCCCGCGGGTGAAGCGTGACGTTCTGACTCTCCAGCCACCGGTTATTCTCGAACTCATCCCGCGCACGCGCCCCGGCCACCTTCAGGTCATCAAGGTCGGGGGGCGACGTCATCGCCCGCTCGGCCACGTCGTCCAGCCGCTCCAAGTCTTCCTTCATCACCTGCCCGTACTCGACACTGCGGTAGTTCTCGGTCAGGAACTTCTGCAGCGCCCCGCTGTACTGCCGCAGGACGATGACGCTCAGCGCGCCGACGGCGAGGAGGATCGCCAGGACCCCGCCGAATCCCATTAACAATTTCTGTCGAAGCCCGAACATGCTTGTCACGGGGCCCTCCAATGCGAGAAGTGTGCCACGGCCTCAATTGGCCGCATTAGCCCCCGAAACGACCCGTAGAACGGCTGAGCACGGTCTCGACTGCTACCCGGCCGTTGCAGGATGCAATGTCCCGCGCCACTCCTTATTGAATTCTGCAATCCGCGACCTGACCAGCGCTGCCCGCGGGGTCCGCGGTGTGTTGGTTGAACGAGGTAGGTTTCTAAATGCCGTACTTCTTGCGCCGTCGCCACAGGGTGGCGGCGTCGATTCCCAGCACGTGGGCGGCCTCGTCGAGCGTCTTGGTCGCGGCGAGCACCCGCCGAATATGCGCCTCCTCTACGGCGTCCAGCGTCACCAGTCCGCCAACCTCGGGTGCGGGGGTCACCAGACCCTGGGCAAGGTTGGGCGGGAGATGTTCCGTGCCGACCCGCTCGCCCTGGCACAGGATCACGGCGCGCTCGACGACGTTCCTGAGCTCCCGCACGTTCCCAGGCCACGCGTAAGCCTTTAAGACCTCCATCGCCTCGGGCGCAAAGCCGAGGACCGGCTTGCCGCGCCGCAGTGATCCGAGCATCGCCTCGGCGAGCGGCGGCACGTCGTCGGCCCGCTCGCGCAACGGGGGAAGGTAGATCTCGATCACGTTGAGCCGGTAATACAGATCTTCGCGGAAACGCCCGTCCCGCATGGCGCCGACCAGGTCTGCGTTCGTGGCCGTCAACACTCGTACGTCGGCGCGGCGCGTGACCGTGTCGCCCACACGCTCGTACTCGTGGTCCTGCAGGAACCGCAGGAGCTTGGGCTGCAGTTCGAGAGGAAGGTCGCCGACCTCGTCAAGAAAAAGCGTCCCACCGGAGGTCGCCGCGATCCGCCCGAGGTTGTCGCGCACAGCCCCGGTGAACGCCCCCCGGGCGTGACCGAACAACTCGCTCTCAAGGAGTTGGCCCGACAAGGACGGACACGAGACGGTCGCGAAGGGCCCAGCGGCGCGCCCGCTCCACGCGTGGATGGCCCGCGCCAGTACACCTTTGCCCGTGCCGCTCTCCCCACGGATCAGGACGGTCGCGTCGCTTGCCGCCACCTGACGCGCGACTTCGATCGCGGCGCGCATCGCCGCGTTCGTGCTCCCCAGGAGGATCGTCTCGCCCTCGCCCGACGCGTCCCGCACCTCGGAGACCTTTCGCTCCAGGGCACGCCGCTCGGCCACCCGGCGCGTAACCTCCGCGACCTGGGCGGGCGTGAACGGCTTGGACAGGTAGTCCGCCGCCCCCCGTTTCATCGATTCCACCGCCGTCTCGACGCCCGGGAACGCCGTGATCACCACGATGCGGGTCCACGGGCTGCGCGCCAGCAGCGCCGGGATCAGGTCCAGGCCCGACGCGGTCCCCAGACGCAGATCGGTGAACGCGAGGTCCACCGAGCGATCGGCAACCTCCGCCAGCGCGTCCGCCGCGTTGCCGACCGCCAGGACGTAGTGCCCCTCCGCCTCAAGGCCCAGCGACAGCGTCTTTCGGATGTTCGGCTCGTCATCGACGACGAGGATCGTGAGGGGAAGCATGTCTGGCTCGGACATTCAAGACACGAGGTTACACGGCCCCAGCCTGAACTCACAGTCCAGACACTTGGCGACGCGTCAGAGCACGCGGGTTTCGATCGGGACCCCGATCGATACGGTGTTGTTAACTTGCGCGTCCTGTTAACTGGAGAATCTGAGAGTTTCTTGCTATCGCACGATCGCGCCCGTCCTCCGACCGCGCTCGCGCCGTTCTTGCCGCCGACTTTCAGAGAACCACCCCGTTCGTAACCCCTTGTAAACACTGGCCAAAAGCAACGAACCCCGGAGACTTTCGTCCTCAGGGTTCTCAGTTAACTCGTCGGTAGCCCAGTTCCGCTACCGATTTCAAAGCTCCCCGATCGAAACCCTGTTCATAACCATTCTCTCTTTCTGGCGGGCTGTTAACTGGGGCGAAAACGAGTTCGAAACTGCGCGTCGTTCCCGTGAAAACATGGGTCCTTTCGAAGATTCTCGATGTGTGTCGAACACTTCCGGCGATGCGCAGCGAGGGCACCCACGCTCTCAACCAGTAAGACGCACTCCATCGTTACGCCGACCAAGGCTTCCTGAACGTCGACAACAATGCCGACGAGCGGGCGCTGACCGAACGTTTCCATCAGACCGCGACGTTACCGCCGCAGGGGGTGGGTGACGAGGCGGTGTTGATTGCGAGGTCTTTGGCACGGCAGCTGTCGTCGGCGTGGAAAGTCCTGCGGTCAGTACCCACCTCAAAAAGTATGCGATTTGCCGTCCGAGGCGGCGATTTGCGGTATGCTCTTTCCCCACGCGCATGCCCGATGTCACTCAGATCCTTCAGGCCATCGATTCCGGCGACGCTAAGGCCGCTTCGGAGTTGTTGCCGCTGGTTTACGATGAACTCCGCAAGCTGGCTGCGCAGCGCATGAACGGCGAATCGGCGGACCATACGCTGCAGGCAACCGCGCTGGTTCATGAGGCATATATCCGCTTGGTCGGCAAACAGGATCCGGGCTGGCAGAACCGCGGACACTTTTTCGCCGCCGCCGCCGAGGCGATGCGACGCATTCTCGTGGATCACGCCCGTGCCAGAAACGCCGACAAGCGCGGCGGCGACTGGGAACGCGTTTCACTTGAAGATGCAGGCGATCTCGCCGCTCCCGATGCCGTGCTGGCAATCGATGAAACGCTGCGCGAGCTGGCGGCTCATGATCCGCTGAGTGCAAAGCTCATGGAACTGCGCTATTTCGCCGGATTATCGGTTGAACACGCCGCCGCCGTCGCTGGCATTTCCACGGCGACCGCATATCGGCACTGGTCGTTTGCCCGGGCATGGATCGTGGCGCAAATCGGCCAACGGGGATCGCGACCCGAAAAGTGAGCTAAATCCGGCGTCAAAGAGAATTTGGCCGGCTCAATTCCGCATTGGTTGTTAAGGGAAGGAGCGGACGGATATGAAATCCACTTTCCAGCAGGTTCGCTCCATCTTCATGTCCGCGGTGGAACTCCCCGCCGAGGAATGGGAGGCGTATCTTGCTGAAGCCTGTGGGGCCGACGCAGCCCTGCGCAAACAGGTTCAGATCTTGCTGGAGGCGCATCGGGGTGGAACCGGACTGCTGGACGATGTCACGCGGGACGGCGAAGTAACTCTCGCCAAACCTTCCGCCGACAAAGCCGGAACTGTCATCGCCGGTCGCTACAAGCTTTTGGAAACGATCGGCGAGGGGGGAATGGGCAGCGTATGGCTGGCGCAACAATCGTCGCCGGTTAAGCGGAAGGTGGCGTTGAAGTTGATTAAGCGGGGAATGGACTCGCGACAGGTCCTCAACCGATTCGAGGCCGAACGGCAGGCGCTGGCGATGATGGATCACCCCAACATCGCCAAGGTACTGGATGGCGGGCTGACGGAGGAGGGGCGGCCGTTTTTTGTGATGGAGCTGGTCCGCGGGACGCCCATCACGGAGTACTCCGATGCGTGCAAGCTCACTCTAAGGGAGCGGCTGGAGCTGTTCGTGCCAGTCTGCCAGGCAATTCAGCATGCCCACCAAAAGGGGATCATCCACCGGGACATCAAGCCCTCGAACGTGCTGATCGCGCTCTATGACGACAAGCCGGTGCCCAAGGTGATCGATTTCGGCGTGGCGAAGGCTACTGGGCAATCGTTGTCGGACGAGACACTCAACACGGGATTCGGCGGCGTGATCGGCACGCCGCAGTACATGTCGCCGGAACAGGCGACGCTGAACAATCTGGACATCGACACCCGCAGCGACGTTTATTCGCTGGGAGTTGTGCTGTACGAGTTACTGACGGGGTCGCCCCCATTTACCAGGCAGGAACTGGAGAAAAAGGGGC
>DATBFY010000316.1:0-1531 GCA_036558265.1 Tepidisphaeraceae bacterium | reverse complement strand
CGCCCGCTCGGCGACGGCGTGGCCTTCTCGCCGCCGCTGATCATCACCCGCGAGGAGGTCGAGCACGTGGCCGAGGTGCTCGGCGACGCGCTCGAGGCGATCGCGCGCGACGTGCCCGCCGCGGCGGGCGCGCGCTAGGTGTAGTTGCTGAGGACGTTGTTCATCCGGGCCTCCTTGGAGGCTGAGGGCTGCCAAGCACTCTCAGTCCCAAGGAGGACACCGGATGAAGTTGCACGCTAACGCGGCGCTCAGCCTGAATCAGCGTCGGCGGCTGGTCGAGCGTGTTGTTGAGGAGGGGTGGTCGGTGACGAAGGCCGCCGAGGCGGCCGAAGTCAGCGACCGCACGGCGTCGAAGTGGGTGGCTCGTTATCGCGCCGAGGGCGAAGCGGGGTTGGTGGATCGTTCCTCGGCGCCGGCGGTCGTGGCCAACCGCACCGATGAGCGTCGCGTCGGGGCGATCTGCGCGCTGCGCCGGTTGCGGTTCACCGGCCCCGAGCTGGCCGAGCTTTTGGACATGCCGCTCTCGACCGTGTCGGGGATCCTTCAGCGGACCGGGATGGGCAAGCTCGGCCGCCTTGGTCTAGAGCCGGCGGTGCGCTATGAGCGCGCCCGCCCCGGTGAGCTGATCCATATCGACGTCAAGAAGCTGGGCCGCATCCGGGGTGGCGCCGGCAAGCGGGTGCGCGACGGGATGCGCCAGCACTACAACCCGACCGTCACCGACCGCGATGGGCACCGGCGCAACACGGTGGGCTGGGATTACGTGCACATCGCCATCGACGACGCCACCCGCCTGGCCTACGCCGAAGCCCTCTCAGACGAGAAAGGCATCACCGCGGTCGGGTTCCTGCGCCGCGCGCTGTTGTTCTTTGCCCGCCACGGCATCCACGCCCAGCGCGTGATCACCGACAACGGCTCTGCCTACCGCTCAACCGTGCACGCCATCGCCTGCCGCACCCTGGGCGTCCGCCACCTACGCACCCGGCCCTACCGCCCACAGACCAACGGCAAAGCCGAACGCTTCATCCGCACCCTCCTCAGCGGCTGGGCTTACGGCGCCATCTACCGCACAAGCAGCGAACGCACCGCCGCCCTTGACGGCTGACTCTGGCCCTACAACCATCGCCGACGGCACTCAGCCCTCGGCCACCAACCCCCCGTCAGCAGAACCAACCTGCTCGGGTCCTACATCTAGGCCGCGGGCATACGATGGCGGGCGCGCCGGAGTAGCTCAGCTGGCAGAGCAAACGCCTTGTAAGCGTTAGGCCGTGGGTTCGAGTCCCACCTCCGGCTTCAGCTCGCCGGCGCGGACCGGCACCGTCAGCCTGTTGGCGGGCGGCGAGAGCGGGCAGACCCAGCGCGGGTCGTAGGCGCACGAGGGGTTGTACGCGAAGTTGAAGTCGAGCACCAGACGGTCCCGCTCCATGCCAAGGTCGGCCCCCTTGATGGTGTCGAGCAGATATCTGCCGCCGCCGTAACTGGTCGTGCCGCTAGTGGCGTCGGCGAACGGGACGTAGAGGCCTCCCCCGTG
>DATBFY010000315.1:0-7087 GCA_036558265.1 Tepidisphaeraceae bacterium | reverse complement strand
GAGGTGACCGCGGGGATCGTCTACGCGACCGACGCGAAGGAAGCCGGGGAGACGGTCAAGGTGGTGGCGGTCGCCGACGCCTCAACCCACGAGCCCATCGTCTATCCCGGCGTGGTGGTCAAGACGAGCAAGAAACGAGATGTGGCGGCTCGCTTCCTGGATTACCTCGGATCGGACAAGGGCAGGAAGGTCTTCGAGGCCAGGGGGTTTGCGCCCGCGGGCGCAGCCGCTGACAGCGCCAGCGGCAAGCCGAGCAAATGAACGACCTGTGGGGACCGCTTTTCCTGTCGTCGGGGATCGCGCTTGCGGCGACCGCGCTGACCGCGCTGCTGGGGGTGCCGCTGGCGTTCGCGTTGTCGCGCCGGCACTTTCGCGGCAAGAGCCTCCTGGAGGCGATGCTCACGCTGCCCCTGGTGTTGCCGCCCACCGTCGTCGGTTACATGTTGATCATCACGTTCGGCGCCCGCGGCTGGGTGGGAATGTGGCTGGAGCGCTGGTTCGGGTATTCCATCCTCTTCCGCTTCGAAGGGGCGGTGCTGGCGTCGGCGGTGGTGGCATTCCCGCTCCTGTACATGCCAGCCAAGGCGGCGTTCGCATCCGTGGCGCGGGAGTTCGAGGATACGGCGAAGGTGATGGGGGCGAGCTCGCTGCAGCTCTTCTGGAACGTCAGCCTGCCGATGGCCAAGCGGGGGATCCTGAGCGGCGTGACCCTCGCATTCGCGCGTGCGCTGGGCGAATTCGGCGCCACGGTCATGGTCTTCGGTTGGGCGCCCGGCCGCTTGACGCTGCCGATCTCGGTATATTCCGATTACGAACAGGGGGATTTGGGACACGCCACGGGCGCGGTGGTTGCCTTGACCGCCTTGTCGCTGGCATTGATCGCGTCCTACAACCGGTCGACTTCGGGGAAATAGGAGTGAAGACGCGAAACTCTGCCGAAATCCCCACGAGACGGTCATCCTCAGGGAGTTTCAACGACCCAAGGATCTTGCCGCAATGGACGATCGCTCTCGATCTCGGCCAGATCCCTTCGACAAGCTCAGGGCAGGCTCTTCGTCGGCAGAGCCTCCTCATTATCAGGATGACGTCGCTCCGGGGATCAAGACGGCGTGCTGCGACGGCGGCGCCTCAGCAGTGTCATCGCGCCAAGCGGCAGGACCGCGGCCAGCGTGATAGGCTCGGGGACCGGCAGGACGGTGACCGAGGCGGCCATGCCGGTGGCGGTGCCGTCGAAGTTGTCGAAGCCGTGGATCTCGCAGAAGTAGACGATCGTGCCGGTCTGCGCGAAGGTGTGGGAGTACGGGCCGTCGAGGATGGTGCCGGAGTCGAACGACTCGGTGCTCCCCTGAACGGTGGTGATCGTGTGGAAGAGGGGCGTGGTCCAGTCCCACTGCACGGTGTCGCCGACGTGGATCGTGACGTCGGCGCCGAAGGTGGCGACGTTGACCGGGACGTGGACGGTGGTGGGGGCCGCCGTGGCGGCGGCGACGATCCGCTCGGTGGGGGCGGTCATCGCGCCGCCTGCGGAACTGCCCCCGGAAGACTCGTCGCCGCAGGCGCACACGAGCCCACAATGGCAGGCGCCCCCCGAGCCGCAATTACAGGCGAACGCCGCCGGCGTCCAGGCGGCGATGACGGTTCCGACGGACAACAATGCGATCCAGGTGCGCAGCATGCCCTGATCTCCCTTCCGGCGCAGAACGTGCGTACGGATTGACGGGTTCCTACGGGTGGAACGGACCCCGGCGGGCGGAAATTCCCGGAAAATGATCGCAGAGGAAGACCGGCTCCATCATTCCCGCGCCAGCAGGATCTCCGCGGCGCTGGGGGCGTTGATCAGGTCGGCGCCATCCGGCCCGACAGCCGTGATGATCTCCAGCCGCACGCCGAAGCGCTCGGGGAGGTAGATGCCCGGCTCGATGCTGAAGGTCATGCCTTGTTCGAGGGTCTCGCGGTTGCCGCCGACCATGTAAGGGGGCTCGTGGACCTGCAGGCCCAGGCCGTGGCCGGTGCGGTGGAGGAACCGGTCGCCGAAGCCGGCGTTTTCGATGACGGCGCGGGCGGCGCGGTCGATTTCTTCGCACGGGATGCCGGGCCGGACCGCGTCGATCGCGGCGCGCTGGGCGTCGTGCACGACCTGGTAGACGCGGCGGACGTCCGGGTCGGCCGGCTCTCCGACAGAACACGTGACCGTGATGTCGCTGTGGTACCCGCCGGGCTCGCGGATGCCGAAGTCGAGGATGACGACGTCGCCCTTATGCAGCAGCCGCCGGCTGGTCTCGTGGTGGGGCAGGGCGGCGTTGGGGCCCGACGCCACGATCGTGAAGGCGACGCTGCTCTCGGGGGAGCGCGCCAACAGCGCCTGGCGCAGGTCGGATTCCACGTCGCTCTCACGCCGCCCGGGCCGGCAGAGGGCGACGGCGAGCGGGATGGTGTCGTCCACGACCTTGCCGGCGGCGCGGAGCCGGGACAATTCGTCCGCGTCCTTGCGGGCGCGCAGGGGGCGGAGAATCGAGGAAGCCTTGACCAGACGCGCCTGCGGGGAGATCGAGGTCAAATCCATCAGGAACGCGGCGCGCGCCTCGTCGTCGAAGGCGATCGTCCGTGCCCCCTTAACCGCGTCGGTCAGCGCGGGGAGGTAGGTTTCCGCGTCCGTCCAGGCACGGATCGAATGTCCGTCGGGCGCGTGCGCTTCGACCTGCGGCACGTTCATGGCGGGGACGATCCACGACGTCGACCCGTCGCGCCGGACGACCAGCGCCAGGAGGCGCTCGGCGGCATGTCCGTGCTCGAAACCCGACAAGTAGAACATCGACGCGCCGGGCGTGAGGACGAGCGTATCCACATCGCGCTCGTCCATCGCGCGCGCGACACGATCCAACCGGGTTCGTTGCGCCTGTTGCTGCATCTCATCCCGCGCGCCTGGGCAATTCCACCTGCTTGGCGCGGACGATCCCGGGACGCGCCCGCAGCTTCGTGAGTAGCTCGTCCGTCGGCGCGCTGTCGGTCTTGATCAGCATCAGCGCGTGCGCCGTGCCGTCGGGCTGCACCTCGCGGGAGATCACCATGTCCGCGATGTTCACCTTCGCGTCGCCGAAGATCGTGCCGACCGTGCCGATCACGCCCGGCTGATCCTTGTTCAGCACGACCATCATCGTGCCCTCGGGCACCATGTCCATGGCGAAGCCGTCGATGCGGAGGATACGGGGCAGGCGGTCGGCGTAGGCGGTGCCCAGGACCCGGTGCGACTCGCCGTTGGCGCCCGCGACGCGCACGCCGACGATGTCGCCCACCAGGCCCTGCGGCGGCTCGGGCTCGTGGATCTTGACGAGCTCGATGTTCCGCTCGCGGGCGATGTGCTCGACGTTGATCACGTTCACCGGGTCAGAGAGGTGCGGCTTGAGCAGCTCGACGGCCGCCAGGCGCAGAAGCGTATCCATCAGCTTGGGGGCGCGGGTGCCGCTGGCCCGCAGCGTGATCTGCCGGATGCCCCCCTCGGCCACTACGCCGTTGAGCAGCATGCCGATCCGCCGCGCCAGGTCCGCGAACGGGGCTTCATCCGGTGGCAGGTCGAGCTTCAGGCCGCCGGCGTTCACCGCCCCGCGGATCTCGCCGCTCTGGAGATAGGCGATGATCGCGGTGCACGCGTCCACCGAAACCGCCGTCTGCGCCTCATCGGTGCTGGCGCCCAGGTGCGGCGTCAGCACGACGTTATCGAGCGCAAACAGCGGGTGATCCTGCGGCGGGGGCTCCTTGGCGAAGACGTCCAACGCCGCCCCGGCGATCTTCTTCGCCTTGATCGCTTCCGCGAGCGCGTATTCGTCCACCACCTCGCCGCGGGCGTCGTTGATGACCAGGAGGTTCGGCCTGCACTTGCCAAACAAACGCTCGCGGTTCAAAAGGTGCTTGGTCCCCTCGCCGCCGGGGACGTGAAACGTGATCACGTCGATCTGCGAGAGGAACTGGTCGAAATCGCGCACCAGGGGCACTTTGCCGTCCAGAGCGCTTGCGCCGCTGAAGTAAGGGTCGTAGCCGACGACCTTCATCTCCATGGCGAGCGCCCGGCTGGCGACGGTCTGGCCGATCCGCCCCAGGCCGACGACCCCCAGGGTCTTTCCGGCGAGCTGCGTCCCCTGGTACTTGGTCTTCTCCCACTTGGCGGGCCCGCCCTTCACGTGGGCGGCGGCGGCGGGGATCTTGCGCGCCAGCGCATACATCAGGGCCAGGGCGTGCTCGGCGGTAGAGAGGGTGGAGGCGGCGGCGGTGTTGAGGACGAGGATGCCCTTCGCGGTCGCCGTCGGCAGGTGGATGTTATCCACGCCCACGCCGGCCCGGGCGATGGCCTTGAGCTTGCCGGGGTTCTCCAAAACCTTCGCCGTCACCTTGGCGCCCGATCGCACGACCAGGGCGTCATAATTGGGCACCTCGGCCGCCAGTTGATCCTCGTTGAGCCCGACTTTGACGTCATATTGCATGCCGGAGGCCTTGAGGGCCTCGAGCCCTTCGTCCGCCAGCTTGTCTGCCACCAGGATGCGTTGTGCCATGGGGGTTTATCCTCGTGTTGATCGTTTTGAAGAGCCGTTCGGATCGTAAGGAAGGGCGGGAGCGGATGCAAACCTCCCCTGTGGCGCTCTCCCCGCCGGCAGTTAGCGGTCGCACCGAAGGTGCAGGTTGCCGCTCAGGACGCTCACCGCCGCCACGCCCACACCGCGCTCTCGAAGATCAACCCCGCCACCGCCACCGCCGTCACCCACCACCCCCACTCGTCGATCGAGTGAAAGATGATCAGCAGCATGACGGCGTTGGCGACGTACGCCCCGTTCAAGGCCGCGACCGCCGCCGCGTCGCGCCGCCCGCGCCGCGTCTGCCAGATGAACACGACCACCACGCCGGCCAGCAGGGCAGGGCCGATCAGGATCAGGAACACCTCCACCGGCTGGAGATCACCCTCCACGAGCGTCCGCACAGAGGCCCACACCATCGCCGCCGCGAACGCGATCGCCAGGATCAGCACGATCCACCGCTCGCCGCGCGTCAGCCGCGGGCGCACGAGCCGCCTCAGGCTCCAGGCGGCGATCGGGACGCCGGCGAGAAACGGGACCGCCAGCAGGATCAGCACGAACTCATTGGCCACGTCGTCCCAGTGGGTCAGGGCGTCCAGCGGCGTGACGCCGAACGCGAACGGCAGGAAGATCGATCCCGCCGCCAGGAGCGACAGCGCGAAACAGACCCCCCGAAGCCACACGCCGGGCGGCGCGGCGACGTGATCGCCCGGCCGGCCATATTCCAGCACCGGAACGGCCATGGCGGGCGTCGGCGTGGTCGGCGAATCGTCCACGCAAGCTAGTCTACACTATTTTGCTGCGCGGCCAACGGATTGTTGCTCCCGCGCTTGCATGCGGCGCTCCCCTCGGGTCGATAGCCACCAGTGGAATTCATGCGATCTTTACATTCGCCGCTCCCGATCTTTCTCGCCGCCACGTTCTGGAAGGATCTTCAGATCGCCAGCGGCCTGGGCCACTCCCTGTTCTGGCTCGGGCCCGCGCTCATCGCGGTCGGCGTGCTCCTGCTCTGGGCCGTGCCGCCCCAGCGGCGCAGGGTGGGCGTGTCCCTGCTGTTGCTCGCGGTTTCGGGCATCCTGCTGGTCGCGTCGGCCGCCCTGCTGACCGGCGGTTTCTCGACGGCCGACGCGATCTATCACTGGACGCGTTTTATCGGACTGCTCCTGTTGACGGTCGCGACGATCAACATCACCGCCGTCCTGCTCTTCGACGTACTGCTCACCGCCGTCCGCCTGCGCCCGCCGGCCATCGTCAGCGACCTGTTGATCGCCGTCGCCTACATCGCGGCGGCGATCGCGCTGCTCTCGCTGATCGGCGTCAACCTGACCGGCATCGTCGCCACCAGCGCCGTGGTGACGGCCGTCATCGGCTTTTCGCTCCAGGACACGCTGGGCAACGTGATGGGCGGGATGGCCGTCCAGCTCGACCGCTCGATCCACGTCGGCGACTGGATCCGAGTCGGCGAGTCGGAGGGGCGCGTTACCCAGATCCGCTGGCGGCACACGGCCATCGAAACCCGCAACTGGGACACGGTGCTGATCCCCAACAGCGTGCTGACCAAGTCGGTCGTGACGGTCCTGGGTCGCAAGAGCGGCCGGCCGATCCAGCACCGGCAGTGGGTCTACTTCAACGTCGATTTCCGCCACTCGCCGACCGAGGTGATCGACGTGGTCGAATCGGCCTTGCGCGGCGAGTCGATCGCCAACGTCGCGCACGACCCCGCGCCCAACTGCGTGCTGATGGACTTCAAGGAGAGCTACGGCAGCTACGCCCTCCGCTACTGGCTCACCGACCTCGGGCCCAACGACCCGACCAGCTCGGTCGTGCGGGGGATGGTCTACGCCGCCCTCAAGCGCGCCGGCATCGGCCTGTCCATCCCGGCCCACTCGCTCTTCCTCACCGAGGAGGACGGATCTCGGCGCGACCGCAAGGAGGGAGAAGAGACGGGCCGGCGGGTGTCAGCCCTCCGCGGCGTCGAGCTGTTCGCCCCGCTGACCGACGAGGAGCGGCGGCAACTCGCCGCACGCCTGCGGATGGCGCCGTTCGTCCGCGGCGAGACGATCATGCGGCAGGGCAGCCGGGGCGACTGGCTTTACATCCTGGCGCGCGGCGAGGCCGAGGTGCGGGTCGCGTCGGACGACGGCCGAAGCTCCCGCAACGTCGCCACGCTCAAATCCGGCGACTTCTTCGGCGAGATGGGCCTGATGACCGGCGGCGAGCGCTCGGCAACCGTCGTCGCCACCGCCGACGTGAGCTGTTATCGCCTGGACAAGAACGATCTCGAGGAAATCCTCGTCCGCCGCGCCGGGATCGCCGGCGAGATGGCCACCATCCTCGCCCGCCGCCGCGCCGAGCTCGACGCGGTGCGCGAGGGCCTGAACGAAGAGGCCATGCGCCAGCGGATGCGCAGCTCGCAGGTGGACCTCCTCCAGCGCATCCGGCGGTTCTTCACGCTGGAGAACTGACCAAGGTGCGTTCAGACCCGTCAGTGGGTCAGTTCGAAATCCCCTTCGCCCAATCCGTCG
>DATBFY010000314.1:0-5280 GCA_036558265.1 Tepidisphaeraceae bacterium | reverse complement strand
CCGCGCGGCATCGTGTCTTCAGAATAGTGGATGGTGACGTCGGGAGTGGGGTTGTAGCCGAGTTTTGCCGCGATCGTATGGGTGCGACCGTTGGCGCTGATCGCCATCTGGCCGATCCCGGCGCCGCGCAGCGCGGCAAGGACGGATTCGATGATGGGCCGGTCGATCACGGGCCACAGTGCCCGCGGCAATTGCCGCGAGAGCGGGCACTGCCCGAACTCCTGACCACCGGCGAGTACAACAGCTTTCATGCTTCCATGTCCCTTCCCTCGGGAATCACGACCGCCATTGAGCGGCCGAACTTCGTTCTGTGTGCGTCCCTAGAGACGCCACCGACCGAAGCATTTTCCCTTGGACTTCGATCGCGGATGAGCTTCAAAACTTTCCGCGATCCAGCGCCCCCTTCGTCGGGGCGCACGCTCGGCGCACGAACATACGGCTTGGAGCCGGAACGCACTTGCGCCACTGGCGACCGCACGGAACGCCTTGTTCCGTTTGTCTGACCTGTCTGGCCTGCCCAAGCCAATCAGCCAATCGTTTCGGGTTCCCACTCCAAGGGAACCGTTTCCTCATCGGCCGACCGGGCAGTTTCGGAGGGATGCTTGGACGTGGACGCTTTACTCCAACTCCAAATCATTCCCGACCGCTAACTATATCACTTACCACCCTGGGGTGGTCAAGTAAGCCTCGAGCACGCTCGGCTCGCATGACGTGCCTCATCATCTTCATCGACCGGCGCGGGTTTTGTCTATGAGCCTTTTTCGACCTCTGTCCGATAATCTCGCAGTGCATCGCGCCATTTTCGCATCTGCTTGCCAATTAATGCGTTAAACGGCTCCAGATCCAGCACACTGTAAGGCGGACGCCGGGCCTGCCTAGGCCGCATGGCCACCCACTGCGCGGTGGAAATCGGAACGACTTCCGCACGAATTGCAAATTCCTCGACGATGGAGCGGGCGAAGTCGTACCAGCACGTCGGAGACGAATTGGTCACGTGCCAGACTCCTTCCGCTCCGCGATCCAACAGGTCCAAAACGGCCGCCGCCAAGTCCACGGCGTACGTCGGACAGCCAATTTGGTCGTTCACAACCTTTAAGACATGGCCCGCACGGGCCCGGTCAAGGATGACTTGGGGAAAGCAATTGCCGTGCCCGCCAAAAAGCCAGGACGTCCGCACGATAAGCCAGGAAAGCGGGGTAACGCTTTTAACCCGCTCTTCACCTAACAACTTCGATTTTCCGTAGGCAGATAAGGGATTTGGGGCGTCGTCTGGTCGGTATGGGTGGTCAATATGTCCGTCGAAGACAAAATCAGTGCTAAAATGGGTAAGCTGTGCGTGATATTCACGGCAGAACTCCGCCAAATAGCCGGGGCCGGCTCCGTTGATGGCATTGGCGAGGTCAGCTTCGTCCTCGCACTGATCGACGCCGGTATGGGCCGCGCAGTTCAGTACCAAGGAGGGGTGATGGGTCTGGAAAAGGCGAGAAACCTGGGCGGGATCGGAGATGTCACAGTCCGCACGCCGCGCGAGCGCGGCCTGTACGCCACGGGCGCGCAGAAGCTTGTCCAATTCGTGCGCGAGCATTCCACCCGCGCCGGTGATGACAACTGATCGATACCGATCCAAGGGGCTCCCTTCGAACCTCGCGTAGAGCTTACCACACGATTTGTCGGCGCGCGGTGGGTCGTGGGGCCAATTGTGATGAGCGATCAGCGTCCGGCGTACTGCAGCTCGTAGTACTTCAGGTATTCGCCGCTCTTGATCGCCCGCCACCACGACGGATTGTCACGGTACCACTGGATCGTGGTCTTGATCGCGTCTTCGAAGCGGTGTTTGGGGCTCCAGCCCAACTCGCGCTGGATCTTTGAGGCGTCGATGGCGTAACGGCGATCGTGACCCGGTCGGTCTTTGACATATTGAACCGAATCGTCCCAATTCTTGCCCATCTCGCGAATCAGGGTTTGCGTGATCTGACGGTTGGTGATCTCATTGTTACCGCCGACGTTGTACACGTCGCCCAATCGGCCCCGATTCAGGACGGTCCAGATGGCGTCGCAGTGGTCCTCGACGTATAGCCAGTCACGGACGTTCAACCCGTCGCCGTAAAGGGGCACCTTCTTGCCCTCCATCAGGTTGGTGACGAAGAGGGGAATGAGCTTTTCGGGGAAGTGGAACGGGCCGTAGTTGTTGGAGCAGCGGGTGGTGAGGACGGGGAGGCCGAAGGTGTGGAAATAGGCGCGGACCAGGCAGTCCCCCCCTGCCTTCGACGCCGAATACGGGCTGTTGGGCTGGAGCGGCGTCTCCTCGGTGAACTTGATCTCGGGTCGGTCCTCGGGAAGGGTGCCGTAAACCTCGTCGGTGGAGACGTAGAGGAACTTCTCGACGTTCTTCGCCTTGGCGACGTCGAGCAGCACCTGCGTGCCGACAACGTTGGTCTGGACGAACGGGCCTGAGCCCAGGATGGATCGATCGACGTGTGATTCGGCGGCGAAGTGAACGACCTCGGTGACGCGATGCTCCTCCCAGGTGCCTTGGACGAGTTGGTCGTCGCAGATGTCGCCGCGGACGAACGTGAGCTGGTCAGGGTGTTTCTCGACCAAGTCGGAAAGATTGGCGAGGTTTCCGGCGTAGGTGAGCTTGTCGTAGGCGACGAGCCTGGCCTGCTCACGGCGATTGAGGAGCATGCGGACGAAATTGGATCCGATAAAACCGGCGGCGCCGGTGACGAGGATGGTTCGCATGTGGTTGTTGGGGGTGATGGTCGTCGGAATCAGGTCATGGTGACGGCGCACCCTTGATTATCGGCAGGTTACGCCGCGCGGATGGGGAGATGGTAGCGATTTGAGGCGGGAAGCCCAAGCGGCGGCGGCGGCGCGGCGTTGTGCACACACGGGCGGCGGACAAGGTGTAGACGGGGAGCGGCGTGGTACATTGACTTGCGGCCGAGCCTCGCGGGTGCGCCGCCGCGGCCGCTCAAGGGCTTGAGGTCAGGCCCCGAGAGAGAGAGTCGGATATGTGTCGAGTGCTCCTCATGACCGTTCTGGCATTCGGCGCGTGTGGTGTGGGCGCTCGGGGGGACGAGCGCGAGGCCCTCGCCGCACTGCGGGAGCTGCGGGCCGTCGTCAGGGTGGACGAGGCCAGGCCGGGAAAACCCGTCGTGGCCGTTCACTTCCTGCCGAACTTTGGCAAGGTCACCGACGACCACCTGGCCCACCTGAAGGCGTTTCCCCGTTTGCGGTCTGTGGAGATTCCCAACAAGCCGTTTGTCACCGACGCGGGCCTGGCGCACCTTGCGGAACTGGACGAGTTGGAAGAAGTGGTGCTGAACGGGATTGGCGTCACGGCCGAGGCGGTCGTCCGATTCTTGAAGGGCCGCGCCCGGTTGCGGCGCCTGTCGTTGATGCAGGTACCGCTCCGCGACGACGACCTGGCGGCCCTGAGTCACCTGACGGAGCTGCGCGAGCTGAGCCTGCGAGAGACGTTGATCACGGACCAAGGCGCGGCGCATCTCAAGGCGTTCACCAAGCTCCGCTCGCTCAACCTCGCCACGCGGGAGGCGCGGATCACCGACGCGGCGCTGCCGCACCTGAAGCACCTGACCGAACTGGAGTATCTGGACCTTGACCGGACGGGGATCACGGACGCCGGGCTGGAGCACCTCAAGGCGTTGCGGAACCTTCGCGGACTTCAGTTGGCGTTCACCGAGGTCGGCGATGGCGGGCTTGAACACCTGCACGCCCTGTCGAACCTGAAGGGCCTCAACGCCCGCGGCACCAGGGTGACCAGGGCGGGGGTGGACCGGTTGAAGCAGCGGCTGCCTGACATCGAAGTCGGCTTCGGGCCGGCGGTCAAGTAAGGGCAGGCCGGGCCGAACCAGGCAGGCCGCGTGGGCGCTTTCCGCGATGTCAGCGGGCCTCGTGTAGAATCCGCTGGAGATACTTGCCGTAATCGCTCTTGCCGGCCTGGTCGACGAGCTTCTGGAACTGGGCGGCGTCGATGAAGTTTCGGGCGAAGGCGATCTCCTCGATGCAGGCGACCTTCAGGCCCTGCCGCTCTTCAAGCGTCTGCACGAACTGGGAGCTGGAGAGCAGGCTGGCGTAGGTGCCGGTGTCGAGCCAGGCGATGCCGCGGCCCATGGGTTGGACGCGGAGCTTGCCTTGAGTCAGATACGCGCGGTTGACGTCGGTGATCTCGAGCTCGCCGCGGGCGCTGGGCTTGAGGGACCTGGCGACCTGCACGACCTGCGCGTCATAGAAATACAGGCCGGTGACGGCCCAGTTGCTGCGGGGTTTGGTGGGTTTCTCCTCAATCGACAGGGCGTTCATGCTCTTGTCGAACTCGACGACGCCGTAGCGCTCGGGGTCGGCGACCTGGTAGGCAAAGACGGTGGCTCCCGACTTGTGGCCCGCGGCGCCGTCGAGCAGGCCGGTGAGGTCGTGGCCGTAGAAGACGTTGTCACCCAGGATCAGGCAGACGGGGGAATTGCCGACGAACGTGTCGCCGATCGTGAACGCCTGGGCGATGCCCCTGGGCTCGGGCTGCTCGCGGTACTCGAAACGAATGCCGAGCTGCGATCCGTCGCCAAGGAGGGCCTGGATCATCGGGAGGTCGCGCGGGGTGGAGATGATCAGGATCTCGCGGATGCCGGCCAGCATCAGGACGGAGAGCGGGTAATAGATCGTCGGCTTGTCGTAGACGGGGAGGAGCTGCTTGCTCAGGCAGCGCGTCAGGGGATAGAGGCGGGTGCCGGCGCCGCCGGCGAGGATGATGCCTTTCATGGTGAACGACTCCACATCTCTGCTATCGGCCAGAACGCCGACGCGGTTGGGCGGATCGTAGCCGCCCCACCGCGATAACCCAACCCCGCAGAGCGGCGCAAATATTCTTGACCCGGGCCATTTGCCGGCTCAGAATCGGCCCGTTGTCGTAATAGGCCAGAGGCTCGGGCAATGATCGACTTCATCCAGAAGAACCGTGAACTGGCCGTCGCCGTCTGCTCGGTGATCGTTGCGATCGTGGGGCTTTTCACCGCGTGGATGAAGCGGAACACGTCGCACACGATCCGGCACGAGACGGTGGTCAGCGCGCCGTCTTCGTCCGCCGGCGGAATACCCGCCTCCTCAAGGGCGGGGGCGACGGCGTCGGGGGACATCACGCCAGGCGTTTCGATCGTAGGCGATTATCTTTGCGTCAGGAACGATTCGTACCATCGCTCGCAGGTCGGCGGGGTGATGCTGCGGATGGGGATCAACAACTTCGTGTCGATGCTGGGCGTGGCG
>DATBFY010000313.1:0-6033 GCA_036558265.1 Tepidisphaeraceae bacterium | reverse complement strand
AACACGTTTCCTCTTTTCGACAGCCTTCAGGTGCCAGAACCTGGTCGTCTTTGGGGTGCGCCGATCGCGTCGATCGCCGCCCTCCTGCGGCGACGCGGGGGGGAGCGGCGACGCATGCCGCTCTTGCCTCTTCGAACGGGGCACTGTTCGAGGTCGTGAGTACACGACCCAGGGGGGGGCGGAGCGTGCTACGGGAGGGATTTTCGTCCCATAAGGCTAAAGTTTTCTAGGACGTGGCGACGATCTCAATACTGGGAAGTGGGCGCGCGTCGCATTGCGAGCGCGGGCCCAGGGTCATGCACATTCGATCGCCGTGGAACGCAGGCCATGGACGGCCCCGGCGATCCTGAAGCCAAGCCAAGGAAGGTCGCGCCATGCGCATCATCGCCATCATCAATCAAAAGGGCGGGTGTGGGAAGACCACGACGGGCATCAACCTCGCGGCGTGCCTGGCGCGTCTGGGGCAGAAGACGCTGCTGGTGGACATGGATCCGCAGGGGCACTGCGGCGTGGGGCTGGCGGTGCCCGAAGACCAGATCGAGCGGACGATCTACGACTGCCTGATCGAGCCGGGCGACGGGAAGGCGGCGAGGCTTTCGGAGATCGTGTGGCAGATCGCCAGCGACTTCGACCTGGCGCCGAGCAACATCAAGCTGGCGGCGTTCGAGCAGATCTTCGCCGGGCGGGCTGGCCGCGAGGACCGGCTGCTCAAGGCGCTGGATACCGTGCGGCCGACGTATGACTGGTGCGTGATCGACTGCCCGCCGAGTGTGGGGCTGTTGACGTTCAACGCCCTGCGCGCGAGCGACGAGGTGCTGGTGCCGGTGGAGACCGGGTTCTTCAGCCTGCATGGCCTGGCGAAGGTGATGGAGACGCTGGAACTCTTGAAGGAGCGGTGCAACAAGGATGTGCTGATCCGCGTGCTGCCGACGCTGTACGACACGCGCACGAAGCTGGCGCGCGAGGTGCTGCAGGAGCTGCGGGCCAAGTTCCGCGATTACCTGATGGAGAGCGTCGTCAACTTCAACACCAAGTTGAAGGAGGCGGCCAGCTTCGGGCAACCGATCACCGAGTACGACCCGGGCAGCCGGGGGTACAAGGATTTCGTCAACCTGGCGCGGGAGCTGATGGGGCACCGGCCGGTGGACGTCGAGCCGGTGACCAACGAGCGGCTGAGCCGTCCGGCGGAGCTGGTGCAGCGGGCGCGGCAACTGGCGCAGCTTACGAACTACCAGTTTGGGCGCGGGACGATCAAGGCGCCGCCGGTCACGACCGAGGCGCCGGCAGCGCAGGAGGTCGCGGCACCGCAGGTTGCCCTGGCGGGATCGAACGGCAACGGCAACGGCAACGGCCATGGTCACGGTCCGTCGAATGGCAACGGCAACGGGAATGGCAACGGCAATCCGTTCGCTTCCCTGGCGGAGCTTGCCAAGTCCGGCGGGTCGGCGTCGTCCGCGTTCTCCAGTCGTCGGCTCGACAACGCCTCCTTCGGCGAAGACGAATCGCACGACCCGACCGAGCCCGAGCACGCCGCACCGCGTTCGGCCGGTCAGCGCGAGCGCGCCGTTACTGCTGAGCCCACCGCCGGTGCCAAGACGACCGAGCAGAAGATCGAGGAGTTTTACGGCGTCAAGCAGGACGGCGAGGACGTGCTGTTCTCGGCCAAGTTCGAAGAGGCGCAGAAGGTGATGATCGCGGGGGACTTCAACAACTGGACGCCGATCTCCACGCCGATGCAGCGGACGAAGGGCGGCGTCTGGCAGATGCGGCTGCCGCTGCCCAAGGGGCGTTATCGCTACCGCCTGATCGTTGACGGGCTATGGATGACCGACCCGAACAACACGTACGTCGAGAGCAACCAGTTCGGAGAACTGAACAACGTCGTCGAGGTCGCCTGAAACCGAGGAGTCATGGAAGAGAACTCGAATCCATCCCAGCCCCCGCAGCCGCGGTCGATCGGCGACATCGGCCACCTGTTCCTGAGCAGCGTGCGGGACCGGCAGACCGGCGGCGCGCCGCGCCCGGTCCGACTCCCCCCCGGCGCCCCGCGCCCCGAAATGCATTCGACGCAGGAACCGCAGCAGCAGCACCAGCCCTCGTCGCAGGGAAGCATCGACCTGACGCCCGAGGAGTACGCCCAGGTCTTCGGCGGAGCCGAAGCCGCTGAGGACGAAGAGGACGCCGGCGGCGAGGTGCGCATCCCGCCGGTCACCGCCGTGATCGCGCAGCACCTGAATGGCCGCGCCGCCGAGCGCGTGAAGGACTACGCCCGGCACCTGGCGGCCAACGGTGAGCGCATCGGCGTCCTGGAGGTGGACGCCAGCGAGGTCCGCCTGATGTGCTTCGAGCGCTCGATCGACCCGAACACCGGCGATCCGCATGCCGCCCCGGTTACCGAGCATTTCGACCAGCGTTTCATCACCGAGGCGCTCGACGAGATGAGCTGGGATCTGGACCGCTGGCTGCTCGTGCTGCCCAACCTGCGCAGCCCCGAGGCGCGGGCGCTGTTGAAGGAAGTGGACCACTGGGCGCTCTTATCGACCTGCGATCACGACGGCGTGGTCTCCTGCTATCGCACGCTCAAGGGGCTGGCGAACGTCCACCGCCCGCGGATGACGCTGGCGCTGATGGAAGCCGCCGGCGAAGCCCAGGCCGCGAAGGTCTACCGCAAGCTGTGCAGCGTCTGCCTGCAGTTCCTGGGGATCGAATTGCAAAGCGAGCCGGCGGTCCGCCCGACGCGCGCCGTGGCCGAGCACCTGGTCGCCCACGTCCGCACGGTGCGCGACAAGGCCCAGCTTGCCGCGGGCGCGCAGTGGCTGGTCGTCACCGACTTCCTCGCGCGGGCCAAGGCGCACGCGGCGCAGGAGGCGCTGCGGACGGACAGCCCGGAGATTTCCGACGAATCGTCCAACGGGGCGGAGCCGGCGATCGGGGCATCGAGTGATCGCCAGGTCGAAATCGAAACCGTCATGTCTGTCTCTCCCGTACGCGAGGAGCCGTTGAAGATGACAGAGCCAGTCCAGCAGCCGGCGCCCATCGAGCCCGTCAAGGCGTCCGCGTCGTCGTCGGACGAGGTCAGCGAAGTGATCGACCTGCCGGGTGAGGCCGGCGACGAATCGGCCGTCCTCCACGCGATCCTGGCGGGGGCGCGGGGCGAGCTGATCGAGTGCCCGGTTCGCGCCCCGATGTGTCCGGACGCGCGCCTGGCGGTCACGCGCGAGCGCGGGCTGATGCTGCTGGCCGTGGCCCGCCGGGGCTTGCGCGAACTGCGGTCGATCGCGCA
The DNA here is from genome assembly GCA_036558265.1 of Tepidisphaeraceae bacterium. Classification (GTDB taxonomy): domain Bacteria; phylum Planctomycetota; class Phycisphaerae; order Tepidisphaerales; family Tepidisphaeraceae; genus RYN-433. Next base: position 2,750 of record DATBFY010000313.1, on the reverse strand, counting down.
GGCGTATCGCTGGCTGGTCGAGAACCGCGCCCTGATCGGCATGGCCGTGCCGCAGTTGGCGATCGACGGTCACCGCCATCCGAGGCTCACGCTGCTGGTCGATCATGCCGACATCACCGCCGAGGTGCTGGCGCCGATGCTGGAGAGCAAGACGGTCAGCGTCCGGGCGTATCGCAAGTTGCGCTGGGGCGGGCGGAATGGGTTGCTGCTGGAAGCGGCATAACCCGCGGGGCGCGCGGCTACGCCGGGCGCGGCTCGCCGCGGGGCCCTGGGCTTTCCACAGTTTCAGGAGTCGGGCTCGTTTTCTTCAAGGCGATGGCGCCGGTTCCCGCGGTCAACAGCATGTCGGTGGTCAGGCTCGCGTTGAGCTGGATGAATCGGGCCACGAGGCCGGTCCAGCCCGTCTGGTGACTGGCGCCGATGCCTGCGCCGTTGTCGCCATGGAAGAACTCGTAGAAGAGCACGAGGTCCTGCCAGTGGGGGTCGTCCTGAAACCGCCTGGCGTTTCCGTGGGAAGGCCGGCGGCCGTGCTCGTCCTTCTCGAACGTGCGGATCAGGCGCTCGCCCAGTTCCCTGGCGATCTCGAACAGGGTCAACAGCCTGCCCGACCCGGTGGGGCATTCGACCTTGAAGTCGTCGCCATAGTAGGCGTAGAGCCGCAGCAGGGCGGTGTAGAGCAGGTAGTTGACCGGCATCCAGACCGGGCCGCGCCAATTGGAGTTGCCGCCGAACATTCCCGAATCTGAATCGCCCGGCACGTAGCCCACGCGGAACTCCTGTCCGTCGTGCCGCAAGACGTAGGGGTTCTCCAGGTGGAAGCGTGAGAGGGCACGAATTCCATAGGGGCCGAAGAACTCGTTCTCGTCGAGCATGCGGGCGAGCACGCGTCGCAGTTTATCCTCGGAGAGGACCGCCAGCATGCGGCGGCCGGCGACGCCGGGCCTGGTCGGCAGGTGGAGGTTGGCGCACAGGGCCGGATTCCGGCGGATGAGCTCGCGGGCCGTGTGAGCGACGCGGGGCAATTTCTCCAGCACGTCCTCCTCGAAGACGGCGACGGCGGCCAAGGGGAGCAGGCCGACCATGGAGCGGACCTTCAGGCGCGTCGCCGAGCCGTCGGGGAAGCGTAGCACGTCGTAGAAGAAGGCGTCGTCCTCGTCCCACATCTCATCCTGGTTGATGCCGATGCGGTCCATGGCGGCGGCGATGTGGAGGGTGTGGACGAAGAACTTCTCGACAAACTCCTCGTAGAGGGGCTCGTGCAGGGCCAGTTCGACCGCGATCCGGAGCATCTGCTGGCTGTAAAAGACCATCCAGGCGGTGCCGTCGGCCTGGTCGAGGTAGCCGCCGGTGGGCAACTGGGAGGAGCGGTCGAAGACGCCGATGTTGTCCAGTCCGAGGAAGCCTCCGGAGAAGCAGTTGTTGCCGAGGCGGTCCTTGCGATTGACCCACCAGGTGAAGTTGACGAGCAATTTGGAGAAGGCGAACTTGAGGTATTCGAGGTCTCCCTTGTCGTAGCGCGCCTCCTCGAATTGGAAGAGCTGGATGGTGGCCCAGGCGTGAACGGGGGGATTGACGTCCCCGAAGTTCCACTCGTAGGCGGGGATTTGCCCGTTGGGATGCTGGTAGTTGTTCCTCAGCATGAGGTCGAGCTGTTGCTTGGCGAAGTCCGGATCGACCATGCCCAGGGCGATGGTGTGGAAGGCCAGGTCCCAGGCGGCGTACCAGGGGTACTCCCACTTGTCGGGCATCGAGATGATGTCGTCGTTATACATGTGCGCCCACTCGATGTTGCGCACGGCCCGGCGCTGGGAGGGGGGCAGGATCGGGTCCGCCCGATGTTCGCGCAGCCACAGGTCCAGGTCGAAGTAGAAATACTGCTTGGTCCAGAGCATGCCGGCGAGCGACTGGCGCAGGACGCGGGCACGGTCGGGATCGCGCCTCACCTGGGGGGGCGTCAGGGCGCCGTAAAACTCATCGGCCTCCTCGATCCGGGTCGCCATCACCCGGTCGAAGTCCTGGAACGGTCGGGCGCATTGCGCCGGGGGCGTCCGGCTCAGGCGCAGGCGGATCACCCGTTCGCCGCCGGCGGGCACTCGAAGGCTGTGGTGCACGGCGGCCTTGGTCCCGGTGCCGGCGGGATTGACCACGCCCGGCTTGCCGAGCACGACGTGGTCGTTGATGCCGTCTTTCACGAACGGGCCGGCGTTGTGACCCCCGAACAGGCGGGCGTTGTTGGTCTCGTTCTCGGTGAAGAGGAGCGGGGCGTTGCCCTCGGCGTAAAGGAAGTAGTCGGGGAGGGATGCCTGGAACAGGGGGTCGGTGTGGTGCGCGTGGACGATGTCGTGGCCGTCACCGGCCAGGGCCTTGAGGACCGGGCGCGAGCCGCCGCCGATCCAGGACCAGGTGTTGCGGAACCACAAGTGCGGCAGGACGTGAACGCCGGCATCCTGGGGCCCGCGGTTGCAGACGGTGATGCGGATGAGGAGGTCTTCGGGCGTGGCCTTGGCGTATTCGACGAAGACGTCGAAGTAGCGGCCCTGATCGAAGATGCCGGTGTCCAGCAGTTCGTATTCGGGCTCATGCTTGCCCCGGTGGCGGTTGGTCGCGACGAGGTCGGAATAGGGGTATGCCGCCTGCGGGTACTTGTACAGGTACTTCATGTACGAGTGGGTCGGCGTGCTGTCGAGGTAGAAGTAGTACTCCTTGACGTCCTCTCCGTGGTTGCCTTCGCTGTTCGTGAGCCCGAAGAG
>DATBFY010000312.1:0-4686 GCA_036558265.1 Tepidisphaeraceae bacterium | reverse complement strand
CTGTCGCAACATTTCCGAATAATGGGAACCTGGGGGATACGTTCGATGCGATCGTCAACTCGGGCTATCCGAAGTTGAACCAGCCAGTCACGGTGAGGTCGCTGACGCTTGGGGGCGGGATCATCGATACGACGGCGGCATTCCCCAATGCGGGGACCAACGCGCTGAGTGTTACCGACGGTTTCACGTTTTCGGCGGGGAGCGTCCAGGTGCCGGTGAACGTGCCGGCGGGCGCCACGTTCACGCTTGCCGGCACGAGCGATGGCAAGGAGTTCGGCGGCGCCATCACGGTTGGCGGAAAAGTGGCCTTCTCAGGCACCAATACCGCCTTTACGCTGCGGGCCAACCGGCACTTGACGCTGCTCAGCTTCGAGCCTACGGCGTACGTTCCCCTGGATCGTCGGTTGACGCTCTCCGCCATACCACCGGATCCGTTCTCTCAAACCAACCCTTCGGGAAAGCTGACGAACGCGGGCTTGATCATGGGGTTGGCGGGCGGGCGACTCGACGCCGATAACGCCTGGTGGGTGATCAACGGCGGGACCATCCGGGTCACAGCTCCGTTCGACATGACGGTGGGTCAGTTTTCGAATTCCGGCCTCATCGACCTGCAGACCTCATCGGCCGTGCTCAACCTTGAGGAGCGCGCGATCGGGACGGTTGCCGGATCGATCGCGCTGGCGGCCGGCGCGACCTTAAACCTCAACCAGTCGGATGCAGGGGCGCGGCTCGACCTGGACGGCCCGAGCGTCGTCAGCGCCGGTGGGACGATCAACCTGACCGCGCTCAATGGACACGTCACGGCCCCGACCACGCTTCCCGGAGTCGTGAACATCGTCAATAACGGGACGAGCACCGCGACGCTGTCGCTGGACTCTGACTTGATTCTGACCGGCCCGGCGACGGTTGACCGGTACACGCTCCAGGGGACCGGGCGTGTGACGGCACAGAACCTGACGCTTAAATCGTCGCTGCTGAGCGGCGGGGCGGAGTTGTACGTCCCCGAATCCGGAACGTTGAACCTCGCAGCCGCAACCGGCGGCGGGCACCGGATCGCCAGCGGCGCGCGGCTTCGGATCGCCGGAACGGCGCAGTGGAACCCCGATTCCGGCGCGTTGACGGCCGAGGGCACGTCGGCCGCGCGCGTGGAGGTCCTGGCGGGCGGGACTCTGGACGTGCGGCCGTCTGCGGTCGCCTCGCTCACGCGTTCCTACACGATTTCCAGTCCGGACACGTTCGCCAGCGCGGGACTGGTGCAGGTTGACCACGCGTCCCTGAACGTTGACCGGAACTGGGCGTTCGACAATTCGGGCACCGTCCGCGTGACCGCCGGCTCGGCGGTGACCCTGTCCGGCACGGTGACCAACAGCGGCACGATCGAGCTCCAGGAGGGCGCGAACCTCCTCGCGAAGGGCGCTTCGTTACCGCTGACTATCAACCCGTTTCAGATCACGTCCACGGGCGTTCTGCGGATCGGCGCGTCGGCGACCGCGACGATCGATACGCCCGGGAGCTTCGCGCAAATGACCAACGCCGGATTGATCCAGCTCGACGGCGCGGGTTCAAAGCTCACGCTTGGGCTGCACGTCGGCCTGGTCAATTCCGGCACACTCCGAGTGAACGGGACGGCGGCGACGATGAGTGTCGGCAGCGGGCTGACCAATTCGGGCCTGATTCAGCTTGACGGCGGGGGCGCGACCCTGGGCAGCATGACGTCGAGCACCCCAATGGCGAATTCGGGGACGATCCGCGCTGGGAGCGGAGGGAGCATCCAGATCAGCGGTGCACCTATGACCAATGCGGGGGTGATCGATCTGCAGTCGGGCGCTACTCTGAGCATTAACGGCAACACGGCCGACCCGCACAAGTTGGGATTTTTCAACCGCCCTGGCGCCCTGTTGAACGTGGGGCCATCCGCCACGGCCTCGTTCAACGTCACGTTCGGAAATGCCGCCCTCGCCAATGCCGGGACGATCGCGGTCGATCACGGGCAGCTTTCGCTTTCGCAGCAATCCGGGTTTTCGAACTCGGCCAGCGTCGTGGTCACGGCGGGGCTCCTGGTGGTTCGTTCGGGCTCTTTCACCAATAGCGGCACGATCGACCTGCGGTCGGGCGGCGGGATGGTCCGGGCGACGCCGGCCCCGACCTCGCCGGCCGATTCGCTCAAGCTCGTCCACGACATGATCGTCGCGGGCGCGAACGGCGGGACGTGGGACGGGACCAGCGGGATCACGTCGGCGTCGTCGTCGGCCGACCCGTCAACCGCGGTCGGGTATGCGCTGGCGTCCGCATTGTCGCCGACGAGCTTCCAATGGCGGGGCACGACCGTATCCGGCAACGACGTCCTGATCCGCCACACGAAGTACGGCGACGCGACGCTGGACGGCGTGGTGGATTTCAACGACCTGGTGAAGCTCGCGCAGAATTACAACACGTCCGGCAGGCACTGGTACCAGGGCGACTTCACGTACGACGGCGCGGTCGATTTCAATGACCTGGTGAAGCTGGCGCAAAATTACAACACGGCGCTGCCCGCGGAACCGATTCCCGGCGCCTCGGCGGCCTTCGAGCGGGACCTGGCGGCAGCCTTCGCCGCGGTGCCCGAGCCGGGTGCCGTTGCGATGGCGTGCGTCGCGGGTGTGCTTGTGCTTGGCGCGCGCCGGCGACGGAGCTGACGTTTCGCTCCTCGCTTCTCGCTCCTCGCTCCTCGCTTCTCGCTTCTCGCTTCTCTTCCTCACGCCGGCATGTCGCCGGTAACGTCGAAGCGCGCGTAGGCCCAGCCGACCAGTGGGACCAGCGCGACGGCGACGGCGCTCAGGACGATGCCGGCGGTGATAGCGGCGGCGGGCCAGGAGGACGTGGTCACGTGGACGACCAGCGCGAAGCCGGCTGCCAGGGCGCCGGCGATGAGGATCAAGACGCCCTTGGCGAAGAGCAGGAGGATCTGGCGTCCGTAGCCCTGGAAGTCGGCGGGGTTGGCGGCGGCGCGGGTGGGGAAGAGCAGGAAGACCAGGTTCTCGATCGCGAACATCATCGCGTTGAACGGCAGACAGACGACGACGGCGAACAGCAGGATCACGTCCAGATGTCGCACCGCCGCCAGAACCGTGCCGACGATCAGGAGGTGGCAGGCGGTCATCAGCGCGGTGGGCGTAATGAGCTGTCCGGCCGCGACGGCCCAGGGCGTGATCGGGAGGGACTTGAGGTAGTCCAGGTTGTCGAGATCGCCGCGGAAATCGAAGCGCAGCCAGCCGCTGACGATGAGGGTGATCCAGGCCATGGCGCCGACGACGATGCCGGCGACGTTGCCGGCCTTGTCCTTTCCGGCGCCGAGGATCACCGGTCCGACGCCGATCGCCAGGAGCAGCAGGATCATCAGCATGCCGCGCGAGCTGCGTACGGCGGCGGTCGCCTGCCGCCAGGCGATCGGACCGGCGCCGCGCCACGCCGGCAGGAGCGGCACGGCGCCGCGAACCTTGGCGCCGGGCTTGGCCGGCCGCGCCATTCCCATGATGCCACCGCGGCGAACACGCTGGAGGCGCTCGTACAAGGCCGCCGATTTTGCCGCCGAGGTCTCGAGATAATCGGCATCCAGATAAAAGACGACGAACATCAGCGCCAGGTCGACCAGCAGCGCCAGTCCGAGATACATCAACCCGGTCGGCCACCAGGATGACGCGGTGAAAAGGCGGCCGAAGACATCGAGGGGCGCCAGGAGAATGCCGCCCACGCGCGACGTGCGCACGGTGTGGGCGATCTGGAAGAACCCGGGCCGGCCTTGCGAGGATTTCAGAAGCGGCAGTGCGGCGACGAGCAGCGCGAGGAGGACCAGGCCCAGGACGAGCTTGCGCCCGCGGGTGTAGGCCCGCTCGCCGATCGTCTGCCCGACCAGCGTGACCACCATCCCGAAAAGCTGGAGGAACATCATGCCCAGCAGCAGGGCGACCCAGGCCTGCGACCAGCCGGCGGCGTGGCGGAGGAGGACGACGCAGAGCAGCGTCGCCGAGAACGTCATCGCCGCCAGCGCCTTGCCGAGCTTGTAGGCGAGCAACTGGCGGCGGGTGAACGGGCCGGGGAAGAGGAAATCAACCTCACCGGGTGTGAAGGCGATCGCCTTCTCGCCGCCGGAAGAAAAGATCTGCAGGATGCAACTGGCGAGGAGGAGGACGGGTGCGGCGTCGAGTACGGCCGCGGGGTCGGTGCGCCGCATCCGCATCGCCTGCCAGATGGAGGGCGCCATCCACAAGCCGATGACGGCGACGCCGAAGATGAAGAGCAGCGCCCCCTTGACCGAGCGCAGGTTCCGCGTGACGCGCCGGCCGAGCGCCTTCGCCTGAAATCCATAGAGCAGCACAAGAGCGTTCATGGCGATTGAGCCCGTCCTTCAGTCGCCCGCAGGAAGACATCTTCCAGACTGGCATCGGTCTGATCGGCGAAGGCCGCGCGAGCTTCGCTGGCGGCGCCGAAGAAGAGCCGCCTGCCCCGGTGCAGGATCAGCAGGTGCGTGACCAGGTCCTCCACCAGCGCCAGCAGGTGCGATGAGACGAGCACCGCCGCCCCCGCCGCCGCGATCTGCCGCACCGATTCCTTCATCACGCGGATGCCCTTGGGATCCAGGCCGGTCAGCGGCTCATCGAAGAGGATGGCGGCGGGGCGGTGGAGGTAGGCGCAGCAGATCGCCACCTT
>DATBFY010000311.1:0-6247 GCA_036558265.1 Tepidisphaeraceae bacterium | reverse complement strand
CCAAGGATCCTCCGATGCCAAACCAACCCACCCACGTCAAGCAGCTCAAAACCCTCACCGCCAACGTTAAGCGCGCCGCCGAGGCCGCACTCGAGGGCACCTCAGGGCTCCTGCGCCTGGCGCCTTGCTGGGTGCCCCGCTCCTTCCTCCAGCCCGGCAAGCGCCTCAAGCTCGACCCCAATGACCTCTATGCCTTCGGCCTCAACCGCGGCGGCATCGACGAGCGCTGGTTCGGTTCCACCACCCCCGCCGCCAACGAGAACCGCACACCGGATGAAGGGCTGTCCTACGTCGTCTCCAAAGGCGAGCGCTTCACCCTCGCCGACGCGGTCGCCGAACTCGGCGGACGCCTCATCGGCGACGCGATCTGGAGCAAGTACAGGAAGTGGCCCGTCTACTCCAAGTTCTTCGATAACATGGGCCCGATCCCCCACCACATGCACCAGTCCGCCGCCCAGGCCAAGCTCGTCGCCCAGGAGGGCAAGCCCGAGTCCTACTACTTCCCCCCGCAGCACAACAACGTCGGCAACAACTTCCCTTACACCTTCATGGGCCTGAACCCCGGCACCACCAAGGCCCAGGTCAAGAAATGCCTCGAAGACTGGAACAAGGGCGACAACGGCGTCCTCGACCTCTCCCAGGCCTTCCGCCTCAAGCCCGGCAGCGGCTGGCTGATCGGCCCAAGCATCCTCCACGCCCCCGGCAGCCTCTGCACCTATGAGCCGCAGTGGGGAAGCGACGTCTTCGGCATGTACCAGTCGCTGGTTGAAGGCCGCGAGGTCCCCTGGAGCTTGCTCGTCAAGGACATGCCCAAAGAAAAGCACCGCGATCTCGACTTCATCGTCGATCAGCTCGACTGGGAAGCCAACGTCGATCCGTACTTCAAGCAGAACCACTACCTCGAACCGATCGTCCACACCGGCGGCGGCAACAACGACGGCTATGTCGATAAGTGGATCGTCTACGGCAAGGTCCACGGCCAGCAGCTCTTTTCCGCCAAGGAACTGACCGTCCACCCGGGGCAGCGGATCACCGTCAAGGACAACGGCGCCACCAGCGTCATCTGCGTCCAGGGCATCGGCCGGGTCAACGACCAGCCGCTCAACAGCCCCAAGATGATCGGCTTCTACGAGCTGACCGAGGACGAGTACTTCATCCCCGAATCGACCGCCAAGACCGGGGTCACTTACGAGAACACCAGCACGACCGAGCCGCTGGTCGTCCTGCGTTACTTCGGCCCGGATGCCAACCCGGATGCGCCGGGGATCAAGTACGCCGGAAACGTGAAGCTTTGATTCACAAAGGGTGGGCCGGGATGGCATCGACATCACTGCGACGATGGCGGGGTGAGCGAAGTGCTGCCCTGAACGAGATCGAAGCCGCGCATCGGAGCGTGGGCGGGGGCGGACGCGGCCGGCGCTATGCGACGGAACAGATCAACCACGCATATGCGGTCCTGCTCTCGTCACAATTCCAGGGCTTTTGCCGCGACCTGCATTCGGAAGCCGCGGAATTCGTCGCCTCAAGCTCGAATCCTGCTTCCGCCCGCGACCTGATCCGTGCCGCCATGACGCAATTCCGAACGCTCGACCGCGGCAACCCGAACCCCGGCAATGTCGGCCAGGACTTCAATCGTTTTGGGATTCTCTTTTGGGAGGAGGTACGGAATCGCGACGTGCGCTCCATCACGTGGCAGGATCGGCTGGAGGAGCTCAACCGTTGGCGGAACGCGATTGCGCATCAGCATTTCGACCGAGCGATGCTCGCGGAGCGCCCACTTCGGCTCGATCGCGTCCGCGAATGGCGTCGCGCCTGTAGTGGGATTGCCCAGGTCTTCGATGCCGTGCTCAGGACACGGTTGACGTCGCTCTTCGGCCTCTCTCCATGGTAGAATTGTTTTATGGCCAAGACCCAAGCATCAGTGCCAGCCTTTCACGTCGGCGATCCAGTCCGCGTTTCAATGTCGGGTCGCCAAGTTCGTGGAACCATCCTCGAAGAGCGCGGACCCATTGGTTCGGGCGGCCGCCATCTCTACGTCGTGGAGGTACCGAATGACCCATTTGAGCCGCTGGTCATCGAGGTCGCTGAAGCTCAATTAGAAATGTCCGATCCCACGTCGGACGATCCGATTCCAGATAAGCGCAAGGCGATCGATTACCTCAGGCAGGGGGGACTGGTCGCGATCCTGCGCGCCAATCTCGGTGGCCGAAACCAACCACGGGTCTGGCTTCGCAACGACAACCTGGGGAACGTGACGCATAGCTTCACGGACGGCCGTCGTGGGATCGGAGGCGCATCCGTGCCGTTCTGGACGCTTCATGGCGAAAAGATCTTCCTTCCGAAGGTCGATGAGGTTCGCACGTTGCTTCGAGGCTTGGGCCTGACGGCCAAGGAAGCAAATGATGTCATCGCTTCCGTCGGCACCACCTCCTGACCCAGTGCTAACCTGGTATGGATTGCACGATCCACATCATCCGCGACCCCGGCATCTGCGGCGGCGAGCCCGTCATCCGCGGCACCCGCGTGCCGCTACGAACCATTCTCGCCTCCCTGGCCGACGGCGATGGCGTCGATGAAATCCTGAAAGGCTTTCCGACCCTGACGGCGGAGACCGTCCGCGCCGCGATAGCCTTGGGCGCGACTGAAGATAACCCATGCGATACCGACTAACCCTGCCTTTGTGCCTGATCGCCTGCACCGTCGCCCTGACCTCGCGCGCGGCCGGAAACGACAACGCCGCCACCCCTACCCTCACCGTCCCCGGCCAGTTCTCGCTCGGCTCGCCCGGCGACGGCTTTGTCTGGCACAAGGTTCGCGAGCAGAAGCAGCAGGGGGGCCTGGTCGTCCTCTCGTTTCTGGCGACCAGGGAAGGCTCGCCCGAGAAGGTCGTGCTGGTCGTCGAGCAGGGGGCTGCCGCCGATTCCGACGCCAAGCGCACCGCCCGCATCAAGGGGGACTACAACGGCCTCTTGACCGGGCTGCGCGCCTCGGGTCACACAGAATTGAAAGGCTCCCCGCCCACGCTCGCAACGCCCATCCCGAAGGAAGTCTCCTTCGACATGTCCGGCAAGGACAAGGCCGGACAGGCGGCCGCCTTCCGCGGCGTGGTCGTCTTCGGCGCCAAAAACGTCTACCACTTCCAGGTCGCCGCCCCGACCGCGGACAGGGTCGCGGAACTGTCCAAGGTCGTCGAGACGCTGAAATAGCAAGCGGCCCCCTCGCTTGCCCCCCGCGCCGCCGCCCGGTTATCTTCCCGCTGGCGACTGACTACCAACTACCGGCTGTTTCTCTTCGAGGAGGATCCACCCATGCCCCACGCCTTCCCCAAGCTCCACAACGCCATGTGGCCCGGTCTCGTCGGCAAGGGCAGCCCCGGCGCCGAGCCGACCATCGACCTCGACACCATGCTCGACCTCTCCGCCAAGGCCAGCGTGAACGGGCAGCGCTTCGACGGCGTGGACCTCTTCCTCTTCGACCCGCACGTCAACATCGACTCGTCCGACGACGACATCAAGAAGCTCGCCGACAAGGTCCGCGCCCGGAACTTCGCCGTCGGCTCATTGGTCGCCCCGGTCTGGCCCCCGACCGGCGGCGGCAGCGCGATGGGCTCCGATGAAGACCGCAAGAAGTTCGTGGACAGCGTCAAGAAGGCCTGCCGCATCGGCAAGAAGCTCAACGAGCTGGGCGCCCGCTCCTACGGTGTGATCCGCATCGACTCGGCCTGCTCGCCCGATGACTGGTACAAGGACCCCGAAGGCAACCAGAAACGGATCGCGGCGACCTTCCGCGAGGCCGGCAAGGTCGCCAAAGACCACGGGGAGCGCCTGGCGGCCGAGGGCGAGATCTGCTGGGGCGGCATGCACTCGTGGCGGCGTATGGTGCAGCTCCTGGAAATGGTGGACATGAAGGGCACGGTCGGCTTCCAGGCCGACATGGCCCACACGCTGCTCTACACGATGGGCTACAACGCCCCCGAGGACGCGATCCTCCCCGAGAATTACGACTGGAAGGACAAGGCCAAGCTCGACGACGCGCTCAAGAAGCTGACCGCCGCCCTGCGCCCCTGGACGATCGATTTCCACGTCGCCCAGAACAACGCGACCGTCCACGGCAGCGGCACGCACGACAAGACCGGCCGGCATTGCCTGGCGAACGATCCCACCGGCAAGCTCGACATCCCCAGGGTCGCCGGCTACTGGCTCAAGGACGAGAAGGGCCAGCCGACGCGCGCGGTCAAGCACGTCTGCTGGGACGGCTGCATGTTCCCCAACGAAGTGATGATGAAGCAGGAAACCTGGAACAACATCCTGGCGGCGATGGTGAAGGTGCGGGAGCAGCATGGGTGGGATGCGTAAGCAATCCAACCGCGAAGGTCACGAAGAGCACGAAGAAAAGCGATGAATGGGTGGCGCTGGCAAGCTCTCAGGCTTGCCAGTGGTCGTTAAAGGACACGAGTTGCAATTAATGGCAATGGCCGGCGCCTCACCCGAACTTCGCATCCGTTCATTTGTCCCTGGCGACGGGGTTCATTTCCGCCGGCTCAACGAGGCTTGGCTGACGGAATACTTCCACGTCGAGCCGAGGGACGAAGAACTTCTCGCCGACCCGGTGGCTCACTTTATCCGCCCCGGCGGCGACATCCTGCTGCTCGACCTGGCGGGCCAGACGATCGGCTGCTGCGCCCTGCAAAACCTGGGCGACGGCAGCTTCGAGATCGCCAAGATGGCGATCGACTCTGCCCACCGAGGCCGCGGCTACGGCCGGCAACTCCTGGAAGTCGTGATCGACCACGCCCGGGGCCTGGGCGCCCGGCGCCTTTTCATCGAGACCAGCAGCAAGCTCCCCACCGCGATCGCCCTCTACCGCAAGCTGGGTTTCGCCGACATCCCGCCCGAGCGCGTCCCGCCGACCGATTTCGCGAGGGCGGACGTGTTTCTCGAACGGTGGTTTTTGTAGCCCGAAGGTGGTAATTCCTGGGCGCATGCGCTGTTGTATGCTATAATTGAATACGAGGAGCGCCCCATCGGCGTACGCGACCATGGCTGTAACGATCCGTCTCCGCCCCAAGACCCACAAGGCTCTCAAGGAAACCGCCGACCTGACGGGTGAATCCATGCAGGAAGCGCTCGATAAGGCGGTCGAAGAACGTCGTCGCCGCCTCTATCTCGAGGGCCTTAGCGCGGATTACGCCAAACTCCGCGCGAATCCGAAGGCCGCCGCCGACCTCGACAAGGAAAACGCCCTCTGGGACCGCACGAGCAACGACGCCCTGGAGGACGCCTGATGCCGCCTTCCGCCACCGCCTCGGTCGCGCCTCGCCGGGGCGAGGTCTGGCGGGTCGATTTCGAGCCCGTCCGCGGTCACGAACAGGGTCGCACCCGGCCCGCGCTTGTCATCTCGAACAGTATTCTGAACCAGAGCCCCGCCGGCATGGTCACGGTCGTCCCGATCACGACCCGGGAGCGCAAGCTGCGCTCCTATCTTCGCCTCAACCCACGCGACGGCGGCCTCCCCCAGACCAGTTTCGTCATCTGCGATCAGATCCGCACGATCGCGAAGGAACGGCTCGGGCGCCGATACGGCGTGCTCCCGCGCGCCGCCCAGGCGGAGGTCGAGGAGCGATTGAAGTTCCTGCTCGACCTCGCGTGAGCAGAGAGCGTGATTCAGATCTCAAATCCCTTGCGATAGGTCTGCCGGATCAGCGGCTCGGCCTCGGGCGCGTTGGTGGCCCGCAGGTTCGGGCTGTCCCATTCGATGCGCTTCTGCGACCGCACGGCCAGATTCCCAACGAGCAGGGCCTCCACGAACGGCCCCGAATAATCGAAGCCGGCCTTGGCGTCGGCGGGTTTGCCTTCCTTGCAGGCTTTCATCCACTCCTGGCGGTGGCCGATCGAGCGGGGGATGGTGGGCTTGGGCAGTTGGAACTCGCGCCGGCGGGCGGTGGGGAAGAGGCGCGGCGCGCCGCTCCAGCCGCCGCAGACCATCGTCCCCTTGTCGCCGATGAACAGGATGCCGTTATCCGCGAGGTTGTACTTGCCTTCGAGGTCCGCCGGCGGCTGCGGCATCTTGCCGCCGTCGTACCAGGTGACGTTGACGGCGGGGCGACTGCCCTTGGCGGCAAACTCGTAGGTGATGACCTGCCACGCGGGATAGCTGTCCTTGCCGAGCGGGCCGCTCTGCGCCGAAGTGGCCACCGGCGCGCCCAGGTCCAGCGCGTACCACGCCGGGTCGAGGTTGTGCACGGCCA
>DATBFY010000310.1:0-23070 GCA_036558265.1 Tepidisphaeraceae bacterium | reverse complement strand
GGTCTCGACGCTCGTGCACCAGCCCAAACTCGACGTGGCGGTCAACGGCCCCGATCGCGAGTACATCAACAAGACCGCGACCTACTCGGTGACCGTCAAGAACACGGGGGATGCACCGGCGCGACGGACGGTGCTCGGTCTGGACGCGGGCGACACCGGGTCCGTCATGACCGCAGCCGTCGGTGGCGAGGGCGGAGCCGCCGACGTGCAGGTCGCTTCCGCATACAAAAAGGAAGGAACCGACCTCGGAACGCTCTCCCCGGGCGAGGCACGCACGGTCACCGTCACCGTCCGGGCAAATAAGGAAGGACAACTGCCCGTCAAGGCGACCGCCGTCGCCAGTTGCGTCGCGCCGATCTCCGCCCGGGCGATGACCAACATCCTCACCCTGCCGGCCCTGCGGCTGGAAGTCGTCGATCTGGACGACCCGATCCGGGTGGGCGATGCGGTCGTCTACCGGATCACGGTGAAGAACCAGGGGACCGGCGCGGATCACAACGTCGGCGTGACGGCCACGGTTCCGCCGGAACTGAAGTTCATCACCGCCGAGGGCCCGACCACTGCCAAGGCCGAGGGGCAAACCGTACGCCTGGGGACCCTCGAAACCCTCGCAGCCGGCGACCAGGCGGTCTGGCGCGTGCAATGCAAGGCGATAAAGGCCGGCGACGTGCGAATGCGCGTCGATCTAAAGAGCGACGCCCTGACCACCCCCGCCATCGAAACCGAGCCGACGCGGCTCTATTGATCGGAGTTAAGTCGCTTTGGCGCCAGAGATTATGGGGGTGAGATGTTGCTGCGCCGGCCATCAATCGGGGATGGAATAAACGCGGCCGCGGGCGCAACCAACGATTGGACAGTGCCGCGCGACCGGCCTGTGGTATCGTGCCAGCGGGCGAGGCGCGGTTTTGAACGATCAGGTGCTGGTGGAACAACTTCGGCGGTCGGACCCGGCCGCGTACCGCGAGCTGTTGGACCGGTATGGTCAGGGGTTGTTCGGCACCGCATACTCGATGCTCGGAAATCGTGCGGATGCCGAGGACGCCCTTCAGGAGACTTTGCTGGCCGCCTGTCGTCAGATCGGGTCGTTTCAGGGTCGTTCGTCGCTGCGCACCTGGCTGACGAGCATCCTGATGAACCAGAGCGCCCGCCTGCGCCGCTCGCGGGCGGTGCGCAAGATGGCCCCGGTCGATGAATCGATGGGCGCGAGTGATAGCGGTGGCAGAGGGAGCGGTGGAGGCGACGTGCGGATGGACGTAATGGCCAGCCTGGAAACCCTCTCGCCCGAGCACAAGGAAATCGTCGTGCTGCGCGAGCTGCGCGGGCACTCCTACGACGAGATCGCGCAGATCCTGGGCGTGCCGCGCGGCACGGTGGAGTCGCGGCTGTTCCGCGCCCGCCAGCAGTTGAAGGCCAGGTTGATCGAATACGCGCCCCACGGAGGTGCGAAATGAGACTGGGCGACCCCGAATGTGATCAGTTAATCCGCGTTCACCTGTACCATGACGGCGAGCTGGCGCCCGACGAGGCGCGGCAGGTCGAAGCGCACGTTCGCGGCTGCCCGGCGTGCACCGCGGAACTGGCCAAGCTCCGGGAGATCTCGGCGGTGTTCGCAGGCGCGGCGGCCGGCAATGAGCCGATCCTGGGTGATGCGGCGATGTCGCGCATCGAGGCGAAACTGGTCGCGGGCGGGCGGATCTACCCGGTCCTTCGCCTGGCGCGGGTGATCACGGCGATGGCGGCGTGCGTGCTGTTGGCGGCGTCGCTCCTGCTCTGGCAGCAGCAGGCGAAGGCGAATACGGCGTCGTCGTCGGCACAGTCGCAGGGCGTGCGCGTGGTCGCCATCAAAGACATCGACGCCTCACCAGCGAGCACCCACCCCACCGAGATCCAACTGGCCCAGTGGATCGTGCGGAATTTAGAGGCCGAACAGCCATGAACCAGATCCGGGTCCTGATCGTGCTGGGGTCGATCGTCCTGTTCGCGGCCGGCGCCGTGGTCGGGATGCTGGCCCGCCGCATGCCGTCCCGCCCCCAGCATCCACCCAGCCCCGAGGCGTTCCTGGTCGAGCAGTTGGGGCTGACCGATGCGCAGCAGAAACAGATGCGCGAGATCTGGTCCAGGACGCTGGAGAACGCGGGCCCGCCGCCCTTCGGGCAGTTCGACCGCCTGAACAAGGAGCGCGAGCAGGCGATCCGGGACCTGTTAAGCGACGATCAGAAGGCGCAGTACGACCGGATCGCGCGGGAATACTCGGCCAGGATGGAGGAGATCCACAAGCAGTCGCGCGCCAAGTTCAAGGAGGCTGAGGAACAGACCAAGGCGCTCTTGACGCCCGAGCAGCTTCAGAAGTACGAGGAGATCCTGAAGCGCGGCCGGGACCATGGCCCGGGTGGACCCGGCGGACCCGGTGGAAAGGGCGCGCCGGGCGGGAAGGGGTTCATGGTGCCGATGTTCGGTCCGGGGCCGGGGCCCGGTGGGCCGGGACACGGGCACGACCATGACCACGACGGGCATGGGCCACCGCCACCGCCGCCGGATGGAAAGTAAAGCGCAGCCGTTGAAGCGGCCTCGCCGGGCGCATCGTTATTCCAGCGTGTGCGTCCCGTGCGTCATCGCGCCGCCGGCGCGCAATGCCGCGGCGACCAGGGTGGTCTCGGCGAGCTCCTGCTCGGTGGCGCCGGCCTTCTTCGCCTTCTTCGAGTGGATCTCGATGCAATAGGGGCACTGCGTGGTCAGCGCCACGGCGACCGCGATCAACTCCTTGTACTTGTGGGGAATGGCGCCGTCCTTGAAGGCCGATTCGTCGAAGGCCACGAACGCCTTGAACGCTTCGGGCGCGAGCTCGCCGATCCGCGCGAACTTCGCCAGGTTCTTCATGTCGTACATCGCGTGTTCTCCGGTAAGAGGTCCGTGCCCTGCGGGCGAACTGTAGGCGCCACATGGCGCCTTCGCAGAGTGGACTTGAGGTAAACCCCCCCCCGGGGGGTGAGCTTGTGGTTCACGTTCTCGCGGCCAGCCGCATTTCGAAACAAATGCTTACGGCATCGACGCGGTACGGCGCGAACGGCTCGATCCGGCGGAACCCGAAGCGCTCATAGAGGCGGATCGCCTCGACCTGGTGCACCCCCGTTTCCAGGCGAAGCACGTTCAGGCCATGCTGTCGCGTGTGGTCGGCCAGATGTGTTAATAAAAGTTTGCCCAGCCCGCAGCGGCGAAAGGGGGGGCGGACGTACATGCGCTTCAATTCGCCGAAGTCGCCATCGACGAACTGCACGCCCCCGCAGCCGGCGGGCTGGCCGTCCACCCGGACGACGAAGAAGACCACGCCCTCGCGCACGAGTTTCTCGACGCTGAACCCATGCCGGCTTTCCTGAGGGTAAAGCAGTGAGAGCTGGGCTTCGAGTTCAGTGACGAGCGCGGCGGCGTCAGGCGTGTCGGCCGGCTCCTGGACAATGACGACTGACATGATGCTATGCTACCTTCGGTATGCCCCCGGTGCGCACGAAATCGGTCGCGGAGCTGTTCGGGCTTCCCGACCCGCCCAGGACCGGTCGCGAACGGCTGGTGGCGGCGGCGATCGAGCTATTCTACCGCAGGGGCTTCGGCGCCGTCGGCATCGACCAGGTGATCGCGGCGGCGGGCGTGACCAAGACGACCTTCTACAAGCACTTTGCGAGCAAGGACGACCTGATGGTCGCAGCGGTCCAGCGGCGCGACGAGTGGGAATCGCAGGCGTGGGATCGCGCGGTGCGCAAGCTCGCCGGTGACGATCCGGCCCGGCAGATCCTGGCGATGCTGGACGTGATGGACCTGTGGTTCAACGATCCGGATTTCGGGGGATGCATGTTCACCAACGCGGCGACCGAGTTCCCCAACCCGCACGATCCGGTCCACCAGGCCGCCGCCGCGTACAAGCGGCGGACGCGCGACCACTGGCGCGACCTCGCCACGGCCGCCGGCGCCGATGGGCCTGGCGCGGAAAGCTTCGCCGATTGCTTCAGCGCGATCATCGAGGGCGCGCTGGTCCTCCGGCAGACGCAAGGCCGCAATGACGCGGCGCGCATCGTACGGCCGGCGGTGGAGCAGCTCATTCGCGCGTACCTGCCCAGGGCGATCGTCGCGACCTCGGACCGGCCGGCAAAACGCCCGGTCAATCCCAATGATCCATCCGGATCCGCCCCAGCCCCTCGGCGCTCACGTGCGTCCCCTCGAGGTTGATCACGCGCAGGTAGGGAAGGCGATTGAGCAGCTCGATCGAGCGGTCGCTGATCGGTTGGCCGCCCAGGCAGATGCGGCGCGGCGACAGCCGCTCCAGCGACGGGAAGAGCGCCGCGAAATCGTCGTCGTCGATCACCCGCCGGTGCGTGCTGAAGTCCACCGCCGCGACCGGCGCCAGGTTCGCCAACGGCCCGTCCACCCGCGGCGTCGTGAGCCCGCCGTAGCGGCCGACGGTCTCGACGTCCGACTGGCTGGCGAAACAACCGGACAGGACGAGGATCGGAACGACGGCAAGGACGGCCTTCAAGGCGTGATGCATGGCGCACTCCGAGGGTAAATGGACCGCGCCCATTCTGCCGCGCCCGCCGCGCGAGTGCCACTGATTTTCCCGACCGCTTCCCGCCTGTCGCTTGCGGTCGTCCGTTCATTCACCCAATAGGATAGAGACCGATCGATGAGTCCATTTCACTTGAACAATCGACGGAAGTTCCTGCGACCGTGCACGAGGCGCGTGACCCAAACGAGAGACGGGCACGCCATCCGGCATGCCCGTCCATCACGTTTCACGTCTTACGGTCTTACGTTTCAGTCTTTCGTGATCACGGTGCTCTTCCCGTCGATCAGCATCTCGTAAACCATGCCGACGTTCTCGTTGATCATCCGGATGCACCCGTGGCTCATCTCCTTGCCGATGCTGTCGGGGTCGGCCGTGCCGTGGATCCCGAAGCCCTCCTTGCCCAGCGCGTCGCCGTCCGTGCCCGTCAGCGCCATCCAGTAACGGCCCAGCGGGTTGAGCGGGTCGCCCGACTCGCGCGCCGGCTCGTCTTCCATGCCCCAGAACTTCGGGTCCTTGAGCTTGCCCTGCGGGCTGAGCATCCACGTGCCGACCGGGGTCGACCCGTGCCGCCCCAGGCCCACCGGGAAGCTGCGAACGTACATGCTCCCGTGCTGGCCCGGCGAACCGAGATAAAGATCCATGATGAACCGCGACTTGCTCACCACCGCGTGGAAGGGGCCCTTCACGGTCTTAAGCGTCTGTCCCGGACGCAGGCGCCGCGGATCCTTGATGCCGTTGATCCGGCCCAGGAAATCCCAGGTGGTCGAGAACGTGCTGGCGATCTTCATCGGGCGATCGCCCGGCTGCACCGAGTAGGTGCCCATGAACGGGTCTTCGGGGAATCGGCGCGGGGAGAAGATCAACACCTCGTTCGCCTGGGTCATCAGGCCCTTGGCGGTCGTGGCGTCGGCGTCGGTGAACTGGCCGGCGATCAGGCCTTCGTTGAGCGCGTTGCGCCCGGCCAGGAGATTCCCGGCGTCGATCTGGGCCTTGCCGTCGGCAAGCGCCTTGGCGCTGCTGGTGGGATCGGCGTTGCTGACCGCCGGCGCCGGACGCACAGTCTTGACTTCCGTCGACGCTTGCGCGCCCGGTTGTACGGCGATCGCGACCTGGTTGGCGGTACCGTTGGCGGGTTGGCTCGGCGTCGGCGCCGCCGGGGCGGCAGAATCGCCGGGCGTTTGCGTCACCAGCGCCTTGGCCGAACCGGGCAACGCAATTTGGCCCGTGTTCCGGGGCGCGGCCTTCTTCTCTTGTGCCTGGGCCTGCGGCGCGGGCTGCCCGGAGGTTGAAGCACTGGCCTGGCTGGCGTCTTCGTTGCCCGCCTTGCTCTTGTCCGTTTTGTGAAGAACGGCGACCGCGCCGATGACGATGCCCACCCCGACGACCGCGATCAGACCGCGACTTACGCGATGACGGCTCATGCGAGAACCTCCATGTTCTCTATCGGAAGTCCCCGCCAATTGCCTAAGCAGTGAAGGCGAAAAAGTTTCGCGCAATTCACGTGCCGGCGAGGCCTTCAGTCCTGTTGTGGCGCACGCGCCTATTTCTGGATACAGTTGGCCGCAAAGCGCCGGATCCCCCGATCCGTCACCAGCATACTGAGGGGAATATCATGGTCAAGCACGGGCAGTTCGGGGACGATCTGCTCGTCGAACGCCATGCCGCACGACGTCCCGATAAATTCCTGCTGCGCCAGAAATCGATCGTAGAACCCCATCCCCCGTCCAATGCGGTACCCCCGTTCGGAAAAACCCAGCCCTGGAACCACGACGAAATCGATCAGGTCGAGCGGCACCGGCTTGCCGCTGACCGGCTCGCGAACCCCCGGGCCGCTGGTGGTCATCTGGTCGGTCAGGCTGCTGATCTCGACCGGCAGCATTCGGCGCTGGTCCCAGCTTACCTTGGGTACGACCACCGTCTTGCCCGCCTGCCACGCCTTGAGCGCCAAGGGGGAGGTATCGACCTCGTTGGGCGTGCTGAGGTAAAGCATCACCACGCGCGCCGCCGCAAATTCCGGCGTCGATGCCACGAAACTACACGCCAGTAAACTTTTGCGGTGCCTGACGTCATCGGGCAGCGCCGCAAGTTGTTCACGGAGTTGCCGGCGGAGCGCCGGCTTGTTCAAGTGTTCCGCCATATCCACGTCTCTCCCCCGAACCGGGTTATCCGCCTCAAATCGTATCGGCCATTCGTTCATGCAATCTTATCGGCGCGTGTGACGTTCAGCCACAAGTTATAGGATTATAGACACGAATCAGGACGATTTGTTGGTATTTGTCGCGTCGGACTCATCATTTCGCGTCATCCGCCACTGTTCCAACCGCCGGGCGATCTCGGCCTCATAGCCGCGGTCGGTCGGAGTGTAATACTGTTTTTCCACCCCCAGGTAGTCCTGTTTGATGTAGCCCCCCTCGTGGTCATGGGCGTATTGGTACCCTTGGCCGTGGCCCAGCCGCTTGGACCCTTTGTAATGCGTATCGCGGAGATGCCGGGGGACCGGCAGCGTGCGCCCCTCGCGGACGTCCGCCATCGCGCCCCAGATGGCCATGGCTGATGCGTTCGACTTGGGCGCCGTCGCCATGTAGATCGCGGCCTGCCCCAGCGTGAGCTGCGCCTCGGGCATGCCGATCTTCTCCACGACGTCGAACGCGGCGGCGGCGACCACCAGTGCGTGCGGGTCGGCATTGCCGATATCTTCCGACGCCAGGATCGCGATCCGGCGGGCGATGAAGCGGGGGTCCTCACCGGCCTCGAGCATCCGCGCGACCCAGTACACCGCCGCATCCGGATCCGAGCCGCGCATCGACTTGATCAGTGCGGAAGCCGCGTCGTAATGCTCGTCGCCGATCGGGTCGTAGACGATCGCCTTGCGCTGGATCGATTCCTCGGCGACGGCGAGCGTGATGTGCAGCTCAGCGTTGGGATTCTCCGCCAGCAGGGAGAGCACGGCGATCTCGAGCGCGGTCAGCGCGCGTCGCGCGTCGCCGTCAGAGGTGACAGCCCAGTGGTTGATCGCCTCGTCGTCGACGGTCAGCTTCAGCTTGCCGAAACCGCGCTCCGTGTCCGCGATGGCGCGGCGGACTAACTGCCGGATGTCCTCCTCGCCGATCGGCGCGAATTGGAAGATCTGGCTGCGGCTGACCAGCGGCGAATTCACCGCGAAGAACGGATTCTCGGTCGTGGCGCCCACGAGGAGGATCAGGCCGTTCTCAACGTCGGGCAGCAGGATGTCCTGCTGGGCGCGGTTGAAGCGATGGATTTCGTCCAGGAAGAGGACGGTGCGTTGGCCGGCGTTCGCAAGGCGCTCCTTGGCGGTCTCGAGGATAGCACGCACTTCCTTTACGCCGACCGCGGCGGCGTTGACCTGCTCGAAGTGGCTCTTGGAGTAATTGGCGATGAGCTGGGCGAGGGTGGTCTTGCCCGTTCCGGGCGGCCCGTAAAAAATAACCGACGAAAGCCGGTCGGCCTCGAGCATACGGCGCAGGAGTTTGCCGGGACCCAGGAAGTGCCGCTGCCCGACGAACTCATCCAGCGAGCGGGGCCGCATCCGGACCGCCAGGGGAGCCGCCGATGCGAGATTCTTCTTCCGGACGTCGGCGAAAAGGTCCATTTGGGCTGTCAGGATACGTCTGGCCGACAGCCGAGGACAGGCGCATTGCGCAGGGAAGTGTAAAGTGGGGCACACCCAAATCGATAATGCCGAATGTAACGTTGCGAACACATGTTTCGTCCTAGGTTTTCCATTCCCCCACGATCGACCTGAACCGGTCGATATGAGGTGGAATAGCCGGCAATTCTCGTGGGAATTAACACTTTCCCAGGCGGAATTTTCCAATGTTGCTGTTGCACCCGTTCTGGCCTCAGATATGTTTCGTGAACCGCCTCCCGGAAGGGTGGCGGGGTCTTTTCGCACTCTCTTCTTAGTTCCAAGTCGTTTGCCGCACCAGGCGATTCCCCCGCATTGTGGGGGCCCTGGCGGAGGAGTTGACGTGTACATGGTTGCCGCGATGAAATCCCCCGGCTCGAAGGCGAACCGGGTTCGGGCGCAGGCTCACGAAGTGCTCGCAGCTTCCAGCGAGTTGCTGCGGGAATACGAGGGACGCCGTCGGATCTATCGCCAGTGGGAGTCCGAGGCCCTGGCGCTGGTCGAGCAGATGATGCACGTGCGGCAGATTGGTGCGATGGGGGCGGTGGCGATCCCGCCTTCGGCCGCCTGACGCCGGTTGGGTTCGCCCCCGTGCCGTGGCGCGCGCCTCGACGCGCCCAAAGGATGTGGGATTTCGTCTTGTACGTCCGATAAATCGGATTAGACTTTTGCGCTTTGGCAGACGGATGTGTCAGCGCGGTTGCGAGCGGGCCGCGCGGTGGGTTTGGGCTTCTCGCAATCCGCAGCCGGCGGGCCGGGCATCCAGTAGACGCCCGCGCGGGCATCATCCCGCGCGAGCATTTGACCGACAGACGTTTAGGGGCGTGTTGACCGGGGTCCCCCTTGCGCCACCCAAAACCAGCCGGTGATTGAACTTAGCCGCGCGAACTTCAAGGAGTCATTTCCATGTGCGGAATCGTCGCATACGTCGGACGGAAGATCGCCCAGCCGCTCTTGATCGAAGGCCTCAAGCGCCTCGAATACCGCGGCTATGACTCCGCGGGCGTCGCCGTCATCGACGGCAAGGGGCAGATGCACGTCCGCCGCGCGGTTGGCCGCATCAGCGTGCTGGAGAGCGCTGTCGCCGGCAAGCCCCTGCCCGACGCCCACCTGGGGATGGCCCACACGCGCTGGGCCACTCACGGCGCCCCGACCGAGGTCAACGCCCACCCGCACACCGATGACGGCGGCCGCATCGCGCTGGTACACAACGGCATCATCGAGAACTACGCCGCCCTCAAGAAGTTCCTCACCGCCAAGGGCCACACGTTCGTCAGCCAGACCGACACCGAAGTGCTGGCGATGCTGGTCGGCGACCTGTACACCGAGATGAAGGCGAACAATCACGTGCCGGCAGGCACGTCGCTCCTCCAGCGCGCCGTCCAGGGCGCCCTCCACGAGGTCGAGGGAACCTACGGCATCGCCGTCATCTGCAAGGACGAGCCCGACACGATGGTCGTGGCGCGCAAGGGCAGCCCGTTGATCATCGGCGTGGGCAAGGAGGAGTACGTCGTCGCCTCCGATGCCAGCGCCATCGTCGAGCACACCACCCAGGTCATTTACCTAAACGACAACGAAATGGCCGTGCTGCGGCCCGGCAGCTTCCGCACGATGACGATCGACGACATCGACGTCAGCCCGGTCGTCCAGCAGCTCGAGAACAAGCTCGAGGAGTACGAGCTGGGCGACTACGAGCACTACATGCTCAAGGAGATCTTCGAGCAGCCGCAGGCGGTGAAGAACTGCCTCCGCGGCCGCGTCGATCCCCGCGAGGGGCGCATCGTCCTGGGCGGCCTGGCGCAGCACTCCCGCGAGCTCGTGCGCGCCAAGCGCCTCATCCTGACCGGGCAGGGCACCGCCTGGCACGCGGGGCTGGTCGGCGACTACCTGATCGAGGACAACGCCAAGATCGTCACCGAGTGCACCTACGCCAGCGAGTTCCGCTACCGCAACCCGATCGTCGAAGAGAACACCGTGCTGGTGGCGATCAGCCAGTCGGGCGAGACGGCCGACACGCTCGCCGCCCTTCGTGAAGCGAAGGAGAAGGGCGCGCTGGCCCTGGGCGTGGTCAACGTCGTCGGCAGCACGATCGCCCGCGAGACTGACGGCGGCGTCTACATCCACGCCGGGCCGGAGATCGGCGTCGCCTCCACCAAGGCCTTCACCTGCCCGTGCGTCACGCTCACGATGCTCTCGCTCTTCCTGGGCCGCCGGCGCCTGATGAGCCAGAACCAGGTGCAGGAGATGATCGACGGCCTGTGCGCGATCCCGGACCAGATGCAGGCCGTCCTGAAGCAATCCGAGCAGATCAAGGACATCGCCGCCAAGTTCTGCGACCGCGAGAACTGGCTGTTCCTCGGCCGCGGCTATCACTACCCGATCGCGCTCGAGGGCGCTCTGAAGCTCAAGGAAATCAGCTATATTCACGCCGAGGGCATGCCCGCCGCCGAGATGAAGCACGGCCCGATCGCGCTGATCAACGAGGGGATGCCCGTCGTCTTCATCGCGACCAGGGGCCTGCAGTACGAGAAGGTGATCAGCAACATCGAAGAGGTCCGCGCCCGCGGCGGACACATCATCGCTGTCGCCACCGAGGGCGACACGCACATCAAGCGCTACAGCAATCACGTCGTCTACGTCCCCGACACGCTCGAGGGCCTGCAACCGCTTTTGAGCGTCGTCCCGCTGCAACTGCTGGCCTACCACGCGGCGGTGGCGCGCGGGTGCAACGTGGATAAGCCGCGGAACCTCGCGAAGAGCGTGACGGTGGAGTAAAATCCGGGCGTGTTCGTTACTGCGACCGTACCCTGGAGTGCCGTCGTTTTCGTGACGCTCTTCGTCGTGTTCCCGATCGTCCTCGCGGTCGCCGTGGTGGCGCTGGAAAGGCGACGCCGGCGCGAGCGCCCCGAGATGAGTCGTGGGTTTCGCTGGGCGGTCATCGCCGGCCTGGGGGTGGCGTGCGGGCTGCTGGCATTCCAGTTGATCCGCCTTTCGCGTTAACTCCAGGGGGCGGGTGGCTTATCATGCTGATATGACGACCGGCATTGTGTCATCTACGCCAAAGCCAGCCGCGCCCGACGAGCCCCGTCGATTCGAACCCGGGACGCTCGGTTGGACCGCTGCCGACCTGGACGACCCGGCGATCGAGCGCGAGTGGTTAAAGGGAAGCTACGAAATTGTTGAGGGGGTGCTGACGAAGATCCCTCCGGCCTATTTCGCGGGCGGCAACGCCGCATTTAATCTGATGGTCCTGCTGAAGGCGTACTCCACGGCGCGCGGACTGGACTATCGTCTGGCGCCGGAAGGCGAGATCGTCATCGATCCGGTCCGCCTGCCGCGCGCCGACGCGGTGCTCCTGACGCCTGAGGACCAGCGACGTCAGGATGAAGCCGTTCGGCTCACCGGCCGACCCGATCCGAAGCGCACGCGAATCCTCGTCCCGCCAACGTTGATCATCGAATCAGTCAGCCCCGGCCACGAACTGCACGACGTGCAAACCAAGCGCACGTGGTATGCCGAGTTCGGCGTGCCGAATTACTGGATCGTTGACGCGTACCGGCAAACGCTCGAGTGCCTGCGCCTGGACGCGGCGGGAAACTATGTCACCGACGCGCACGGGACCGGTGACGACGTCATCAATCCCACGGCCTTTCCTGGTCTGATGATCAACCTGCGAGAGTTGTGGAACGGATGATCGAGTCTGCAATTCGGGCAACTGATCGGACCGAATCGGTCGACGCTTCCGCTGTGCGAAGCGGGCAAGTGAACTCCAGCGTCCATCGAACGATCTGAAGGGTGTCGGCCACCGTCGCTCCCGTCCCGATGCTCCGAGTCCGTTGCAGCGTGAGTGCATTCTACCACCGTCCGGCCTCGCCCGAGATTTGTCTGGCCATCCCCCCGCCGCGCCCGGTATCATCCCAGCCGTACCGTTCCGATCGAATCACCCCATTTCAAAGCCGTCGCGAAAACGAAGGGAGCCGTGCACCATGGCAACGTGCCGTCGTCATCGTCATCATTCCGACGTTGTCGCCTCACTGGTCGTCCTCGCCTGCGTCATCGCGCTATCCAGTCCGGCCGGCGCTCAAACAGATTTCCACGTCGTCGCCCGGTCTGGCCAGCAGTTGCCCGGCTTCAACGAGCCGCTCCAGGATTTCGCCTTCCCGCCGCCGCTGATCAACGACGCCGGCGAGGTGGCGTTCGTCGCCCGCCCGCAGAGCGCGCCGGGCGCCGAAGGCCCCTGGGGGTTGTTCATCGGCGCGCCCGGCGGCGCGGGGCTGCGGCCGGTCGTGCGGACGGGTGATCAGGCCCCCGGGGGGGTGACGGGCGTCAGCTTCTATTTCCCGAACCCCGTTCAACTCGGCAACGACGGCCGGGTCCTCTTCACCGCAAACCTCCAGGGCCCCGGCGTCACGACCGCCAACTCCAGCGGCATCTGGCTGGGCCCGCCGGCGCTCCTGCCCGTTTCCCCGCAGCCGATCGCCCGCCAGGGCAATGCCGCCGCGGGCTTTGATCCCGGCACGACCTACCGATCCTTCGGCGAGCCGCGGCGCGGCGGCGGCAACGTCATCTTCGCCGGACTCACCGCCACCGGTCTGCTCACCTCAGGCGACAGCGCGATCTGGGGCGGCCCGCCCGGCGCGATCGGTGTGATCGCGCGCCAGGGCCAGCTGGCGCCCGGCGTCATCGACGCAGTCTACGGTGACCTCGGTTCCGCCGGCGTCGCCGCCAACGCCACCGGTCTGGTCATATTCAACGCCTCCCTCGCCGACCCGATCGATCCCCAGGCGTCGCGCGGGCAAGGCCTGTGGATCGGCACGCCCGCGGCCCCGGTGTTGATCGCCCGCACCAATCAACCCGCGCACGGCCTCGTCGGCCTCACGCTCCAGGCGATCTTTCCCGCCACGATCAACCGTGCCGGCTCCATTGCCTTCACGGGCTCCGTCGGCAACTACATCGCGCCCGACAACTCGACCTATGATGACCTGGTCCTTTACGCCGGCACGCCCGGCAATTTCCAGCCGCTGGCCCGCACCGGCCAGGCGGCGCCCGGCACGCCTGCCGGCACCGTCTTCCTCGGCGAGAACGCCTTCGGACACGGCAAGGGCGCGTTCTTCCAGCCGTTCGTCGGGGGCGGCGGACACGTCGCCTTTCGCGGGCTCGTCGGCCCCGCCTCCGGCGGCGAGGACCTCGATCACAACGACGGCCTGTGGCTCGCCTCCCCGGGCGGCGCGACGCTGCGCCTGATTGCCCGCGAAGGCGATCCCGCCCCGGGTGCACCCGCCGGCACCAGGTTCTACAACGACAACAACTCCGACACCGATTTCTACGCGCCGACTTTCACCGATCCCGCCGTCAACACGCTCGGCCAGCTCGTCTTTGGCGGCAGTTACGCGCCCACGCCCGACGGCCCCTACACGGCCGGTGTCTGGGCCGCCGACCCGAGCGGCAATGTCGAACTGCTCTTTCGCGCCGGCCAGTTGATTGATCTGGGCGATGGCCTGTCCCACGAGTTGGCAAGCTGGACGATCCGCTCTGCCGGCTCCGCCGCCGAGGACGGGCAACCGTATGAGTTCAACGACGCCGGCCAGTTCGCCTTCGCCGCCATGTTCACCGACGGCACGTCCGCCGTGCTGCTCGCCACGGTTCCCGAGCCCGCCGGGATGACCGTCGGCCTGACCCTGCTCGCGGCCGCGGCAGTCGCGATCCGCCCGCGCCGCATTTCCAGCCGATAGGATATAATCGCCCAACAGGTCAAGCATGTCACTCACACAGACCCGCCTCCCCGCCAAACGTGACGAGTACCGCTTCGGCGGCGGCGCGCGGCCCTGTCTGCAACCGGGCACCATGGGCTGGACCGTCCACGATCTGGAAGATCCGGAAATCCGTGCCCTCTGGGACGACGGGGCCTACGAAATCATCGACGGGGTGCTCACGGTCATGCCTCCTGCCTATTTCCGCGGTGGAAAAGTCGCAGACAATCTGAAGTACATCCTTAGGGGTTACTTCGCAGCCCGGAAGACTCGCGCGGTCTTTTCCGGCGAAGTGGACATCGCGGTCCGCCCACCCCTCGTGGTTCGCGCGGACGGTGTTATCGTCGTCGGCGATGACATTCCCAAATTCGAATCGCTGCGCTTCGACCCGCCCCGCACGACCTGGGAAGACCACGCGTTGACGTTGCCCCCGACCCTCATCATCGAATCGGTCAGCGAAGGTCACGAGGCCCACGACCGCACGAGGAAGCGCGCATGGTACGCCCAGTTCAAGGTCCCTCATTACTGGATCGTTGACGGCCTCGGCCGAACGCTCGAATGCCTCCGCCTGAACGGCGACCACTACGACACGGAGGCGTTCGGAAGAGACGATGACGCGCTCGAGCCGGCATCTTTCCCGGGGTTGAGGATCGCCCTCCGCGAAGTCTGGGAGCAATGACAACTTGGGCGACGAGGATTTTCACCAAGTGTCCGACACACACCTGACGTCTGCCGGGGCCTCATCGACCGTTGCCCTCGAATACCGCTCCCCTCGCACCACCCCGCCCCTTTCCGCCGTGGAGCGCTGGGCGCGAGCTTTCCTCATCGGGGTCCTCGCGCCGCTGATGACTTTCACCTGCGTCCGCATCGAGATCCTCAACGCCCGCGTTGGCGGCATCCTCCCTCGAACGTCTGGAGGTAAATGGCGGGCTCCGTATGAGCGCGATGAGGTGCGATGGCGCCGGCTACATGCGGAAATCACCGGCGATCCGACCGTCGAGACGCGCCCGCTCACGAGCGACGAGGCGGAGTTGATGCGAGCCGAGGTTGAACACGCACAGGCCGGCGCGGCGCTCCGCGACATCGTCGGAACCTGGGGCTTGCTTCAGTACCCGGTCGTCCTGGTGATGCTGATCTCGTCGGTCGGCCTGCTCGCCGAAGGCCGCTCCCGCCGCTGGGTCACCCTCGCCTGCGTGTTGCTCGTCGCCACGCTCGCGTGCGGCGGCCTCATGATCCACCGCGCCTACTTCACGAGCCTGGGTGACTGAACCGCTACATCTCCCGGGGGCGCACGGTGTTTACTCGGAACTCGGAACCCCGCCCGTTCAAAACATCTTCAACTGATCCCGCTCAAAGCTGAACTTCGTCTGCGGCTGGTCGATCGGGACCTTGTACTGTCCGCTCCAGCAGGCCGTACACGCGTGCTTCGCCGGGAACTTGAACGCGCCCAGTAGCCCCTCCAGCGACAAAAACGACAGCGAATCGACCTCCACGAAATCGCGGATCTGGTCGATCGTCCGGTCGTGCGCGATCAATTCGTTGCGCGTCGCGAAGTCGATCCCGTAAAAGCACGGGTTTCGGATCGGCGGGCAACTGATCCGCAGGTGGATCTCCCGCGCACCGGCGCGGCGGATCGCCCGCATCTTCGACCGCGTGGTCGTCCCGCGCACGATGCTGTCGTCCACCACCACCACCCGCTTGTCCTTCACCACGTCCGGGATGATGTTCAGCTTCATCGCCACCGCCGTGTCCCGCTGCTTCTGCTGTGGCAGGATGAACGTGCGCCCCACGAAGCGGTTGGGGACGATCCCCTCTTCAAACTGGATGCCCGACTCCTTGGCAAAGCCCAGCGCCGCGCTGCGGCCGCTGTCGGGCATCGGCAGGACGAAGTCCGCCTCGACGGGCGCCTCTTTGGCCAGTTGCCGCCCCAGCGCCTCGCGCACGATGTGTACCGTCTGCCCAAACACCTTGCTCGACGGGTTGGCGAAGTAGACGTGCTCGAAGCAGCAGTGCGCCCGCTCGTCGGCCGGCTTGTCGAAGAAGCGCGCGTGCAGGCCGTTGTCGTCGATCCGCACGATCTCCCCCGGCTCGACCTCCCGGATGTACTGCGCCCCGATCGCGTCGAACGCGCACGTCTCCGACGCCACGCAATACTGCCCCTCGGGAAGCTGCCCGATCACGAGAGGCCGGATCCCCCACGGGTCCCGCGCCGCCTCGATCCGGTTGGGAAAGAGGAACAGCAGGCTGTACGCCCCCTGCAGGTGCTTGAGCACGTGCGGCAGCGGATCGTGCTTCTCCACGTGCGTGGGCTTGGCGAGCAGGTGGACGATGATCTCGGTGTCGGTCGTGGATTGGAAGATGTGGCCGTGCTTCTCGTACTCGTGCCTTAAGAGCTGCGCGTTGACCAGGTTGCCGTTGTGCGCTACCGCGATGGGCCCCATCAGGTACTGGCGGAGCAGCGGTTGGGCGTTGCACAGCTTCGATGACCCCGTGGTCGAGTAGCGGACGTGCCCGATCGCCGCCTTGCCGGCCAGGTCCTCGCGCAACATGCGCGGGTTGAAGACCTGGCTGACCAGACCCATGCCAGTGTGGCCATTGAGGTCTGTGCCGTCTGAAACGCATATTCCGGCGGATTCCTGACCGCGGTGATTTTGCGCAAAGATGCCCTGGTAGCAGATCTGGGATGCATCCGAAGTGCCCCAGATCCCGAAAAGGCCGCATTTCTCCTTTTTCTCGTACTCGTCGTAAACGGGGAGGGGAATGGACAAGCGCTCTCCTTGGGCGGTGCGACACCTAAACAATTGTTCCACAAGGATCTACGAAGGTTCTTGCTTGAAGGTTCCGCGGCAGCACCGCGCGCATCGAAGGATAGTGGCGAGGGCAGGATAGGTCAAACCAATGCCGATGTAACCCCAAGCCACGCATGGCGTCTTTGCGCTGAACCGATTTGCCGGGCCAACGCCGATGTGTCACACTTTCGCGGCTTGTTCGATCGTCCGGCGGACAGCTACGATGCCCGGAGAGGGGGCTGGCGGGTTGCCGATAAGTCTGAGGAGCATCGGAAGTGGAGTCTGAATGAGTGGTCTGAGCGTCATCATCCCCGCGCATAATGAGTCGAGCGTGATCGAGCGAACACTGCGCTCGATTCTGGACAACCACTTCGCCGGACCGCTTCAGGTGATCGTGATCGCCAACGGTTGCACCGACAACACCGCCGAGATCGTTCGACGCTACGCCGACCGGGTGCAGTTGATCGACACGCCGATCGGCAACAAGGTGCACGCGCTGAACCTGGGCGACCGGGCCGCCCGGTACGACCTGCGCGCCTACCTCGACGCCGACATCGAGCTCAGCGTTAACGCGCTGCAAAGCGTCGTCGATTCCTTCAACGACCCATCCGTCCACCTGGCCATGCCGCGGGCTCAGCACGTCTACCGCGGGAGCAACCCGCTGCTGGCGGGTTACTACGGGCTCTGGCGGGCGATGCCCTACGTCCGCAAGGGCGCCATGGGTGGCGGCTTCTACATGATCGACCCGACGTTGCGGTCGCGCTTCCGCGAGTTCCCCGCAATCACCGCCGACGACAAGTTCATCCGCAATCTGGCCCGGCCGGACGAGCGGCTCGTGGTCGACGGCTGCTTCGCCACCGTTACGATGCCCGCGTCGTTCACCGATCTGCTCAAGGTCAAGACGCGCTGGACGTACGGGAACCTCGAGCTGTCCCGGATCCGGCCGGATCTGAACGAGAACGACAGGCGGCAGCACGAGGGCGCGCTGAGCTTCCTGATCCTGCGGCCATGGCTTTGGGTTCACGTCCCGGCTTTCGTGTTCGTCTACGTTTACGCCCAGATTACGGCCCGCAAACGCTTTGCGCTCAAGCAGGCGGTCTGGGAGCGCGACGAGAGCACGCGGCCCTTATCCCCCTCCGGCAATCCCGCTACCTCTACTGCAACCGCACACCACGCGGCGTAGAGTACGGGCATGTCGCTGTGTGGTGTGATCAACCTGGACAAACCGGCTGGCCTCTCCTCCGCGCGGCTGGTCGATCGCGTCAAGCGCCTCCTGCCGCGGGGGACCAAAATCGGTCATGCCGGGACGCTCGACCCGTTCGCAACCGGCGTATTGCTCCTTCTCATTGGGAAGGCCACCAAGTCGTGCGAACAACTGATGGCGCAGCCCAAGGGGTACGAGGCCGTCGTTAAGCTCGGCGCCCGCACCGCGACCGATGACCCGGAGTCAGCCGAAGAACCGGTGGTGGTCCCGGTCGTCCCCGACGAACAGCAGGTGCGCGCCGCAGCGAACCGCTTCATCGGCGCGATCCCGCAGCGCCCGCCAGCGTTCTCGGCCATGAAGGTTGACGGTCAGCGGGCGTACAAGCTCGCCCGGCAAGGCCAGGAGGTCGAGATCAAGCCGCGCATCGTAACCGTCCACGCGCTGGACGTGCTCGAGTACGCCTGGCCCACGCTGCGCATCCGCGTGGAGTGTGGCCGCGGCACCTACATCCGCGCCATCGCGCGCGATCTGGGCGAGGCGCTGGGGACCGGCGGTTACCTGACGCAGTTGCGGCGGACGTTCGTCGGACCCTTCCGCGTCGAAAATGGCGTCACGCTTGAAACATTGCAGGGGGAGGGTGTGGAGCGTTATTTGAACGCCGTGTAGATCGGCGGACGCAAGTCTCCCGGCCGCAGGGGGCCGGATGGGGGGAGCAATCGCGCCAGGTGCGAAGTCGCAGCGCCGCCGTGGTTTGCGCGGCGGGCGAAGGGGATGTCGGGCGGGCCGGCTTAGCGCGCAGACGAACCCCGACAGGTGGACGAGCGTCCTCCAGCGTCGGAGCGCCAGACTCAATGACGGGGACCCGCCACAAGTGGTAGCCTATGTGAGAGGTCCCGCGGGCGGGGTGTTTACTACTCGGCGGGGACGACCTTGGTGGCCTTGCGGCCCTTCGAGGTGCTCTCGGCCTCGTAGACGACGGGCTGGCCTTCCTTGAGGCTCTTGAAGCCGTCCATCTCAACGACCGAGAAGTGGACGAAGACGTCTTCGCCTCCGGCGTCGTCCTGGATGAAGCCGAAGCCCTTTTGATCATTGAACCACTTGATCTTACCTGTGGCCATACGCCACGCCTCCCATTCGGTGTCGCCGCTGTCCCGATTGCCATTCTGGATGCGACGGACCGAGATGTGTGTGTCTGTGTCGCGGGGCGCGCGTTCCTCTCCTGATTTTTGCAACACTGCATGAATCAGCCCGGATCGGGCGCCCTGTCGATCCGGTGATGCCCATGGAAGGGAAAGCTAGTATATTGCGAGAGCGAACTCGTCTGCAAGCCACCGTTGAATTGAGGGTGGGTGGAAAAAATACCTATGACAATCGCGTCCCTCCCGCGTAAGCCCCTCGCCGTCGATTGGCGCTCGCGGGGTGAGCTTCCTATAATGCGGGGCTCCACCCTGCGCGAAGTGAAAGGAATCTCGCCTTGTCCAGCGCCACGCTGCTTCACCATGAGACCGTTTCGACCCTCGGCATCGGGCAGTTTCTGCTCCGCCGGTTGCATTCGCTGACGGGGCTTGTCTTCGGGGGTTACATCGTCGTCCACCTGTTGGTCAACGCGACGCTGATCCAAGGGCAGCACCCCAAAGACATTTACCAGCAGCAAGTTGACAAGATCCATTCCCTGCCATTCCTGATCGCGATCGAGTGGGCCTTCATCTTCCTCCCGATCCTCTTCCACACGGTTTACGGCATCTGGATCGCGTTTGCCGGGCGGCCCAACGCGCTGGATTACCCGTACGGCAAGAACATTTATTACACGCTGCAGCGGATCAGCGCGCTCTTCATCGCGGGGTTCATGCTGTTTCACGTGCTGGGGATGAGGGGGTGGTTCGGGAGCAGCATCGCGTTCGAGTACGGCCACGGGCTGGCGACGTACACGACCGAGCGGCACATCAACGCTCACTGGACGATCGCCTACGTCCTGTACCCGCTGGGCATCCTGGCATCGTGCTATCACTTGGCGAACGGGTTCTGGACGGCGGCGATCACGTGGGGCGTGACCGTCAGCGGCGGGGCGCAGCGGCGATGGGGATGGGTGTGCGCGGCGCTGTTCGTGGTTACGTTCGGCTGCGGGATGACGGCTTGGATCGCCGCGCTGCGGCTCAAGGGGATGCCGGCGCCGGCGGGCTTGTAAGAGGAGCGAACATGATGGACTACCGGGCGTTGATCGATCAGTTTGAGGGGGGCGGCGGGCGGGTGAAGGCGGCGATCGCCGGGCTGTCGCGCGAGGAATTGCTGGCGTTTCCCGTGCCGGGCACGTGGTCGATCCAGCAGATCGTCCTTCACCTTCAGGACGCCGACCTGATCGCGATCGACCGGATGAAGCGGATCATCGCCGAGGAACGGCCGCTCCTGATCGGCTTCGACGAGAACAAATTCGTGTCGAACCTGTTCTATGCCGAGCAGTCGGCGGTGGACGCGGCACAGATGCTGGACCTGGCGCGGCGTCAGTTCGCGCGGGTGCTGCGCAAGCTGCCCGACACCGCCTGGGGCCGCGTCGGGATCCACAACGAGCGCGGCAAGATGACGCTGGGCGAGATGCTCGAGTCTTATACCAAGCATCTCGAACACCACCTGAAATTCGCGATCGAGAAGCGGGCCAAGCTCGGCAAGCCGCTGTGATGCGATGTCATCCTGATTATGAGGAGGTTTTACCGACGAAGGATCTAGCCCCGAATGAACGATCCATTGCCCCTCGCGGCAAGATCCTTCGGTCGTCTTAGACTCTCTCAGGATGACGGTAACCGGGACTGACAACGGACAACTGACCACGGACAACTGACCCTTAATCACTCACCATGGCCTTACCATCGAAGAAGCGTGTGATCGTCGTAGGCGGGGGGCTGGCGGGATTGGCCGCGACCGTGAAACTGGCTGAGTTGGGCGTGCCGGTGGACCTCTTTTCGATGGTTCCGGTGAAGCGTTCGCACAGCGTCTGCGCGCAGGGGGGGATAAACGCCTGCAACGATATCGCCCGCCAGCAGGGATACAGCGAGTGGATCCACTTCGACGAGACGGTGCTGGGGGGCGACTTCCTCGCGGATCAGCCCCCGGTGCTGGAGATGGCCAACTGGGCGCCCAAGATCATCGATCTGCTCGACCGCATGGGGGTGCCGTTCAACCGCACGCCTGAAGGCCAGCGCGATTTGCGGCTCTTTGGCGGGTCGCTGTTCAAGCGCACGTTTTTCGCGGGGGCGACGACGGGGCAGCAATTGCTTTACGCGCTGGATGAGCAGACCCGCCGATACGAGAGCGAGGGGAAGGTCATCAAGTACGAGTTCTGGGAGTTCCTCTGGCCGGTCATTCACGACGGCCAGTGCGTGGGGATCGTGGCGCAGGACATGCGGTCGATGCAGATCCGCGCGTTCCGCGCCGACGCGGTGATCATGGCGACCGGCGGGAACGGCCTGGTCTTCGGCAAATCGACCATGTCGGTGATCTGCACGGGCGGGGCGCTGGCGCGCTGCTACCAGGCCGGGGCGCGGTATGGCAATCCCGAGTTCATGCAGGTCCACCCGACGGCGATCCCGGGCGAGGACAAGTGCCGGCTGATCAGCGAATCGGCCCGCGGCGAGGGCGGGCGCGTGTGGGTGCCGCGCAAGCCGGGCGACACGCGCGCGCCCAACTCGATCCCGGAGGAGGAACGCTACTACTTTCTCGAGGAGCGCTACCCGAAGTACGGCAACATCGTCCCGCGCGACATCGCCACCCGCGAGATCTTCCAGGTCTGCCAGGAAGGGCTGGGCGTGGGCGGCGGCAACATGGTCTACCTTGACCTGCGCGACAAGGTGCGCGAGGTCGGCCGGGAGAAAGTGCTCGGCAAGCTCGAGGGTATCCTCGAGATCTACGAGAAGTTCGTCGGCACGGATCCCTTGGACGAGCCGATGAAGATCTTTCCGGCGGTGCACTACTCGATGGGTGGGTTGTGGACGACGTTTGCCAAGGACGAGAAGAGCGGCGGATTGAAATTCGGCGACCCGCGCAACATGTCGACGAACATCCCGGGCCTGTACGCGATGGGCGAGGTCAACTTCGCGTATCACGGCGCCAACCGCTTGGGCGCCAATTCGCTGCTGTCGTGTATCTTCGACGGGCTCTTTGGCGGGACAGGGGTGAAGAACTACATTACCGACGTCGCGCAGGTCGCCGCCGCCGACGTGCGGCAGGACGTGTACGACGCGGTCGTCAAGCAGGAGAAGGATCGTCAGGACTGGTTGGTCGGGAACATGGCCGACGTCCATGATCCTGAAAAGTACGAGAACCCCTACCTGCTCTGGCAGGAGATGGGCAAGTGGATGACCGACACGTGCACGGTGGTTCGGCACAACGAGCGGCTTGAGGAGTGCCTGAACCGTTTGCAGGACTGGAAAGCGCGTTATCGCCGCGTGAAGCTGTCGGACACGGGGATGTGGACCAATCAGAACCTGTCGTTCACGCGGGCGCTGCGCGACATGATCGTGCAGGCAGAGGCGATCCTCAAAGGGGCGCTGATGCGCAACGAGAGCCGCGGCGCGCACTACAAGCCGGCATTTCCGAACCGGGACGATGAGCGTTTCCTCAAGGCGACGGTGGCGGAATACGATGCGGCCGGGGACGCCGCTCGGGTCAGCTACGCCCCGATCGACATCAGCCTGGTCAAGCCCCGGGCGCGGACGTACGGCAAGGCGGAGGGCAAGGCGCCGAACGCGGCGCAGAGCGCCGGGGCGGGCGGCGCGCCGCCCACCGGCTCACCGGCGCAGCCGGCGGTGGCGGTGAAGTAGAGGTGGGATTGCCTGGATCGGGTGGCACTGGCAAGCTCTCAGGCTTGCCAGTGGCGGATCACGAGTTGGGTGGATTCCCGTCCATCTTCAAGTGCGCGCTCGCATGCCCCGCATAGAACCGCGCGCTTGACCACTCCCATTCGCACGGAGTCCGCACCAGCCCCCGGCGAACCGGATTGTTGTGGATGTAATCCACCGAGTTCCACGCCGTCGCTACCCGCTCGATGTTGCGATCGTATCCGCCGCCTGCTTGCCAGAATCGATACTCCGTCTCCGCCTTGGATGTTGGCACGGCCAGGTGTTCCAGCCACTGCG
>DATBFY010000309.1:0-15253 GCA_036558265.1 Tepidisphaeraceae bacterium | reverse complement strand
TAGCCCAGCACCTGGTTGCGGGCGATCGGGCTGTTGATGACATCGTGGATAGTCAGGCGCGTGAACGAGAGGATGCGATTGAGGCGCGGCTGAACGATGCGGTATTCGATGTTTTGCCGATCGGGTAGCACGCTGTGGCCGCCACCACCGCCTATTCCGAGTGAGTCGAAGGTACGCATGTCGGGATGATTATATCCGCGTAGTTGTTATCCTGACGCGGGAAAAGCTCATCGGGAGAATGGAATATGGCGGCGGCAGATAATTGGTATTACGCGCAGGGTCAGCAGCGGGTCGGACCGATGCCGATGGCGGAATTGATCCGCCGGCTGGCATCGGTGGGCGGGGCCGATGCGCTGGTTTACGGGCCGGGGATGGCGAACTGGACCCGCGCCGGCGACGTGTCGGCGCTGGCGGGGGCGCTGGGGCCGGTGGGGTACGACCTTCCACTCGCGCCGCCACCGCCACCGATGTCGCCGGGGATGGCTTTTGGTGGCGGGCGGCAGTGTCACGAGATCGACGTCGAGGTGTTCGGGAGCGAGATGCAGTACGCGGTCTGCACGCTCGATCCGGGCGAGACCGTGCTCGCCGAGCCCGGGGGCATGATGTTCATGACGACGGGTATCGAGATGAGCACGGTTTTCGGGGATCCGAACAAGGCCCGCGGGGGCGGGTTCATGGACAAGATCAAGACGGCGGGGCGGCGTCTGCTCACCGGCGAGAACATGTTCATCACGACGTTCACCAACAACGGGATGGGCCGCCAGCAGGTCGCCTTCGCCGCGCCCTACCCGGGCAAGATCCTGCCGCTGAAGCTCGCCGAACTGGGCGGGCAGATCATCTGCCAGAAGGACTCGTTCCTGTGCGCCGCCAAGGGCACCGAGATCGGCATCGCGTTCCAGAAAAAAATCGGCGTCGGGCTGTTCGGCGGGGAGGGATTCATCATGCAACGGCTGACCGGCGACGGGCTGGCGGTCGTCCACGCGGGCGGGACGCTGGTCGAGCGCGACCTGGCGCCCGGCGCGACGCTGCGGATCGATACCGGGTGCATCGTCGCCTTCGTGCCCAGCGTGCAGTACGACATCCAGTTCGTCGGAGGGTTCAAGAACACGCTCTTCGGCGGGGAGGGGCTGTTCTTCGCGGTGCTGACCGGTCCCGGGCACGTATGGCTGCAATCCCTGCCCTTCTCGCGCCTCGCCGGGCGGGTGCTGGCCAACGCCGGCGGCGGGAAGGACGAGGGATCCGTCCTGGGCGGGATCGGGCGGATTCTGGGCGGGACCAGCGATGGGTGAACTCGCGCTTTTGATCCGCGAAACTGGAAGCGACATTCGAAGCTGACGGCGAAGGGAATGTCTTTGTTATCCGCCCCCGGTCTTCTAACCGAAAGACGGGATGAGGGGTCTTGTGAGGTACGGGAGGTCTTGCGATGGTTCGGCCGTTCATCGCCGCGTTTCTGGTCGTTTGCGGTTTGCTGGTTCTGGCGCCGGAAGTCTGGGCGAAGAAGGCCCATCCCGCGGCGACGACGAGTTCGACGACTCAGCCCGCGAAGGGCAAGTCGGACGAGGACGTGGACACGCACAAAGCGCGGGCGGAGGAGTTCTCCGACGGCAAGCCACTCGACAAGGCCAAGACGCAATCCAACATCGACAAGCTCACCGGCCAGGTGAACGACCTGAACGCGAAAGTGCAGGCGAAGGAGGCAGAGAAAGAAGCCCAAGCCCCGGCAGGGCACCATCACCACCACGCCGCGAGCACCCAACCCACCACGCAGCAGGCGACCACGGCGCCGACCGGCAAGAGCGGGAAAACCAAGGCTAAGCGGTAATTAAGCGGCTTGCTCACTTCAGTGATGCATGCCCCCCGCAGGATGACGGTGGGATCTCAACCAATACATCCGTCGAGCCACCATGGCGGGCAGTCGCGGTACGCGGGCGCAAGAAGACGCCGCCAGTTATCGAGGAGATAAGTGCTGGCGGCGAGTCGGAGGAGGGGGAGATTTTGCTGCAGTTTGTCGTCGAAGAGATTAATCAGGCGGCGAACCTGCGCCAGGCGGCGCGACATGGCGGACACGTGCGGCGAACCGTCGTACAGGGCGGCGGCGTAGGCCTCGTCGAGGGCGAGATGGGCGGCGTGGGCGTCCATGCGGGCTTCGAGCAGTTCCAGCGAAGTATTGCGATGAGCGTACCCTCCTTGACGAGCCACCCGATGATCGATGTCCGAGAGCATATTCAGAATGCCGAGGATGCGCCGGATGAGCAGGCGCGACGCGTGTTCGAAGACGACGGGCCCGGGGGTAAAGTCGC
The DNA here is from genome assembly GCA_036558265.1 of Tepidisphaeraceae bacterium. Taxonomy (GTDB): domain Bacteria; phylum Planctomycetota; class Phycisphaerae; order Tepidisphaerales; family Tepidisphaeraceae; genus RYN-433. The sequence goes on along the minus strand of DATBFY010000309.1, from coordinate 12,953 downwards.
TGGCGTCGGGAACGTTGACGCCGAAAAGTCGGCATCGCCCCAGCGCCAAGACCGGCCAGTAGCACATGGATTCCGCGTACGTGTCCGGAGTTTGTGAGCATAGCTGCGACTGCAACTTGGCTCGGGCATAGACCAGAGGCGGAAGGCATTGAAGCGGATCCCCACGATCGGGCGGCGGCTCGTCAAACGGGTTTCGATGTGGCGGCCGGAGAACGGGATGGGTCGAGCAATAGCAGTTGACGAGATGCGGCCCATCGGGCCCTGGCAAGAGACTAACTCGCCAACTTACCGTGGCCGCGTTCGCGCCCGCCGCCGCGAGCGTTCGAAATCCCCAGTTCTCTGGTCGCACGAATTGCATCGGTTTCTCATCATCTGAGCATTCGTCCGCGTCAGCGTCGGGCAACACCAACGCCTTGACGTCGGCGTCCATCCGTGCGTGGCGCAGCACGTACGTCCGGACGAGTTCGTCCGTCGCGACATGGGGATCGGCGGTGTCCGACGTCCCCAACGGCTGGCGAAGGTCCTGAACGACGACCGCAGTTTCACCTTCTGTAGTGAGTGTCGCCACGGCCTCGGCCTCGGCATGTATGAGCAGGAGTTCGGCCAACGTTGAAGTGCCGAAGGTGCGTGCGACCACGAGGGACGCGGAAGACGCCCGCTCGATCTGCGCGAACCAGCCGTGATCATCGGACGCGAACGAGCTTCGAGAGCGACAGTGGCGGGATACGACCAGCGGCAGGGCCTTGCCCTTTTGGGACGGCGGGCAGCCTTCGACGACGGCGTGCCAGGGGATGGTGACTTGGGTGTTCATAGGGCCCTCGAGGGCTCGTTGTCGGGTCGCGTTGCATTGCGCCTGCGCGCCGGGGTCTCGTGTGCGCGCGTTCAGGCGAGATACTTTTCCTTCAATCGGTGCCAACGTTGGAAGATCACGTCACGGCTGACGTGCAACGCCTGCGCCAGGCATGCACGCCGCTTCACTTTCGGAACCGCCTCGAATTCCGGCGGAGGGAACGGGGGCTTGAGGCTCAGCTCCGCCAGCCAACCGCCCCAGAGCTCGGCCGGCACCTGCGCCCACTGGCCGGCGAGCGCGAACAGGATCACGCCGTCGAGCGGGTCCCACTCGCCGAGCTGCCGCGTGTCGGCAGCGGACAACTCGAAGTCATAGACGCTGGGTTCGTCCGTGCCTGACCGGTGGTCGGCCAGATCGCCGGCCGAGGCGCCTTCCAGGGCCTTGACCTTCGGCTCGGCCTTCTGACCGCGGCCCACGTCCAAATAGCGGAAGTGCAGTTCGCGGTAACACCAGGCGGCGAAGAAATCCTTGGCGTCCTCCTTGCGCGCGGCCGCGGGCAGTTCCTGGAAGTACCAGTCGGCAAAGTGCTCAATGCGCGTCCAGACCATCGCCGGCGCGTGGCTGACGAAGTCGCTGGCGAGCTGTCGGCGCAGCGAGTAGTAGCGCCCGTGGATGCGCTGGGCGGTCTCCTTGATGAAGGGTGCGAGTTCGTCCATGGCGCGGTCCACCTCGCCGCCGCGCGCCGCGGGACGGCCTTGGCGCTTGGCCTGGGCAACCGTCAGGGCGAGGGAGGTGAGTCGGCTCATGTCCTTCTCCGATGGGACTTGCCGCGGGGGTTTCCTCGATCCGTCAGGCCTCACCGTCGCGCAGAGCGCGCCCCGCGGGCACGTGCGAGCTTGCGCCCGGGGAAGACGGGGCCGCCACCCATCCTCTGACGAAACACGTCAGAATTTTTCGACCACCGCGTTTGTGGGGCCATTGCAGGCCTCTCCGGTTGGCAACTTGTCGCGTCGCCAGCTATCTCTTGACCTTGATTTCCCGCCTCGCATGATAGAGCGTTGTTCGAATTACGTTAGGGAGCGCGAGGGAATGCGATTCATCCACACGGCCGACTGGCACCTGGGCCGCCTGTTCCACGGCGTCCACCTGACGGACGACCAGCACCACGCATTGATGCAGCTCGTGGAATTGGCCGGCAGCGAGCGGCCCGATGCAATCCTTGTCGCCGGCGACATTTATGACCGCGCGATCCCGCCACCCGAGGCCGTCGAGCTGCTCGATGAAGTCCTGTGCCGCCTGGTGATCGATCTGAAGATCCCCGTCGTGCTGATCGCCGGTAACCACGACAGCCCGCAGCGGTTGAATTTCGGGGCGCGGCTGCTGGCAAATCGGCGGCTTTACGTGACGGGCAACCTGCCCCGCAACTGCCCCAGCGTCACGTTCGAAGACGCCCACGGCCCCGTGCACGTCTATCCGCTGCCCTACGCCGAGCCGATGGTCGTCCGCGAGTGCCTGGCGTGCGATGAGGTGGTAGATCATGACTCGGCCATGCGCGCCCTGGTGGCGCGCATCCAGGCCGAACATTCGGGCGCCGGACGCAAGATCCTGATGGCCCACGCCTTCGTCGCCGGCGGCGCGGAGTGCGAATCCGAGCGTCCCCTGAGCGTCGGCGGCGCGGGGACGGTCGATGCGTCCGCCCTCGCCGGCTTCAACTACGTCGCCCTGGGGCACCTGCACTGCCCCCAACGGATCGGCGACGACGCCATCCGCTATTCCGGCTCTCTGCTGAAATACTCGTTCGACGAGGCCCATCACCCCAAGGGCGTCTACCTGATCGAAATGGACGGCGCAGGCGTCTGTGACGTGAAGACCGTCGCCATCACGCCGCGACGCGATGTCCGACGGATCGAAGGATCGATGGCCCAACTCCTCGAAGGGCCCAAGGACGGCCGATCGAAGGACGACTACCTGGAAGTCATGGTGACCGATGATGGCCCGGTACTCGACGCGATCGGCCGATTGCGCGAGGTCTACCCCAATGTGATGCTGATCCGCCGCCCGGAGAAGGAAGGCGGCGCGGGCGGCGGGGATCGCCCGGACATCCGGGGCAAGGGTGAATTGGAACTCTTCCAGGCCTTCTTCCGCCACGTGACTGAAAATGATTTGTCCGAACAGCAGGAGCGGGCGTTCGCGCAGGTCGTCGAGCGGGTACGGCAGGCCGAACGCGAAGCTGCCCCGGCCGCGATCCGCGAGCTCAAACCACAACCGGGCGACAAGGTGAACGCGTGAGGCCGCTCAAGCTCACAGTCCGCGCGTTCGGGCCCTACGCCGGAGAGCAGGTCTTCGACTTCGCCGCGCTCGACGGGCGGTCGTTCTTCCTGATCCACGGTCCGACCGGGGCGGGCAAGACGTCGATCCTGGACGCGATCTGCTTCGCACTCTATGGCCAGGCGTCCGGCGCGCGCGACGTGCGGCAGATGCGCTCCGACCACGCCACGCCCGAGCGCCTCACCGAGGTGGAATACGACTTCTCGATCGGCCCGGATCACTACCGCGTCCACCGCCGCCCCGAGCAGGAGCGGCCGAAGAAACGCGGGACCGGGACGATGACCGAAAAGCCCGTGGCGACGATCTGGAAACGCGGAGCGAACGGGAACGGAAACGGCGAAGCGCACGAGGAGGATTACACCGTCCTTGATGACGGCTGGGCCCGCGTGAACGAGCGCATCGAGCGTCTGCTGGGATTCAAGGTCGACCAGTTCCGGCAGGTCGTCATGCTGCCGCAGGGGATGTTTCAGCGGCTTCTCCTCGCCAACTCAAAAGAACGCGAGGAGATCCTCGAAGCGCTGTTCGCCGTGGAAGCCTACGGGCGGATCGAGGCGGCGCTGAAAGAGGCCGCGCTGTCGATGAAGCGCGAGCGCGAGCAGGCAACCCAACGGCATGCCGAGACCCTGCGCAACGCCCAGGTGGAGAGCAGGCCACAGCTCGATCAGCGGCGGATCGAGACGCAAACACAACTCGAGGCCGGCCAGGCGGAGGTGATTGTCCTCCGCTCGGCGAAGAAATCGGCGCAGGAGGCCCTGGAGGCCGGGCGGGCAATAGCGGACAAGATCGCCGAGGCCGAGCGCGCCAAGGCCGACGTGACGAAGCTCGAATCCCAGCGGGAAGCCATCGCGCTTAAACAGAAGCAGCACGAGCAGGCCTGCAAGGCGCTGGTGCTGGTCGAGGCCGAGGAGAACGTCCTGCAACGCAAGCGCGAGGCGGAGCAGGCCGCCGCCAAGCTGGAGGCGGCGAAAAAGACGGCCGAAATGGCAAGCGAGGGCAAGTCCAAGTCCGATACGGCGCTCGGGGCTGAGAACGCCCGCGAACCGTTGCGCGAAGAGGCACGGCGGCGGCAGACCCGCCTCGACACCCTGGTCGATCGCGTCCGCGAACTTGCCGGCGCAGCCGAGGCGGTCAAGGCCGCACGCGCGCGGGCCACCGCGGCACAGGGCGATCGCGCTGAGGCCGACAAATCGGTCGCCACGGCGAAGTCCGCCATCGAGACGGCCGAGAAACGCCGGGCCGAGTTGGATGCCCTTTATGCGCAGAAAGACGCGATCAACGAGCGGCACACGCGCACGCGGATCGAACTGAACACCCGCACGAAACTCGAGGAGCAGCAAAAACTGCGAACCGGCGCCGTCGCGCGCCTCGAACATCTGCGCCGGGACATAGCCAAATCCGACCAGACCCTCAACTGGTCGCGGCAAACGTTCGACGACATGCAGGCACGCTGGAGCCGCGGACAGGCAACCCTCCTGGCCCGATCCCTGTCGGACGGCCAACCCTGTCCCGTCTGCGGTTCGCTCGACCACCCGCGGCCGGCGCGGTCGGACGAGGATCTTCCGTCCGAAGCCAAGCTCCGCCAGGCCCGTGACCATGTGGCCCAACAGGCAAAGGATCACGCTCAACTCCAGGCAGATCTGGCCAGGCATCAGGGCGAGTTGAACGGCATCGAATCACAGATCGCGCAATTGGAAGAGGGCCTGGGCCTGCGGATCGGTCATGATGTCGAGTCGCTCGAGCGTGAATTGAAGGACTTCGAAGCCCGGTTGCGGCAGGCCGAAGACGCCGGCGTCGAGCTCGACCGCGCCCAGCGCAGCGTCAAAAACGCCAGGTCACAGGAATCGCTGGCGACCAGCCGCCTGGCGCAGGCGGATCAGGCCGCCACGGCCGCGCACGCCGCGCTTTCCGCCGCCGAGGCGATCCTCACCGAACGCCAGTCAGCCGTACCCGAAGAGCTCCGCGCGTCCGGCGCCCTGGACCGCGAGCGCGAGACCATCGCGCGGCGCCGTAAGGCCTTGGATGACGCGCTGGCGTCAGCGCGCAAGAGCGCCGATGAAGCTTCGACCTCCTGGACTCGCGCCCAGTCCGATCTCGACAACGCCGCCAAGCTCGCCGAGACCTCTAACACCCTCTATGACACCCTCCGCCGCGAGTTTGGCGACAAAGCCCGCCAGGCCGGCTTCGACGACCACGCCGCCTTCAAGGCCGCGCGCCTTGGTAACGACGAGATCCGCGCCATCGACGCCCGGATCCGCGACTATCACGTCGCCGTCGGCGCGGCCAAGGCCCGTCTCGAACGGGCGCGGGCGGCGACGGTTGATCTGACGTCGCCCGACCTGGCCGCTCTTGCCGCGACAGACGCGGCGGCGCAGCAGGCGCTGGAGGCCAAGATCAACCTCTTGGCGCAGCTTACCGAGCGGCTGACCTCGTTCGATGCATGCATCGCCCGCCTGACCGAGCTCGAATCGGCGCTGGCAGACCTCGACGCACGCTACGCGGTCGTCGGCGCCATCGCCGACGCCGCCAATGGGCAGAACGCACAACGCATCACTTTCCAGCGCTACGTCCTGGGCGTCTTCCTCGATGAGGTCCTCTACGCCGCCACTCAGCGCCTCCGGACGATGTCCAAGGGACGCTTCCTGCTCCAGCGCTCGAAGGAGTTGGCAGGCGGCAACCGCGCCGGGGGCCTGGATCTGGAAGTCCACGACACACACACCTCCACCGTGCGGCCGGTCTCCACCTTGTCAGGCGGTGAATCGTTCCTCGCCTCGCTGTCTCTCGCACTGGGCCTCGCGGACGTCGTCCAGAGCTACGCTGGCGGCATCCGCCTCGAAACGATTTTCGTGGACGAGGGCTTCGGCACGCTCGACCCCGAATCGCTCGACCTGGCGATCCGCGCGCTGCGCGACCTGCAGAAAGGTGGACGCCTGGTCGGGATCATCTCGCACGTGACCGAGCTGAGGGAGTGGATCGACGCGAGGCTGGAGGTCACGACGGGTCGATCCGGGAGCGTGGCGCAATTCGTGCTGGGGTGAAGGGGACCTCAAATGGCGTCAGCAAGCGGGCGCCATTGCGCGGGCTTCACGATTTGCGGCCGGTGTGAGTGAGCGCGCCGCCAACCGTTCAATCCAGTCGGCGGCCACGTCCAACCCGTCCACATCACCGACCTGATTCGCGACCGCGCGGCATCGATCTCGTGTCTCCGGGGCCATCAGCCGGGCCAGCGCCCGGGCCAGGTGTCCGGCGGTCCGCTGCCGCGGCCCGAGAGAAAGTCCGACGCCCAGCCGCCGAACCCGCGCCGCATTATCCGGTTGGTCCCACGCCAGGGGCAGGATCAGTTGCGGCACGCCCGCAGACAACGCCGCGGCCGTCGTGCCGATCCCGCCGTGGTGAACCACCGCCCCGCACAGCGGCAGCAACTTCCGGAACGGCGCGAACGCGCAGTGCCGCACGCCCGGCGGCAAGCGCGCCGGTAACTGGTGCGCGTACTTGGTCAGCAGTATGCCGCGAGCCCCCAGTAACTCGCACGCGGCCGCCGCCGCTCGGAAAAACCGCGCGGCGTGCGTCATCCCCGTTCCCAGGGTGAACGCGATCGGCGCGCTCCCGGACCGACAGAATGCGCGAACGTCTTCGCCCAACTCGCCCCCCCGGTCGCCGTCATACCGGCCGAACCCCGCCAGCCGGAGTTGCGCCGGCCAATCCGGTTGTCGCGCCGCGTACCACTCCGGGAACAGTCCGACGACCAGCTCCGGCGACAGCCACCAGCGGAACAGCCGCCGAACCGGCGCAAGCCCGATCGCCGAGCGCACCCGGTTCAATGACCGCGCCACGAGCAGATACCCCGCCGTGTCCACGCCCGCCCAGTACAGTTCGCCCAGCGGCCTCGGCACCCACTGCGGAAGGGTCAGCCCGCCGGGCATCTCCGGCGGTGCGAACGTGCTCGGGATCATCCCCGGCTGGAGCAGCAGGGTGGCCGTCGGACGGCCCAGCTTCTCCTGCACCAGCCGCGCCGCGAGTACCCCCGGGTTGGTGACCAGCACCCGTTCCGCCCCCGCGGTGAGCTCGGCGAGCAACTCATAATTGCGCGGAATGAACCGGGCTCCCCACCGGGCCATCATCCGCCCGCTCAATAAAGGGTGGAAGAGATCCGGGTCGGCGATCATCTCGCCGAACTCCTCAGCCGTCACCAGCGGCCGAAAAGCGATACCGAGGCTTTCCGCCAGGGCTCGAAAGGGCTCGGGAGCGGCCAGGGTGACCTCGTGCCCGCGCGACCGCAACCGCGCCCCCAGGCCAGCATGCGGCACGACATCCCCGTCCGTTCCCAGGGTCGCCAGGATCGTATGCATCGAATCGGAACCTCAATAATCGTCAACCAATCAGAACCGGACCGTCGCTGCCTCATGTAAATGACGGTGGTCGGCGCCGGTCGTTGCACGGACCCGTTGAGGAGACTCCAGTTGCCGGATTTCGGGATGGATCCGCTCGGCGGTGCATGGAGCCCCAATCGGTAAATCCGCCGGCTTCCGTGTGAACGAAACCGACGTTCCCTCCCGCGCAAACCCTCTTCGACGGTTGGATGCGGGTCGCCCGTCAACGCACTCGGCAGGACTCGAACCTGCAACCCTCGGTTCCGAAGACCGATGCTCTATCCAATTGAGCTACGAGTGCTCGCGCGAGCATTAGCCACGCGCGAGCATCTTGCCAGAAACTCGGGGGGAATTCCAATCGGCTGCGGACCGTGACGACGGTCACGAAGCGCCAAGCACCGGCCGCACTCGATGCGCACCTCACGACGCGCCCGCGCCGCCGCTACTGCTGCTGCCACAACCCTGCTGGACAACGTTCGCGCGGCGCGCCGTTACCCGGCGCGGAATCCCTGCGACGGTCGCCGCGGCGGCAAGGGCGCCGCCGGACGCGGCGTGGCCTTGAACGACCGCGGCCCCACGGGGCCCATCGCCGCGCCGCCAAGGCCGCGCTGCTGCCCGGCCGTCGCCAGGCCGCGCAGGCGGCCCGCGTCGAACAGGGTCTTGAGGCGCGCGTTGCCGTAGGGATTGTATCGGCGGCCGCGCTTGCCCGCCTCAACGCCCTTCCAGTAAGCCTTTGTGGCCCGCTTTCTCCCGGGATACCCTCTGCTCATGATGCAACTCCGTTTGAACGGTCCCAGCGATGTGAACGCCGGAAAGATGTGAAAAGCCCACGCAGATTATCGCCATGCCTGTCGCAATTCGCCATAGGTATTTCCACCGTGCGCAGCCCATCAAGTGCACCGCACGCGCGACGCGCCTTCGTTGAGCCTGCTTAGGCTGCTAACATTCGGCGCGTCTTCTATAAAGCCTCCATGCGCGTGCTCCATGCCATCTCGGGAATCAACCGCGCCAATGGCGGACCTCCCATGGTCCTCTCCGGACTCGCCGCAGCGCAGCAGCGCGCGGGCCTCGACGTCTCCATCGTCGCCACCTGGACCTCCGACCCGTGCCCGGACGTGGTGGCCCAATACGAATCGAACGGCATTCGCGTCACGCACATCGGGCCCGCGACCAACCCCATGTCGCGCCACCCGCACACCGCAAAGCTGTTGGAACAATTGATCGAACAGGTGGACGTCGTTCACGTCCATGCCGTATGGGAACAGATCCAGGACCTCGCCTGCCGCAAGGCCTGGCACCGCGGCACTCCCTACGTTGTGACGCCCCACGGCATGCTCGACACCTGGAACATGGCCAACGGCTACTGGAAGAAGCGGCTTTACCTGCACCTCAAGCTCAAAGCCGACCTGAAGCGAGCCGCCAGCCTGCACTTCGCCACGGCTCGGGAGCGCGACGAGGTCGCCCGTCTGGGTCTTGGAGGACGCTCGATCGTCGAGCCGTTCGGGCTTGACGTCTCACAGTTCGCCGACCTGCCCGCTCCGGGGACTTTTCGCGCCAAATTTCCCCAGGTCGGTGATCGCCGGATCATCCTGTTCCTCGGCCGGCTCGATTACGGGAAAGGCCTGGAACTGTTGATCCCCGCGTTCGCACAGGCGACGGCCGGCGCCGACGCGGCCCTGGTCATCGTCGGCCCGGACTCGCATTCGGGCTACCGCCGCACCGTCGAGCAGATGATCGACCAGGCCGGCATCCGCGACCGCACCGTGCTGACCGGCATGTTGACCGGCCCCGACAAGCTCGCGGCGCTGGTGGACGCGTACGTGCTCGCGCACCCAAGCTTCCACGAGAACTTCGGCATCGTCGTCCCCGAGGCCCTGGCCTGCGGCTGCCCCGCGATCGTCTCCGACCAGGTCTACCTGCACCCCCGCGTGACCGACGCCGGCGTGGGGGCGGTGGTCGAGACGACCATCGACTCGGTCGCGTCGGAACTGCGCCGGTGGCTGGCTGACCCCGCATTGCGAGCGGACAAGGCTGCCAGGGCGCGCGCGTTCGCCTTGGCCGAATTCGACTGGACGGACATCGGACAAAGGTGGGTGGACCATTACCGCAGCTTGGGTACCTAATCACGTGGCACGGGCGGCTCGCCCGTGTTCCCGATCGCTTCGCCGCGCCGCTCCAAACGTCGCTTGCGGTTTCGCACTGCCCTGAACCTCGCCGATCTTTTCTTTACCGAAAATTGCGGATAGGCTGGATCCACATGTTCAGGATCAAACTGGCCGGATTAATGGGAATCATGCTGTTGACGACCGGATGTGCCACGACCAGGGTCACGTTCGACGGCCCACCCGGCAGCGTGATGACCGTGGACAACAAACCCTACCATCTCCCCGCCCAGGTCGAGTTGCAGCGGCCCGGCGGCGTCGGCCAATCGACGCGCTACGACGTCTCATTGGTCTTCACCAGCCACGACGCGCGCGAGGTCCGCGCCAAGGGGCACCTCGACATGCTCGGCTACAACGAATCCGACGTCGATCGGCTGGCCGTCAACACCTGCAACCTCGACGAGTCGCAACTCGTCAAGATCCTGGACGGAACCGTCGTCATCTTCAAAGGCCAAAGCGCCACCCGCCAGCCCCTCTACGAGCTGACGCTTGGGAAGCAGTGAACGTCACGCCCTTGCTTACGGTCGTTGAGTGCGAGACGGCTCGTCCGCTTTCGTCCATCCTTCGCCGGGGTCGAACGCCTTCATGGCAGCGACCAGCTTCGCCGTCTCTTTGCCCAGGTCTTTCTGGTAGACAACGCCGTCCGCACCCATGATGAAGGTCATGACCCCGGAGTTGTCGTATTCCGCTGGGTATGCCATCACGGCGAATCCGACCACCATCCTGCCCTTGGTGATGTAGTCCAACTCGCCGCCGGCGGCGTGCGGCCCCTGGGCGGTGAGCAGGCGATAATAATATCCATGGTAGGGCGTCGGGCCGCCCTCCCCCAGGACGTACCCCTCTTGGGAAGCCGCCGCCACCAACTCGCCCAGCGGGCTGAGCGCTTCGCCTTCGGCGGTCGGCCAGTAAAGACCGTTGTGCTTGCCCGGCTCGCTGGCAAACCGCTGCGCGTACTCGTGCACGCCGTCGCCGTTCGGATCCAGAAGCGCGTAATCGTGCTCGGCATCGCCGATCGCCCTGCACACCTGGATCGTCGACAGCTCATTCTTGCCGATGCGGCGGTCGAGGATCTCCTCCCTGCCTTCCGCGGTGTCGAACACCCACTTCTGGCCGTCCTTCACGATCGGGATGGGGAAAGGCCAATCTGAATTGCCGACGATCAGCGTCTTCCCGTCCGCGTCGTCGTCCGCGAGCGAGTGCTTCTGATCGAAAAGCGCCAGGAATTCGCGGCGGCCATTGCGGTCGGCAACGTCATCGCCCGAAGAGAGGATCGGCTTGCCCTCACTGCCAAGAATGGCCGTGAGCCGCTCGGTGCTGTCACTGCGAACCGCATCGGTAAGCGCCTTCACCGCTTCCTCGGGCGAAGCGAACCCCTGCGGTTCCCTGGCACACCCGTAAAGAAACGCCGCTCCGCACAGGATCGTCAACACAGGCCTCAAGCCGATCCGCGACGCGGCAGCCGTCCGCAAACTCAATCGCGCGCGTGAAAAATTCATGGGATTGATCCTCCAGACCCGCGCTGACCAGACCACGCGTTGACCGCACCGCGCAAGAAATCGCCGGGGCCGCGGATCATCGTCTCCCGCCGCCGCCGCCGCCGCCGCGGCCTCCGCCCCCGCGACCACCGCCGCCGCCTCGCGCAGGGGCGCTCCCGCCGCGACTGGACCGACCGCGGCTGCTGTCGGCGCGCGTCGCCGAACCGCCACGGCTCGAATCGGAAAAGGCGCTGCCTCGATATTGGGAAGACGACGCCGGTCGCTGGCTCGGGCTCGCACCGCCGCGATTCCCGGAAAAACCCGATGGACCTGCACTGGTGCGCGGCGTCGATCCCCCGCGATTGGCGGCACCAACGCCGCCGCCGCCAACGCCACGGTCGCCGCCGCCGCCGCCGGCCCCGCGGAACGAGTCGGCGCCGCCGCGCGCAATGTCACGCCGGCCCGAGTCCGCAAAGCCCCGGAACTCGTTTCGCGCCTGCACGGCGGACCGATTCCGGGCGCCATTCATGCGGTTGTCCGTGGCCCGGTCCCGATACGAGACCCCCTTGCGGTGCGACGGATCGTGCTGAAACGCGCTCCGGTTCCCGGTCCGATTCGCTGACCGGTTTTGAATGTTCTGCCGGGCGCTCTCCCGATTGATGTTCCGGTTGCGGTTGATATTCCGGTCAACGTCGATGTCCACGTCGCCCCCGCCCCAGTTGCAGCCGCCCCACGCGTGCCCCCATGCCGCCCCCAGCGCCACGCCGAAGCCGAACGAGATCATGTTGCTCGCCACGTACCCCGGGTAATAGTACGGATAGTAGTACGGCGGATAGGCCGGATACGGCCAGACGCCGTAGACCACCGACGGGCTGTAGCTGGGCACGTAGATCACGTCCGGGTTCGTGGATTGGATCGTGATGATCTGCGGGGGCGCCGGCGGCGCACCTTGCACCACCACGGCCTGCGCGGGCGCCTGCTCCACCGTCACCTTCTGCTCGGGCGTGTCTTTCAGGTTCCCCTCGGCCTTGGCCTTTGACCGCAAGCGCTGGACCGCGGCCATCACCGCGGCCTGGTCGGCGATGAAGGCATCCCCCAACTTGACCGTCCAATCCAACTGCGTGCTCATCATCTCGAGCACCTGCGGGAAATTCACCAGCGATTTGACGCTCGCGTCCCAGTCCTTCTTATTCAGCTCCGCGGCAAGCGCGTCACCCTTTAGCTCCTTGTTGGCCTTCCGCCACCGCTCGGCCTGGATCACTTCCACCGGATACGTCGACGCCATGAAGATCTGCGCCAGCAATGAATCGGGGTAGAGCGCGATCGGCGCCGCGATCTGCTCCAGCTCCGCCGTCTTGAAGGGCTTGGCATCCCCGCCCGGATTCTGCGTCGTCGTCGGCGCTGCAGCGGGCGCGCCGGCAGCCGCCCCTGTCGCCTGACCCCGGGCCGTGGCCGCAATAGCCCACACGACACTCAACATGACTGCGACGCGCCATCGATGCACGGCATGCCTCCGGTTGCCTCCACCCTGTGCTGTCCCGCGCCGCCCGGTCGCCATGAATCTGCCATGCCCTGCAACCGGAACAACGAATTATAAATTTACGAAACCATGCGCACAAGCCCCCGGCATCGGGTTGCTGCCCGTCATGGGTGACGCCTCCCTCCGGGAACTAACCCAGCCCAAAACGGGCTGGGCAATTGGCCGGACGCGAGGTAACGTTGACACAATCACCTTCCGGGTGACCGACGCGCGCGGCGCTGAACACGGTGAGGGCGAGCCATGATCAAGCCAGACCCGGCGACGACCCGCGCACCGAACGCGCCCGCAACG
>DATBFY010000308.1:0-7902 GCA_036558265.1 Tepidisphaeraceae bacterium | reverse complement strand
ACACGATCCGCAAGGACGAGTTCGACATGGCAAGTCCCCAGACGATGCGCAACGACCCCACAGGCCTGGCGGACGTCCTCCAAACGTTCGATAAGAACGCCGCCGCGGTCAAAGAAGCCTTCGCAAAGATGGATGATGGCGCGCTCACTCGCCCCTGGACCTTGCGTCACGGCCCGCAGGTCCTGCATACCCAGCCGCGCGTCGCGATCCTGCGCATCTGGTGCCTGAACCACATGATCCACCACCGCGCCCAGCTCTGCGTGCTCCTTCGCCTCCTGGGTCGCCCCGTCCCCGCCGTCTACTTCAATTCCGCCGACGAACCCGAATGGACCTTCGCCTGAGCGCGCCAAACGCACGCCTTTCCCATCTTCCCATGATGGCCTGCTCGACCCCGCGCATTTCCTTTGCACCCCACGGATCAGCCCGGTAAGCTGAAATCCGTTCTCCTGCCCCGCGGAGGTCAATATGGGGACACTCGGTTTCGTTCGCCCTCGCACTTACGACCTTCGTCCGCGCGTCTGGATCGAGCGGCTCGAACCCCGCCGCTTCCTCTCCGTCACCGTCGAAGACGGCCTCCTCATCGTCCGCGGCACCGACGGGCCCGACGACATTCTCATCCAGGTCATGGACGACGCGGACGTCGGTGGCCGGTCCGGCAGCGACTTCGGCACGGGCCTGGCCGTCCTCCAGGACGACCCCATCGCACACACCGGCCTCACCTGGAATTTCAACCGCGACAAGATCCGCGGCATCCTCGTCGATGCCGGCGCGGGACGCGATGCGCTCATCGTCGAGGACCGCAGCGGCGGCGTCATCCCCATGACCCTCCTCGGCGGTGACGGCGACGACACCCTCGTCGGCGGCGCGGGCGACGACCTGGTCGACGGACAGGGCGGCAACGACTCGATCAGCGGCGGCGGCGGCAACGACACGCTCCCGGATGCCCCCTGGATCAATCCCGGCCAGACCGACGTCCTCTACGACCGCCTCGATCGCCCCGTCGCCACCGTGTCGGTGATCGACGGCGTCCTCACCATCCGCACCTCCGACGCCAACGACGACGTGATGGTGGGCACCCAGTATCGCGATCCCTCGCAGGTCTACGTGTCGGTCAACGACGTCCGCCGCGCCTTCGACCGCGCGACGCTGGTCGGCATCTCGATCGACGCCGGCGAGGGCGACGATTCCGTCTGCTTCCACAACTTCAGCGGACTGGTCGACCTCCCCACCACCATCGACGGCGGCGCCGGAAACGACGAGATCGCCTCCGAGGGCAACAGCAACTACCTCGGCGACCGCATCGTCTTCCCCGGCGACGGCCCCTTCGCCCCCGCCGTCCTCCGCGGCGGCACGGGCGACGACCGCCTCTTCGGCGGCATCGGCGCCAGCCTCCTCCAGGGCGGCGACGGCGACGACTCGCTCTCCGGCGGCACGACCGACGACACCCTCGACGGCGGCGACGGCCTGGACCTGCTCCACCCCTATGGCTGGCCCACCGAGATCCGCGAGACCAACGATCCGCTGCCCCCCGACGCCGATCAGGGCGGTTCGATCATCATCCTCGACGACGTCCTCGTCGACGTCGATCCGATCACACCCTCCGTGCTGGCCGGCGAACCCCAACCCACCCCGTCCCCCGCCGCGCCAGAGCCCACTCCCACACCGTCCTCGGCCCCGACCGCCGCCGCCGCGATCCCCATCCGCGCAGACAACCCCCTCCTCTCTCCCCCCGACTCCCTGCTGGGACAGCGCGACGCCGACCTGTGGACCGAATAGAGCCCCTTCACCTCGCCTCCCAGCAAGCCGGGGCATAGCGCAGGGAGCTTCGCGACCAGAGCGCCGCCCCGGATCCAGACGACTGATCAAATCAGCACTCCATCAGCGCATCGGTGGCGCCGCCCCCGCATTTCACGCGCGAATCGCGTCCGGCGCGCCCGCAATCCCCTCGCCCGACTTCTCCGCCGCCATCTCCAACCCCAGATACGCGCTCGCGCGCCCCACCAGGTCCTCCAGCCGGCCGCCGGCCGCGTTCCCACCCCAGATCGCCTGCAGCGTGTGATACCCCAGCGCGCGATAACTCTCGAACTGCGATTCGCTGAAGAACTGGTCCGCCGTCGATTCGTGCGGGAAGTCCTCGCACCCCTTCGCGTAGTTGTAAACGTCCGCCGGTTCGCCCCCGTAAAACGCCGGCTTGAGGTAGAGCAGCACCCCGTCCACCGCGCCCGCGCCGTCCACGGCCTGGTAATGAATGTCCGCGATCGCGCAGTATCGCCCGGCCGTCGCCGCATCGGCGGCGTCGCGGGCGCGAATCGCGATGCTCCCCCGGAACGTGATCGGGATCCCCATGTCGATCCGGATCTTGCGCACGGCGTTGCCCAGGTCCTCGAACGCGCACTTGGGGTCACGCCCCGCGTCCCCCAGCACGATCACGTGGCACCGCCGGCGCACCATCTCGTACAGTCCCAGGTTCTCGAAGTGACCGCCGTCCGACAGGTACACGTACCGATGCCGCGCGTCGCTCAGCCCCAGGGCCTCCGCCGCCAGCGGCGTCACGCTGAACACGGGATACGCCCGGCGGAACGTGTCGTTCCCGTAAACGCCCGGGTTCCCAAGCCACCATCCCAGCCGAACGTTAAACAGCGTCATCAGGAACGCGATCGGCTTCGACGAGTGATACCCCATGTTCGGGCTCACCGCCGCGCCCGAGATCGTGACCGCCGTCCCCAGGCCGATGCCGTGGTCGCCCCCGTATCGCAACGAGCTGCGGTAACCCAGCCGACCGCTTCCGCTGTGCATCGACGAAACCGTGAAGCTCTCCGCCTTGCGCTCCTGCCAGGTCGGGTCGTCCGTGCTCACCAGGTTCAGCGCGATGTTGATCACGTGCAGCGGCTTGATCGAACCGATGCGCTCCGCCGGCAAGGCTCGGATCCCCTTGGGATACGCGGCATCGAGCAACAGGCGATTGCGCAACGGCAGGTCCTGGGCAAGCCGCTGCGCGTCGGGTACCGCCTGCGATCCATTCCCTGTCAAATCGGCCCGAAATACAGACGATTTGGCAAAGTCATCCTCCAGGACGATCGCCGCCAGGTCCTCGAGCAGCCCCGCCAGGACACGCTCGCGCCGTTGCTCGATCATCGCAAGCGATTCGCGCGTCCCGGCCTGCATCCGGCTCACCAGGTATTGCGAAACGCCATCCGCCGCCGCCGCCGCATCGTTCACGTCCCGCTTCTTCCGCCCGGCCGCCGCGACCAGCCGCGGGATGAAATCGCCATCCGCCAGCAGGTCGGCCTTTCGCACCACCTCGGGACGGAGCTTGTGGACGTCGATGTGATCGTCGGGATCGAACCCGGTGAACGGGTCAGGCCGCCGCAGCTCCGCGCGGCTGGCGCCAAGGTACGCGCGCACGATGCGATCGCGGTACATCCCGTGCATCGAGAACTTGTTCAGGTCGATGATGCGCGACATGAGCAGGCCGAACCCCGCCAGCACCGCCATCCACCCCAGCACCAGCAGGGGGGCGGGCACGTACAGCATGCGAAAGTAGGCCTCAGCCGGATCGCCCGACCAGAAACGCCCTCCTTGACCAACGATCTCGGGAAACAGGGGCTTGAGCACATCGGGCGAGGCGACGTGCGTCCACGTCATGAAGAGCAGAACCCCCGCCGCCAGCGATAAACCGATGATCAGGACGATGATCGCGATCGGCGCCGCCAGCGCCATCAGCAATGACATGGCCACCTGCGTCCACCGCCCGTCTTCCCTTGTTGTGCGGTTGGCCGGCGTGGCGGCGCTGCGACCCAGCCAAAGCGTCACCAGGCCCGTCACGCCGCCCAATGACGCGGCCGTCACGCTCAACCATCGGCCGCCCCAGAGGATCAGCCCCGGGCCGTACAGCACCACGCCCGCGATCGCCAGCCAGCCGACCACCGCCATGAGCAGCCACGCCCCCGCCCGCGCCCACCACTCGCGATCCTCGTCGTGCGTCGACCGCAGCCGACTGACGAAACCCACATAAAGCGTGCCGCCGACGCTGAAGGACATAATGATCAGTGGAAGACCTAAAAAGACGTAACGCGCGTAAAATTCGCCCAAAGAGGGCTCGATGTGCGTCGGATCCGGTCGATACGGGACGATCGCCTGCATCAGGTAGGCCGATCCCCAAAGGGAGAGTCCGAACACGCTCCCCGCCAGCACCACGCACGGAAGCTCGTAAAGCTTGGCCAGCTCGCCGTCGGACGCGGCGAAGACCGCCCACCCGATCACGCCCAGGAAGATCCCGAACGCGACGAAATACGCCCAGTTGAACATCACCGGATTGTCCGCCCCGACCCACGCCCAGAACGCCGAAAGGCACACCGCCGAGACCATCAGCGGCGTCCAGCACCACTTGAGGAAGTGAATTTGTCCGCTCGCCCCGCGCGGCGGAGGCAGCCGCGAGGGATCCTTACCCGCGCGCAGCAGCCGTGCCTTGCGCGCGCTGGGTTGATACAGCCCGGTATAAGCAAATGTCCACGCCGCCAGCCCCATTCCCACCAGCAGCAGGAGACCCATGAGCACGTCCGGCGAGAGCTTGAGGAACCGCTCGCCCCGCCACCACGGATCCAGTGCCACCACGGCGACGCAAAGTCGCGGGATCATCAGGATCGCCACCAGCAGCGGGATCAGCACCAGCCAGTTCAGCATCAGGTTCCGCAGGTAAATCGTCGCCAGCGTCCAGGTGTCGGCTGAGAAGAGGCCCAGGGTGGGGCTGAGGTAGCGGCTGAACTTCCGCAGGTGGCGGAGCGGCTGCGGTTCGGGATCGGTTGCGCCCGGGGTGGCGCTCTTCAGAGATCGTATGACGCCGTCGGCGCCATCCGGTTCGCGGTTGATCCAGCCACTCAACCAGCTCCCGAGATAGCCGCCGCCGGATACCGTCGAGAGGTAGTCGAATTCGGGCAGGAGGTCGAGCTCGACCAGGCGTTGGAGGACGCCCAGGTTAAACGTGGCGCTGCGGATGCCGCCGCCGGAGAAGCAGAGGGCGGTTCGCTTCGGGCCGCCGGAGGCGGCGCGGTGGTGGAAGACGCCGTAGAGGAGCGGGAGGACGGCCTGGTTCTCCCGCCCGAGCCGTTCCTCACCGTCCGGGGCGATCTGGGCGAGCGCGGCGTCGCGGGCGGTGGTGTAGGAGTCGGGAAGGGTCCCGCCGAGGGCGACGAACTCCTGTTCCAGCACGTTCCATAGCGGTGCGGGGTGGTGGGACATGGTCGTTTCCTGAGGTACTCCAGAAGCGCATTCGACGCGGCCGACCGTCCGTTCAAAACCACCGACAACGTCGGCCACGTGAATGCCAGGTTTCGACAATTTATCAGTTCCTTGCCTTCTGCCAATCCATGCCGATAATGCCCGGTTCTGACGTGAGAACGTCGACGGGAAGGAAAACCCACCGTCCTCTTTTTAGCAAGATCAAGCGGGTCAGGTGCGAACGCCCCCGTTACTGTCCGGGGGCGCAAGCCGAAGCGGAGGGGGTCGAGAATTGGCTTGGACGGCCAAAGGCAGACGACATGAAGGGACAGCGAGTGCCAGCGTTGCAGGACCGGGCGATCGGGCTGAAGGCCGGGTGCGTCGATCGGCTCGTGGGGCGCGGCGTTTTCCTGATTCTGCTTCTGATCCCGTTGAACGTTGGGGCGCAACCGCGGCGCGTACTGTTGATTCACTCATTTGGACGGGACTTCGAGCCGTTCAACACATTTTCCGCGGAGTTTCGCGCAGGACTGGCGCGCCAGTCGCCACAGCCTGTGGATTTTTTCGATGTGGCACTGGCAAGTGCGCGATTTGACAACAGGGAAGAAGGCGCGTTTGTGGGTTACCTGAGCGCGCTATTCGCCGGGCACCGCCTCGATCTGGTCGTGCCAATGGGTGCGCCGGCGGTTGGTTTTGCCCAGAAGTATCGGGCGCGCCTCTTTCCCGATACGCCGATGATCCTCGCATCGGTAGACCAGCGCATGGTTAAAAGCTCGATGCTGACGACCAGCGACGCCGTGATTGCAGTGCGGCACGACATGGCGGGGTTGGTCCAGGCGATGCTGCGGCTGATGCCGGGGACCACGAACGTGGTGATCGTGTTTGGCAACTCGCCGCTGGAGAGGTTTTGGTCGAACGAATTCATGCGCGAGAGTGGGTTGCCTGCGAATCGAATAACGTGCGAATCGTTCAGCGGGCTTTCGTTCGAGCAAATGAAGCAGCGGGCTGCCGCGCTGCCTCGCGGCTCAGTCATGCTTTTCGGGGATTTATTGGTTGATGGCGATGGGATTCCCATGACCGGAAACCAGGCTCTGGCCGGTTTACACGAGGTGGCGAACGCGCCCATTTTCGGCATCCATGATTTCCAACTGGGCCATGGAATCGTGGGGGGGCCGCTTGTTGCAGTGAACGAATTGGCGGGTCAAACGGCGTCGGCCGCCGCGCGCATCCTCAAGGGGGAACCGCCGGCGCGCTTTCGTCCGCCTCCGCTTGGAGAGAGCGTGCCAACTTACGATTGGCGAGAGCTGCAGCGGTGGAACATCGCGGAGCAGCGGCTTCCGGCAGGCAGCGTCATCGAATATCGATCGCCCACCACCTGGGAGCGATACCGGTTTGTGACCGTTACGGGAGGTTCCGTCGTGGTGGCCCAGGCGGCGTTGATTGCAGGTTTGGCCTTTAACCTGCGGCGACGGCGCAAGGCCGAACAGGCACGAAATCTGGCCGAAGAACGAGCCAAGGATGCGCAGGCGCAAGCCGAGCGATTGCAGCAGGATTTGGCGCATGTGAGCCGGGTTTCGATGCTGGGCGAACTTGCCGGTGCGCTGGCGCATGAGTTGAACCAGCCATTGACGGCGAATGTCTGCAGCGGGGAGGCTGCGCAAGCATTGATGAACGGGGACCCCAGGAACGACCAGGAGTTGAGCGACGTGCTGAAAGCGGTCGTGGAGCAGGGGCAACGAGCAGGGAAAATCATTGCGGGCATGCGCGCGATGCTCAGAAAGGCTCCGGAAAAGATGGGGGAGGATGATGTGAACCTGGCGGTGAAAGAGGTGCTGCAGATGCTGGGCAGCGACCTGGTCCTCCGGGGTGTGACCCTGGTGTTGAAACTCGATCCGAACCTGCCGCTGATTAACGGCCACGGTGTCCAATTGCGGCAAGTGCTCCTGAACCTTGTGATCAACGCCTGCGACGCCATGGCGGATATGCCGGAGAATGGGCGCCAGTTGACGATTGAGTCCCGGAGGATGGCCCAGGAAGTGGAAGTATCGCTCACGGACAGTGGACCAGGATTTTCGAAGGAGATGTTGCAGCACGTGTTCGAGCCTTTTCAAACCACGAAAGCGAAAGGACTGGGACTGGGGCTGACGATTTGCCAGACGATCGTCCGCATGCACGGGGGCCGCTTGGTGGTGGCCAACAACGGGGACAAGGGGGCGATCGTGAGGTTTACCCTCTCCGCGAAAAATGGAACGGCATATGAATCAACAGCGAACCGTGTACCTGGTCGATGACGACCCGGCAGTATTGAGATCGCTGGCCAGCCTGTTGCGGGCAAACGGATATCGCCCCGAAACGTTCGGTTCGGGCCTGGAGTTCATTGAGAAATACAAACCAGACGCAAGCGCTTGCCTGGTGTTGGATCTGTCGATGCCGGGGATGAGTGGATTGGACGTGCGACAGTGGCTCTTGGATCGCAGCGACCCGTTGCCCACCATGTTTCTTACCGGACAAAGCGACATTGCGGAGCAGGTACGGACGCGTTTGGAGCAGCCGTTCGGTATTCTCGACAAGCCGGTGGCCGCGAGTGTGTTGCTGAAAGCAATCGAAGAAGCACTAAGGAGGTGATTGCGGTTGAACACAGCACTGCACGGACGGGGAGATGAGGGGATGAGGAGCGTTGGGTCA
>DATBFY010000307.1:0-3331 GCA_036558265.1 Tepidisphaeraceae bacterium | reverse complement strand
CACACTCAACCGCGGAGGCATCATGAGGCACCGGCTCGCGCTCCTGTCGTGCGTCACCACGCTGGCGTTGATCCTCGTCACCGCTCCAACCCGCGCCCAGGACATGAAGCCCGACGAGGAGGGCTTCATCCGCGACTGGCTGATCCTCGGCCCGTTCCCCATCGCCGAGAGCAGCGGGCAGGACGAGATCGACAAGAAGCAGATCCCCGAGGAGGCCGCCATCAAGCCCAAGGAAGGCGAAAAGCAGAAGGTCGGCGACAAGGAGCAGACCTGGAAGGCCGTCAAGGCCAAGGACTATCACCTCGACCTCAACGAGGCTCTGGGCGGATCGAACGAGGACGTGGTCGGCTACATCGTGGCCTACGTCGTCTGCGACAAGGCGATGCCCGACCTGACAATGCTCATGGGCAGCAACGACCAGGGAAAGGTCTACGTTAATGGCAAGGAGGTCGTGAAGAACGACACCGGCCGCTCGCTCGAGAAGGACACCGACAAGGCCGAGCACGTCAACCTCGACAAGGGCAGCAACGTGATCGTCTTCAAGGTGATCAACGAGAAGAACAACTGGGAGGCCTGCCTGCGGTTCGTCGATAAGGCCGGGAAACCGGTGACGAATTACACCGTGAAGCTGGCGCCCTAAACGTCAGTGCCGAGTTCCGCGTTCCGGGTTCCGAGTGGGGCAGGGGGGAGGGTGCGCTTTGCGACCCACGTCGCCAGGCACAGCGTTGCACACAGGCCGGTCGCCAGCGCCAACTCGCGCGGGTCGGGCGAGAAGATCAGGAAGAATCCCCGTCCTTTCACCAGCGCCGAAAAACTCGACACGCATAGCGGCATCATGAACAGCCGAAACCCCGGCCAGAACCCGATGTGAACGCGCCGCACGCCCGAGCGGGTCGTATTGACGTAGAGCGCAAACCCGACGATCAGGCAAAGCCCGAAGCTCGTCGCCCAAAGCCGCGGGCTCGGGTCAAAGTACCTCACGAGCACGACCAGGTACCACAGGAAGTAGCACCAAAGCGTCAACCGGCCGGCGTTCAGGTTGCGAAGGTATCGGAGGAGGAGCATGAGCAGGCCGAAGGATGCCCGCCCGGCCGATTCGATGCAAATCACCCTCGTCGGTTACGTTTCCCGGCATTCGCCTTTTTGATCCGTGTCCATCCGCCGTTATCTGTGGCCAATTTCCCTTTCTTCAATCCTCCCCGGCACCCGCCAGCAGCGCCGCCGCCGCCAGGCCCACGCTCACGATCAGCGCGCCGGTCAGCACCGGGTGCAGCGCCGCGCCGGTGTACAGGCTGTGCTCGCGGGTCATCCCCTCGTAGTCGCCGCGCTCCGACAGGTCGTTGCTCGGCCCGTGCAACGCATCCTGTCGCGACGGCGGGGCGTCCTTCTTCTGCATCTCGAACATCGAATGCTCCATCGCCAGGTCCGTCAACCGCGGCGCGACCTTGCCCGCAGTGACGATCCCCTTGCCCCCGCCCCCCACCACCACGTCCCGGGTCGGGTGCACGCAGCAGTGCAGGATCGTCTTGGCCACCACGTCGGGCGCATAGACCGGCGGCGGGAGCGTCGCCTCGCGCTCCATGTAGTTCTTCGCGTGGCGCGGGAAGGGCGTATTGATGCCCGATGGCTGCACCAGCGTGACGGCGATCGGCGCGCCCGCCTCTTCCAGCTCCATCCGCAGCGAATCGGTGAAGCCTTTGACCGCGTGCTTGCTGGCGCTGTACATGCCCTGGAGCGGGATCGCGCGATCCGAGACGATGCTGCCCAGGTTGATGATCGCGCCGCCCTTGCTGCGCAGGTGCCGAACGGCTTCCAATGAGCCGTGTACCACGCCCCAGAGGTTGGTCTGCATCAGGCGATGCAGGTCTTCGAGCGGCACGTCGGTCAACCGGCCGTAGATCGAGATCCCCGCGTCGTTGACCCAGGTGTCGAACCCGCCGAAGCGGGTGACGGCCGCTTCCGCCAGGTGGCGCACGTCGTCGGGGTTGCCGACGTCGGTGACGACCGCCAGCGCCTGCCCGCCCGCCGCGTTGATCTCCTCCTCCAGTTGCCGCAGCGCCGCCTGGCTGCGGGCCGCCAGCACGAGCCTCGCCCCGCGCCGCGCGGCCATGCGCGCGGTGGTCAGCCCGATCCCGCTCGACGCACCGGTGATGACGACGACCTGTTCTTCAAGCGGCTTGAGTCGGAACCTGGTGGGCATGTGGCGTCTCCTTTAGATCGAAGCAGACATCATGGGCGAAGCGCGGGGAGACCGGGAACGGTCAATCTACGGCTGCGGCGTGGATGAGCCTGCCGCATGATCGCGCGTCAGGATGGATCGCGCGGCTCGAGCAGGAGCGTGTCGTCGGGCCCCAACCACCCGTCGAACGTGATCGAGCGCGGGCCGTTGCGGACCTTCAGCGTGAAATGCGCGGCGTCAGCCGGATCAGGCTGGCCGGCCAGCACCTGGAGGTGCACGCCGGCCCCGTCCTGGTAGGGGATCGACAGGTTCAACGGGGCGTTGGCGAGCAGCGTCGCGCGGCGCCAGGGCGAGGCCGGCGCGAAGACGTGATACTCGAACGCGATCCGCCCGCCCAAGCGATCATGCCAGCCGTTGTTGACGTTCGACGCCTCCAGCGCCACCAACCGGCGCTCGCCGTCGGGCCGGCGCATCTCGTGGAGGAAGACGGTGCCCTGCACCTTGCGCCCGGGCGGGGAGAAGAGGGCGTAGAACTCCCGCCAGCAGGGGGCGCAGACGTCCTGGTCGGCGCTGCCGCTCACGACGCGGTCGGCGGGCAGGTGGTAGGCGAGACACTGGCCCTGGAAATGCAGCAGCCGCGCGTGATCCCACGCGGGGGCGAGCCAACGCAAGGACAGGAGCAGGACGACCAGCCCCGTCGTGATGAGGACGACGCGGCGGATTCCCTTGCGGCGACGCCAGGCCGAGGCTTGGGCGTAGTCGAGTTGTGCGGCGATGTCGGCCATCCGTGGCGGAGCGCCACCATCGGGCATTTGGAATGAAAGTCAACGCGCGGCCGCGGGCGTGCGGAGCCGCTCGATGAGCTGATCCTTTGGCAGCGTCGTCTGCTCGCCGCTCGTCAGATCCTTGAGCACGACCGTGCCGTTGGCGAGTTCGGTATCGCCGACCGTGACCGCCCATTTCGCCCCCTCCCGGTCGAGCAGCTTGAACTGGGCCTTGACGCTGCGGCCCGAGTGATCCATGTCGGCGGCGACGTCGGCGGCCCGCAATTCGTGGAGAAGCGTCCATTGTGCGGTCCTGGCCGCTTCGCCGTGATAGACCAGCCACACTAGTGGCCGGCGGTCGTCCGGAAGTTTGACGCCCTGGGCTTCG
>DATBFY010000306.1:0-4073 GCA_036558265.1 Tepidisphaeraceae bacterium | reverse complement strand
CGGGGCGCGGTGCTCCAGTTCCGCGCCACCAAGCGCGGGTTCACCGGCGCGGTGGCGAACATGACCATCCGGGGCGGCACCGGCCACCTGAAGTTCCTGTGCCTGGCGCCCGGCAAGACCAAGCCGCGCCGCTGCTGAGCGGCGAAAGCGCCTCGGCTGTCGTCGCTGTCGTGGCGTCAGAACGCTTGACGCTGCGCCTGGGATCCGGAAGGGTTGCCGGGGTGAGGAGACTTCGGTTGCTGGCGCTGGTGGCGCCGTTGACGATGATGGTGTGCGCGCCGTCCGCGATGGCTGGGCGGCTGCTCGAGAGCGGGCACGACATCGACCTGCACTGCGGCCAGCAGAACGCCGAGTGCCATTTCGTCCAGGTCGCGGTGAACTATGTCCGCAACGGCTCCCCTCATCCCAATCTTCCCGTGCTCGTCTTCGACCGTGGCCCGTCGCCGCAGGACGTGCCAGCCGCGATCAACCGCGCCTTCGGGGTAGGCCAGGTGCCGATGACGGTGGTCGACCCGCAGACGATCACGGCGACCTTCCCGGTGATCGACACGAACCACTGGAGCGCCATCTTCGTGGCGTCGGACACCAACTGCTCCGGCTGCGACCTCAACCTCGCGCCGACCGGATCTCCACCGGCCGCACAGACACCCGACTCGACGGCGATCGCATCCCGCACAAAGGACATCTCCAACTTCTTCAACGCCGGTGGCGGCATCCTCGTCGGCGCGGGGGCGATCGACTCCGGCGGCTTCGGCAACATCACCTTCAACGCCACGAACGTCCCGTACTACTCGTTCGTGGCCACGTCAGGAGCGGGAGAGGTCACGGGCCCGTTCCAGCGCACGGCGATCGGCGTGAAGCTCGGCCTGACCGACGCCGACCTTAACATCGCATCCTGCGGCACCGGCTGTACGCACAACTCCTTCGGCTTCCCGCCCGCGGGCAGTCGACTCGTGCCGGTCGAGAACGACGGGCCGACGGGACGGTTCATCACGCTGATCGAGGACACCGACGCACCAACGGCCTCGTTCACGTCCGTCCCCCCGGCGACCACGACGGCGACCTCGGCGAGCTTCGGCTTCAAGTCCTCCGAGGAGAACTCGACGTTCCAGTGCCGGCTCGACGCAGGGGCCTTCTCAGCGTGCGGCTCGCCCTTCGCAGTCGCCGGCCTCGGCGAGGGCCGCCATGAGGTAGACGTGCGGGCGGTGGACCTGGTCGGGAACGTCCAGGCGACGCCGACGGCGTTCGCATGGCGCGTGTGCCTCGATCGCGACCACGACGGCTTCACGAGCTGCAGCACGCCGCCGGACTGCAACGACAACACGGCCAAGGTGCATCCAGGTGCCAAGGAGGTCCCCGGCAACCGCGTCGACGAGAACTGCGACGGCTTCTCGGCCCCGTTCCAGGCGGTCAACGGATCGATCGACTTCATCTTCGCCGCCTTCAAGAGCTTCACGACGGTGAACGCCCTGACCTTGTCCAAGGTGACGCGCCGCGCGCAGGTGACCGTCAGCTGCAAGGGCAAGGGATGCCCGTTCAAGTCAAAGCGCGTGAAGCTCAAGCGGAAGACGCGCCTCGCGGCTCTGTTCGCACGCCACCATGCCAAGTCGCATCTGGGCGTGGGTGTCAGGCTGCGGATCGCGGTAAACAAGAAGGGCCTCATCTCGAAGGTCTTCAACTTCAAGATCCGCGCCGGCAAGCTGCCGACGTTGACGAACCTCTGCCAGATTCCGGGTCGCAGACGACTACGGACCAGCTGCCCCGTCTTCACGACGTAGGCGAGTAGCGGACGCCGAAGTTGGTGCGGTGAACGTACCGACCAGGTTGTCGGCGGAAGGACGGGAATGCCAGCTGGGTCCGCTCGACGGACCCGGACGCGACCAGGCCGGAGCGCAGCACGCCGGCGCGCTACTAGCCGAGCGTCGGTTGACGGCACTCTCGGCCGCCGGATAGCGTCGGCCGGTTCTGATGGTTCCTCTGGAGGCATGATGCAGAGCTGGGTTCGCGAAGCCTGGATGCTGTCGACGACCGGAGCCCGCGATATGAGGTCGCCGCGGCTGGAGCCGGAGCCCACGCTGCGGACGCGTCCCACCGTCCGGCAAGTCCAGTTCTGGCGGACACTCACGTCCGCGCGGCGCGTAGCCGGTGCGCTTGGGGCCGTTCTGATCGCCGCGTTTGCGGCTGCGCCTGCCGCGCAGGCGACGGACAAGATCTACTGGACGACGCCATACGCCAATCCGACCAAGATCTACGTAGGCAACCTCGACGGAACCAGCCCGACCGCTTCGGCGACCCTCAACACCGGCACCGCCACCGTGAATACGCCCTGGGGGCTCGCGGTCGATCCTGCCGCCGGGAAGATCTATTGGGCCAACTACTTCGGCAGCAAGATCTCCTGGGCGAACCTCGACGGCAGCGGAGGTGGCGACCTCGCGACAGGGACCGCGACCGTCTCCGAACCGATAGGCATCGTCGTTGACCACGTTGGCAGCAAGATTTACTGGGCCAACTGGGGCGGCAACAGGATCTCGTGGGCCAATCTCAATGGCAGCGGCGGCGGAGATCTCAACACCGGCACAGCGGCCGTCAACCATCCACAAGGGCTGGCTATCGATACGTCGGCGCGCAAGATCTACTGGGCCAACTACGGCGGCGACTCGATCGGTTTCGCCAAGCTCGACAACAGCGGCGGCGGGCCGCTGAACATCACGGGCACGACGGTCAGCCAGCCGTGGGGCATCACGATCGACTCGATCAAGGGCAAGATCTACTGGGGCAACTTCACGACGAACTCGCTTGACTTCGCGAACCTCGACGGGACGGGCGGCGGCGTCCTAGCGACCGCGGGCGCAACTCAGAGCGGACCGATGCCCGGTTCGATCGATCCTACGACCGGCAGGATCTACTGGGCGAACTGGGGAGACGGGACGATCGTTTCCGCAAGGGACGACGGTACCGGCGGGGGCGGGCTCGTCTACACGACCACCGCAACCCAAACCGCCATGCCGGTGATTCTCAAATCGCCTGCGGCCGCGTCTGCGCCAGTGCTCACCGCAACGCGGTCCTTCATCCCTGCGACGCTGACGTGTGGCCGTGGCCTATGGGGCTCCGACCTGCTCGGAGAACTGCTCTACCGCGCGCCGCGAACCTTCTCCTACGGCTGGACCCGCGACGGCGTCCCAGTTCCCGGAGCTACGTCGAACTCGCTCTTGGCGACGTCGCCGGGCATCTATCGTTGCGCGGTGACGGCGACCAACGCGGCCGGTTCGACCACAGCGACCAGTGCTATCCGGAACGTCACCGTGCCTCCGCCTCCGCCGCCGCCTCCGCCGCCACCACCACCGGGCCGGCTCCGCCTCGGCATCGCCGGCGGCTGGACGATCTCCGACAGGGGCGTCCAGATCCGCACGCTCACCGCGAGGGGCCTGCGGCGCGGCGCGAAGCTGAAGATCGTCTGTAAGCCGTGCCATGTGAACCAGACCCTCAAGGCAAAGCGCGGCTCGCTCAAGCTGAAGAAGCTCACAAACAAGCTCCTGAAGCGCAAGAAGAGCGTCACGCTGACGGCCACCGCTAAAGGCTTCATCGGCGATCAGCTGAGGCTGACCGTCAAGAACTACGGGCACACGCGCAAGGCGTTCCTGCGGATCCTCGACTTCCCGTTCAACTCGTCGCATCGGTGCATTCCGGTGGGGTCGACGAAGCCGAGGAGAACCTGCTGAGCCGCGGCGCGTGTCCGTGTAGCTGACGTTGACCGCCACCGGCGGCTGAACGGCGTCCCCCGCTCCGGCGTCCGGTCGGTTTGCCCCGCTGGGAGGTTCGCCGCACTCGTGCTCGGACTGGTCCCTGCCGCCGGCCACGGCCCACTGCCAAGGCCGTCGGCGGGCGGGCGCGTCGTGTAGGCGGCGCCGGGCGGTTACGGGCCCGGGGTTCCGGCGGAGCACCTGAACGGCGTCCGCGGGACTCGCGAGAGCGCGAACGGGTTCCGGGTCTGACACCTGAACGGCGCTCGGCAACGGGGGCGCACCCGCCGATCCGCGGCTCCGCGCAAATGCGGGCGCCCCGGAGGCGAGCGC
>DATBFY010000305.1:0-3288 GCA_036558265.1 Tepidisphaeraceae bacterium | reverse complement strand
GGGCGACGCCGCGTCGGCGAAGCTGGACGAGCGGTATAAGGATTGGGTCGGCGGGAAGTGACGCCTGAGACACAGTCATCCTGAGGGAGTCTAAGACGACCGAAGGATCTTGCCGCAAGCGACAGTTGGCGTCCGTTCGCGGGCAGCTCCTTCATCGGTGAAACTTCCTCTGGATAACGCGTGCGCGGCTCGTTTACAGACCTTCATTGACGCCCTTTGCCGCCCATCTACAATCGTCCCCGCCATGCTCAAACTCTCCGCCTTTGCCGACGAGATCGGCCCGGACCTCGATGAGCAGATCCGCGTCTGCCGGCAGAACGCCGTCACCCATTTCGAGCTCCGCGGCGTCTACGGCAAGAACGTGATGGACTTCGACGCCCCGCTGCGGGCCGAGATCAAGTCCAAGCTCGACGCCAACGGCCTGGGCGTGGTCTCGATCGGTTCGCCGATCGGCAAGGTGGCGATCGACAAACCCTGGTCGGAGCACTTTGACAAGTTCAAGCGCGCCGTCGAGATCGCGCTCTATTTCAATTCCCCCTTGATCCGCCTGTTCAGCTACTACCCGGCCGGCGGTGAGGGCAAGGGCCCGATCGATCCGCACCGGGACCAGATCATCGACCGCTTCCGCCAGAAGGTCGAGTACATCAAGGACCTGCCGGTCGTGATGGTTCACGAGAACGAGAAGGGCATCTTCGGCGATATCGGCCGGCGCTGCGCCGACCTCATGAAAAGCGTCGATTCACCCAGGCTGCGCAGCGCGTTCGATTTCGCCAATTTCGTCCAGTGCGACGAAGACCCGCTGGTCAACTGGCCGCTTCTCAAGCCCTACGTGGCCCACATCCACATTAAGGACGCCAAGCGCGACATGGACCGGGTCGTCCCCGCCGGCCACGGCGACGGCCACATCCCGCAGATCCTGAAGGACGCGTGGGACGGCGGCTACCGCGGGTTCCTCAGCCTCGAGCCGCACCTGCGCGTGGCCGGGCATTCGCACGGCGAGACGGGCCCGGACCTGTTCAAGGTCGCCGCCGACGCGATCAAGCAGGTTTGCCGGCAACAAGCCATCCCGCTGGCAGGCGCGTGAATCACATGTTCCCCAGACGTCCCGCCGCCGCCGCCGCCCCTTGTGCCATGCCATCTGGGATCCGGGAGTCCATCCGATGACGATCGCCGCCCCCGGTGAAGCATCGGCCCTGCGGATGCTCGATCTCCCCGCACGGCTGCGTATCCCGCTGGGCACGCGCCCGCCGGTGGCGATGCCTGACGGCATTGCCATCGGCACAACGGTCGCCAAGGGGCAGCCCCTGGCGGCCGCTCCGGTTGAAGCCGGCCCCGCGGCACTGGCGCCAACCTCCGGGCGCATCGTCGGCGTGAGCGACGTCACGCTGACCAATGGCCAGGTCGTCCCCGCCGTCGAGCTCGAAGCCGATTTCCAGGACCGCTGGCTGATTCCTCCGGCCGCGGAGGAATCCGAGGCCGCGACCGTCACGGCTGCATCACGCGAGACCGAACCGCTCGACAAGGTCACCCCCGACGACCTGGGCCAGTGGATCGACCGGTTGCGCGCCGCCGGCGCCTGGGCCGACCGTTTGCACAGTCCCGACCTCCTGGGCCAGCTCCACCAGGTCCTCCGCCGTCCGATCGACACGCTCGTCTGCAACCTGGTCGATCACGACCCGATGCTGCGGCTCCAGGCGGCCGTCGCCGCGCGCTTCGGCCCTGTGCTGATCGAAGGCGTGGCGCTGCTGGCGCGGCTCACCAGCGCCCGCAACGTCTGGATCGCCGTCGAGGCCGGCGCGGCGCCCAAGTGGTGGTTGCCGCTTCGCCGCGAGCTGCGCAAGGCGTCGATCGACGTCGTGCCGCTGCTCGCCGACTATCCGCAGGCCGACCCGTCGCTCCTGACTTACACGCTCCTGCGCCGCCGGCTGCGCCCGGGGCGATTGCCGGTCGAGAAGGGCGTGATGATCCTCGACGCGGTGAGCGCGATCGCGATCGGCCGCGCCGCCGCGCGAGCCCAGCCGATGTTGCAGACGCCCGTCGCCGTTCGCGACCATCTCCGCGCCCGCTCCCATCTACTGGTCACCCCCGTGGGCACGAGCGTCCGGCACGTGCTCGAGCAACTGCGGCTTCCGCACGAAGGCGTGACGATCCTGCGCGGCGATGTGCTGCGCGACCAGCCCGTCAGTCCCGACGCCGTCATCGCGGGTGGGGAGCTGACGCTACACGTCCTGCCCGCTGCGGCCCCCGCCATCCCCGACCCCTGCATCCGCTGCGGCTGGTGCGTGCAAACGTGCCCGACCCAGGTTCAGCCCGCGGGCCTGCTCGAGGCCGCCCAGCGAGCCGACGCGGACATGGCGGAGCATTACGGCCTGGACGCGTGCATCGAGTGCGGCATCTGCGCCTATATGTGTCCGTCGCACCTGCCCCTGCTGCAGGGAGTTCGAAGCCTCAAGCACAACCGGCGCGAGCAACGCTGAGGCGCGCTGTAGCCGTTTGCGGTTTCGCCCCGCGGCCCGCCGCGACGCCACGCCGAACCCGGTCAGGTTTCACGCCGCGCGTTCGTTCCGCTACTCGTCGCAGTACCCTCTGCGCCCCCGACACGCTATCCTTCCGTGCGTCCGCATGAACCTGGCGATTCCCGTCTACATCGAGGAGCACAAGATCTCCGGCGAGGCCACGCCGCAATTCCACCTGCGCCCCCTGTTCTTCCCCGCTCCGGTCAAGGTAGGGCGACAGCTCTCGGCCGCCCTTTCCAAGCTCGCCCAGGCGATCCGTCACAAGCTCGACGCGCTCGCCAACGCCCCGCGGCAGCAGGAGCTGATCCCCTGGACGTTCTCACCCCCCATCACCGAGCACCGCGTCAGGTTCTCGCTCCAGCTTCGACGCCAGACCGCCGATTGCCGCTTCCTGGTCGTCTCTTTCACCGCCTTCGATCGCCGCCTGGCGTTCACGCCGTCGCTGCCGGACTTGTTCTTCGAAGTTCTGCGCGGGCAGGACGCCGCCACGCGCGCGCAGGAGGTGATCACCGACCACTTCCGCCGCCAGGAACGAGAAGACGGCGACCAGTTCCAGCTCCCCGCCGAGCTGACCACCCATGCCCGCGCCTGGGTGACGACCCTCGAGCTCGACGTTCATCCCAACCCCCAACTCCCCAAGGCCGACGACTTCGTCGGTTCACTCCTGGCGCTGGTCTCCCAGCAACCGCTCGATGGCCGAGCCGAGCTGGAAAAGGTCGGCCGCTGTCTCGACTGGCTTTACCCCGACGACCTGGACCGCGCCGTCCTGCGC
>DATBFY010000304.1:0-13968 GCA_036558265.1 Tepidisphaeraceae bacterium | reverse complement strand
TCCTGGTCGCGCTGAACCTGGGGTCGCGACCGTTCACCTCATATCCCACGGAACTGGCGTCTGGCAGCGGAGTTATCCTGCTCTCGACTCATCTGGACCGCGAGGGCGAGCCGGTGCGCGAGATCGCGCTTCGGCCCGATGAAGGGGTGATCGTCCGCCTCGGCCTCCCCTGACGTGCAAGGGCGCGGCCGCATTTAAACATTGCGACGGCCGGGGGCTAGAAATAAAATGGTTACGAAGATGATCTGTCCGGAGTCGGCCGTCGTGTGGCCATCCGCGGATTGTGCGGGTTGACCCGCAGGTTCTCGTTCTCACATCTGGCGCGAGGTGATGGCCTCGCCCTGCATCCGCGGGAATTCGGCTGTGTGCATCGCGCGCGCATCCGTGCGCGGCGCGCGTAGAGGAGCTTGCGTGGGCATTCGCGACGCGATCCAAAGTCGCCAGTCAGCCGTCATCGCGGTGGCGGTGCTGGTGATCGTTGGCGCGGGCATCGCGATCTTCGTCCAGGCGCGCAACGCCGGCGGGTTGTCGGGGTCGGGGACGTACTTCACGACCGACGACGGCGCGACGGTCTTCGTCGCCTCCAACACCAACC
Source organism: Tepidisphaeraceae bacterium (assembly GCA_036558265.1). Lineage (GTDB taxonomy): Bacteria > Planctomycetota > Phycisphaerae > Tepidisphaerales > Tepidisphaeraceae > RYN-433. The sequence continues at coordinate 13,373 of DATBFY010000304.1, read as the reverse complement.
TGCCGCCGTTCGACAGGGACGGCAAGCCCGCCGTGCAGGCGCATATGTTCGAGTGCGGCGGCAAGCGCGTGGTGGGCTACCTGTCGCGTTATACGGCCGACGCCCTCAAGGCGCTGGAGGTGGCCAAGTCGTACCGTGGCACCGGCAAGCCCCCGCCCAACGTCGGCGAGCTCGCCTCGATCGGGACGACGGGCCTGGAGGTCAAGCGTCCGGGCGACACGCAATGGGTCAGCCAGGCCGACGCGATGCGCGCAACCAGGATCCGCGTCTTCCGCTGCCCGGATGGCAGCACGCCGCCGGAGGTTTACCCTTAACACGCGAAATCAGTCAGGGTTTTGTGCCCAACACGAGACAGGAGATCCCCCAATGCATCGCCGCAACGCCTTCACGCTGGTCGAGCTGCTGGTGGTGATCGGCATCATCGCCCTGCTGATCTCGATCCTGATGCCCTCGCTGACGCGCGCCAGGATGTCCGCGAACCTGGTGACCTGCCAGTCGAACTTCCGCCAGATCTATACGGCGATCAGCTTCTACGTCGGGGAGAACAAGGGCGTCCTGCCCCGCTCGTGCGACCAGACCCAGGGCGTCGAGGGGACGTTCGCCAACACGCTGATCCAACTCACGAAGCTGCTCGGGAAACCCTTCAACGATGAGACGACGGACACGCTCAGCCCGGTCTTCACCTGCGTCGAGGCGAACATGAGCGGCGGCGCCAACGTCTGGGCGCCCAACCTGATCCGCACCGTGCAGTTCAACCCCCGGGCGTTCCCCGGTTACGACCAGCTCATGCAGCAGAACGCCGAGTACCCGCAGCGGAGGCTGTCGAGCATCAAGAACGCCGCGGAGAAGATCGCGTTCTACGAGGGCCCGCAGATCCCGGTCTGGAACATGTGCCCGGAGCCCGAGTCGATCTTCCTGGACGGCTGGCGGTGGAACTGGGGCCACTGGTACACCGATCCGCCTAAAGACGGGGACATGTCGCGGTGGAACAGCCAGATCGACGCCGGCGTCAACCGCGACGACGGGTGGTGGGTCTGCTCGATGCGGTTCCGGCACCTGAAGAACACGACCACGCCGGTCGCGTTTTTCGACGGTCACGTCGAGGCGCGCAAGATCGGCGAGGTCAAGGTTCGCGAGATCTGCATCAATAAGTGAGGACACAGTGGGTCGGATACATCTCTAATCTCTTTTTTTCGGAGGCTCAGATGAGGATGGGAATGGACTTGGGAAGAATGCACCGCGGGGAGCGTGCGCGCGGGGTGATGGCGGCAGCCGCGTCACTGGCGGCGCTGTCGATCGCCGGTGCGGCGCAGGCCGCCGGGCCCGACGGCTGGGACGACATCGCCAGCAACCCGCCGACGGTCGTGCTGACGCCGGTCACCGGGATCGGCGTGACGCATGGAACGCAGTCGCTGCGCGCCGAGGTGCCGCAGGGCCAGAACGCCTTCTGGGGCATCATGTCGCCCAATATCGTGGACCAGCTCAAGGCCGGCGCGACCGGTCTCTCCTACGACGAGACGCTCAACGGCCAGGAGCTCAACGGCGGCGCGTTCGGCGGGGGGACGGATGACTCGTTCAACGGCTTCGCCCAGTCGAACGAGCTGGCGGTCGTGATCGCCGCGCCTGCGGGCGGCTTCATCCAGCAGAGCTTCGCGGCGGCCAATGGCACGGACAGCCTCGGGCAGGGCGCAGGCTGGAACGGCGTGGATGGGACGCGCCACATTACCTGGGACCTGACCACGTTCAAGTCCGGCGGGATGTCGCTCGCCGACTTCATCAACGCCAACAGCGCCACCGACGCCCGCATCTGGCTGGTCACCCAGGGTGGCGACAGCAACGGCAACGTGGGGCCGATGCGGTTCTATTTCGACAACGTCGCGCTGAGCGGCGGCACGGGCGGCACGACGGTGATCGGCGACTTCGAGGCGGTCCCCGAGCCCGCCAGCCTGGCCGCTTGCGGCTTCGCGCTCGCGATCCCGCTGCTGCGCCGGCGTCACCGCCGCGGATAACGCGGCGCGGGTTGACCCTCGCGCCGCACGGGCTTGTTGACCTTCTGAGGCGCCCGCCGTTCCGCTGCCTCGAGCTGCGCGAACACGGATTGCCGCGCGCCGGCGGACGATGCGAAGATACCACCGCCGGTGGGCGTCGCGGCGGCGGCAGGCGGCAACTGCGTGTTGTACCGCTGCGCCAGGATCACCAGGTCGTTGAAATCGACGTTGCCGTCGTAGTTGAAATCCCCCTGGTCAAACGTCCGCCCGCCGGTCGTGTTGTAGTTCTGCGCCAGCATCACCAGGTCGTTGAAATCGACCGCGCCGTCGTTGTTGGCGTCGCCGGCAAAGAAGAGGAAGGCGAACGTATAGTCCGGCCCGGGCGATCCGTCGCCGTTGCCGTCGAGCTGGCCGTTCAGGTTCCCGATGCCGGCCGACGAGAGCGTCACGACGTACCGTCCGTCCGCCGGCACGCCGGGGAGCGTCAGCGTCTGCATGTTGTTCACGGCGTCGTAGGGCAGGAGGGTCGGCGTGACGGGTGCGCCCGTGCCGTCCGCCCGGCGGATGTCGAAATCGCCCGCCGCAAGGCTTGCCGACACGTTCTGGCTGAACGTGAACGTGATCCGCTGCGGGAGCGCCGCGAACGTGAACGTCGCGGCCGTCACCTTTGGCGGCGGCGCGATGATCGTCGTCACGCTGATCGTCAGGTTCGCCACGGCGGTGAACGTCGCCGCGTCGGTTGCGGTCGCGGTCAGCGTGCGATCGCCCGCGGGGCCCGAGATGTTGGTGAACACCGCCTGGTACTTGCCGCCGCCAAGGGACGTGGCGTCGATCGTCTCGCCCGGGGAGAGCACGCCGTCGCCGTCGCCGTCGAAGGATACCTTCAGCGTGTCGATGCCGACGTTGTCGGTGGCGGTCAGCTTTACCGTCAGCGTCCCGCCGACCGCGAGGTTCGAGTGATCCGCCGGATCATCCACTTTGACCGACGGCACCTGGCTGTCCAGCGGGCCATTGATCGCGATCGCGTCCCGCAGGTCCTGATCGTCGTGTTGCTCGATGGGCGCGTCGTCGCCCGACGTGTACCGCGGGCGGATGTTCGGCGAGTTCCCCAGGTTGTCGAAGAACGCGTTGAAGTTGAGTTGCACGACCGGCCAGTCGGCAAACACGGCGTCCCCCGCGCGGGAGTAGTCGCGCACCAGCGCGCCGGTGGGATCCGGGTGCAGTTGATACGCGTAGTTCATCAGGCTCCGGTAATTCGGCTTGAGCGCCGGCGTCACCGCGGTGGGGGGGCCGCTCGTGAGGCTGTCGTTCCCCCCGTGCAGCAGTCCCAGCGTGTGCCCCACCTCGTGCAGCAAGGTCTGCCCCTGCAGGAAGCCCACGGGCTCCGGGATCGACGCCGGGGCGCCCACCGCCGGCGTCGGCACCGTCAGCCGCCCGCCGACCCAGCTCCGCGCGCCGCCCACCGAGATGATCGCGTCGTTCCCCGGGATGAAACGCGTGTCGATCTGCTTGCCCGTCCCGTCCTTGGCGCTGTTGAACACCCCCGCCTCGGCGACCCCGCTGCTCCCGCTGAGCTGCACCACGCCCCCGACCATGCCCGCACCATGGCTGTCGGCGAACACCACGTACTTGAACGCCAGCTCCCGCGCGTCCTTCGTGGTCGTCCCGAAGAACGTCTGCTTGACGCTCTCAAGCGACCGCGCCACGAATGGCCGTCCGACGGCATCGGTTCCCCCGCCCAGCGCCGCCACGGGGTCGGTGGTGCCGAAGTAGAGCACGTGGATGTGATTGCCCGTTCCGGCCTGGCTGATCAGGTCGCCGCCCTGCAGCGCGATTCCCCCCATGTTCCGCGACAGCCCGGGGATCGACGACCCCGCGTCGATGTGTACGCTCACGCCCGTCGTCCCGTCCGGGTTGGTCAAGGGTGCGTTCCGCATCGCCGTGTCGAAGAAATCCAGCGCCTCCTTCTGGGGCGAAAAGTCCCGCCCCGTGGCCGCGTCGGGCTTGAGCCAGTCGATCTCCATGAACAGGTCTTTGTGCTTCGGATCGGCGCCCAGCGCCGACAGGTCCAGGTCCACCGTGCCGTCCTGGTCAATGTCGATCCCGCCCGCGGCGCGCTCCCAGTGGTCGTACAGGCCGTCCCCGTCGGTGTCGAGCTGCGCCGCGCGGACGACCTCGTCCCCCGACGCGGTCGTCGCGTCGAACGTCACGAAATGATCCCCCGGGTCCACCGTCGGCCGCGCGACGCCCGCCTGGTCCTTCTTCGCCGTCGCGACCGGGTCGTAGAGCGTGAACCCGGTCACCGCCCGCCCGCCGATCGTGTCCCCCACCTGCACCACCGGCATCGGACTCGTGCGGAAGTTGAAGTTGAGCGTGCCCTTGGGCGATCCGACCGCGCGCGGTGGCACCGCGGGCACGATCCGCATCGTCCAGATTCCCTTGTTCGCCGAAAACAGCAGTGGCTTGGCCGGCACCTGTGGGTTAGCCCGGCTCGCCCCGCTGGGCGTGCCGATGAACGTCAGCAGGATCGTGTCGTCCTCGATCCCCGCCGCCCCCACGTCCGGTCCGTGTACGACTCCGACGCGGTTCGACAGGTTCGACGTCGGATCCGTCGTCGAAAAATCGAAGTCATTGAGGAACAGCCCGTTCCCCGCCGCGTCGTACCCCAGCTCGTTCTGCACTCCCGCGACCTTCACCGGCGTCGTGTATTTGGTCCCGTCGAAATACGACAGGTAAATCCCCTTGCCCGTCGTCGTGTTGTTCCCCGCGAATGCGATGACGTTCCCGTCGTCGCTGATCCCCGGCTGCGATAGCGCCGAAAAGCCCGACGAGTCCGCCAGCAGTTGCCCGGCGCCACCCGCCGTCAGCACGAAGATCTTCTGCATACCCGGCACGCCCGTGCGGATCACCACCCGCCCCCCGTCCGCCGCCATCGGCCGATACCCGCCCCCGCTCAGGCCGATCATCGACTCGGCCGATCCGTTCTTCTTGTAATAGAGGTCGGTGAGCGTGTCGCCGACCTCCCCGACGTACGCCACCCCGCCGTCGTTAGCACGCGACGGCAGGATCACGAAGTCGTACGGCAGAAAGCCGTCCGGCGCCGTCTCGCTGTCGCGCACCAGGATCGTGTTGGTCGGCGTCGCCGCCGTCGCGTCCCACGTCCGGATGAACGTCGAATCCGAGATCGACTCCGCCGCAAGCACCTGGTTGTCGTTGGCGATCTGCGGGAAGCTGTAGCGCCGCCCCGACGCCACGCTTTGGAAGCTCACCTTCTTGAGCGGGTTGACCGCGTCGCCCGTCACGACCGCCGTCCCCGTCCCCACCCCCCCGGTCACGTTCGCCACGAACGCCACCCGACCGTCGTCGTTGATCGACGTCTCGGGCTCGAACGACGTGATCGTGTCACCGTCGGGCGACACGGCATCCCCCGCCTTTGCGACTACGTCATAGTCGTAGTACACGCTCAGCAGCCGGCGTGCTTCCAGCCACTCGAGCCTCGCCAACGCCAGACCCCCTCCGACACGCCGCACCCATCGACGTCCGCGGTATCGCATGGTCGCGTCCTTCCGTCGAGCCTGAAATGTCCACAGGGAGATAAGCGCCATCTGCGCACGAAACGCGCCGCGCTTCAGGACCCACGCGCGACATTAGATTCACTTCACGCGCGGCACGGGTCAAGCAAAATCCCGATATACTGCGAGGCGGGTGTGATCATCGAATTGAGGCATTCCACCGACGGTCTGCTCGGTATCCGGATGAGCCGGAACTGCACGATCCGCGAAGTGCCGGCGGCCCGCTGGCGACAGTGAGGGGACATCGCACGCGACGGTCGTTTTGACAATTGGAGCGTCTTTCATAAAGTTTTCGGCTCATTCCCAAGGATTCGAGGACGATGAAGATCAGTCTGGATTGGTTGAGCGAGCATCTGCCCGGCGCGGCGCGCGAGGTGGGGGCCGAGCGGGCGGCGGAGGTGCTGATGAACGGGGGGCTGCCGGTCGAAACGATCGAGCGCGTGGGTGATGACACGGTGATCGACGTGGAGGTGACGAGCAATCGCGCGGATTGCCTGTCGCACCTGGGGGTGGCGCGGGAGCTGGCGGCGTTGCTCGCGAGGGACTTTCGCGGGGTGGTGCCCAAGGTTGCTGAAGCGACGTCGCCGGTGGGGAGTGTGACGTCGGTGGAGAATGAGGCGCTGGATCTGTGTCCTTATTATTCGGCGCGGGTGATCCGGGGCGTGAAGGTTGGGCCGTCGCCGGCGTGGATGGTCAAGCGCCTGGAGGCGATCGGGCTTCGGCCGATCAACAACGTGGTGGACGTGACCAACTACGTGTTGTTCGAGCTGGGGCAGCCGCTGCACGCGTTTGATTTCGATCGGCTGGACGGCCGGCGGATCGTCGTTCGCCGGGCCGAAGGGGGCGAGCGGATGGTCGCAATCGATGGAAAGGCGTACGAGCTGAATTCACAGATGCTGGTGATCGCGGATGCGCGGCACGCGGTGGCGATCGCGGGCGTGATGGGCGGGAAGGTGAGCGAGGTGACCGAGCGAACCCTGAGCGTGCTGCTGGAGTCGGCACGGTTCGATCAATTGTGCGTGCGGCGAACGTCGCGGGCACTGGCGCTGCGGAGCGACAGCTCGTACCGGTTCGAGCGCGGAATCGACCCGACGCTCGCCGAGCGGGCGAGCCTGCGGGCGGCGCAGTTGATCCTGGAGACGGCTGGCGGCGAGCTTCTGGCGGGAGTGGCGGCGGCGGGGGAGGGTTCGGGGTTCGGGGGTCAGGGTTCAGGGAAGAATTTATCATTGCGGTTGTCGAAGATTCGATCGGTTCTGGGGATCGACGTGCCGGCTGCGGAGGCGGTGGAGGCGCTCAAGCGTTTGGGATTTGGGCCGGCGCTGCGGGGCGAGGTGATCGAGTGTACGGTGCCAAGCTGGCGGCAGCAGGACGTCTCGATCGAGGTGGACCTGGTGGAAGAGGTGGCGCGGTCGATCGGATATGGGCGGATCCCGACGAAGGAGACCATCGAGGTGCGCGTGACGCCGCCGCAGGAGGGCCTGCGGGCGGTGGATCAGATCCGCGCTGCGCTGGTGGCGGCGGGTTATTACGAGGCGCTGACATTCTCGTGGGTGACCGACGCCCTGCGGGACGATTTCAAGCCTCCCGAGGCGAAGGAGCTGCTGCGGGCTGAGGAATCGGTGCGGAAGGACAACGCGCACCTGCGACCGAGCATGATCCCGGGGTTGCTGGAGGCGGTGCGGCGGAACGAGACGGTGGGCAATTCCCGCGCCAAGCTCTTCGAGATCGGCTCGACGTTCTGGATGGGCGACGGGGGACGGATCGATGAGCGGCGACGAGTCGCGCTGGTGGGATCCGCCGACTATCGCGAGGTGCGTGGGGCAGTCGAGGCGATGCTCGAATCATTGGATGCGGCCAAGCAGGTGAACGTTGTGCCGGATCGGCGGCCGGGGTTTGCCGCCGGGGCGTGCGGGCGGATCGAGTGGGGCGGGCAACCGATCGGGCACATCGGCAAGGTCGATCGCGCGGTGACCGAGAAGCTTGGAGTGCGCGAGTCGCCGGCGGCGGCCGAGCTGGAACTGGAGCCGCTGATCGTCGGCACCCAGTGGCTGCCGCAGGTGAAGGAGTTGGCGAAGTTCCCCGCGGTCAAGCGCGACCTGTCGCTCGTCGTCGCCGACCGGGTGCGGTACGAGGAGATCGAGTCGATCGTACGCGAGCTGAAGCTGCCGAACCTGGAAAGCGTCGAGTACGTCACGACCTATCGCGGCAAGCAGCTCGGAGAGGGGAACAAGAGCCTGACGGTCGAGCTGGTCTTCCGCAGCGAGGCGGGCACGCTGACGAGCGAGGAGGTCGAGGGGAGCGTGCAGCGGGTGGTCGGGGCGGCGAAGGAGAAAGTGGGGGCGACGTTGCGGGCGTGATCACGATTCTCACGCGAGCGCCGGCGTCGCCCATCGGTAGTCCGCGCGGCGGGTGTAGAGGCCCAGCGCGACGCCGAAGATCATGTGGGCGGCGAGCGTCACCACGACAAACAGCGCGGCGAGGTTGATCCCGAAGAATCGCGTATACGGGGTGAAGAGCATCGCCAGCTCGAGCCCGGCCGCCAGCACGATCGCCCACAGCCAGCTTCGTTTACGCGCGTCGCCGATCAGCGCCATGTACATCACGCCGAACGTGATGCCGTTGGAGAAGTGATAGATCCAGCCGACCAGGTGCGCGGCGAAGGTGAACTGAGATTCGGGCGTGGTCGGACTATACGGCTGGCCCAGGATCATCGCGCCGAACTGCGGGAAGACCTTGAAGAGCGGCAGGCGGAGCCACCACGGCCCGACGTGATCGGTCGCGCCCAGCACCCAGGGGATGCGAAAGGTGTCGTACGCGACGGCGGCGAGAAATCCGCCGCACGCGCCGATCATCACCGCCTTAAACAGCCGCCGGTCACCCTTGAAGTAGTCGAGGATTGTGATCAGCACGAGCAGGGCGGTCGCGGGGATCAGCACCGCGAACGTGAACGTGCGCATCGAGCAGAGCTTGTAGAACTCGGCGAGCAGACACCAGATCGAGGAGGCCGCGAGGACGAACGTGATCGTGCGGCCAAGCGGGGTCCACTGGTACCATTTATCGGCCACGGACATTTCGGCGGAGCGGGATTGAGGCATGGCGGTGATTCCCTTTGCGTGATCAATCTTCAAGCCGGGTCAGAGTTTACCGCGCCGGGCGGCAGGGGGAAGGGGACAGTCGCGCGGCCGATAATCGCCGGGCATGTGTCGCGCGGCTCACATGCCGGCTCGGGCGCAATGAAAGTTATCGAGTGATGGGGGATTTTACTCGATGGTACATGGTGACCGGACCGCATGACCGGGGACCCGACGGGGTAGCGCGCGATGAATGACATCCTGATCCAGCGCATCAAGCAGTGCCCGACGCTGCCCTCCTTGCCCAAGGTGGCGATCGACATCCTCAACCTTGCGGACGACCCGGACGTCGCCCTGCCCGAATTGGCCCGCATCATCTCCCAGGATCCGGCCCTGGTCGCGCGGATCCTCAAGACCGTCAACTCCAGCTATTACGGGCTGGCGCACACGGTGAGCAGCGTGGACCACGCGCTGGTCGTGCTGGGGCTCGCGGGCGTCAAGACCATCGTGCTGGGGTTCTCGCTCCTCTCGGACTTGAAGAAAGCCAAGCCCCTCGGCGGGTTCGATCACGTCGCCTACTGGCGCCGCAGCACCTACGCGGCGACCGCCGCGCGCATCTTCGCCGAGGAGTTCAAGGTCCCGCTGGTCGAGGAGGCCTTCCTCGCGGCGCTGTTGATGGACATCGGGATGCTGGCGCTCGAACAGGTACTGGGAACCGAGTACGCCCAGGTCACCAGCCGCGCCCCCAGCCACGCGGGCCTGGCGCCGATGGAGATGGCCAAGCTCGGCCTCTCGCACGCGGACGTCTCGGCCTCGCTCGCGGAGCATTGGCACCTGCCCGACGTGCTGGCCGTACCCATGGCCCACCACCACAAGCCGCAGGCGCTGGAGGACTCGAGCGTCAAGGACGTCGCCCAGGTCGTCTGGCTCGCCGGGCGCTGCGCCGACGTCTTCATCGACGCCCAGCCCGAGTGGTCGCTCTGCGACGTCCGCCGCACCTGCATGGAGCGATACAAGATCGACGAGCTTGCGTGCGACGCGATCCTGTGCCGGATCGGCATGAAGACCAACGAGCTGGCGCCGCTCTTCGACGTGTCGATGGACGGCGCCAACACCTACGAGACGGTGCTGAAGCGCGCCAACGAGGGCCTGGTGAAGATGACCGCGGCGCTGCACGAGGCCCCCGCGGCCGCGAATGAGCCCAGCGAGAAGCGCCGGGCCCCGCGCTTCTCGCGCGGCGGCGCGCTGCCGATCTTCCCCTACGAGGGTGGTCGCGTCGGGCCCATGGTGCGCGCCCAGTTCCGCGACGCGTCCGCCAATGGCGTCGGGATCGCGCTGCCGTTCACGATGCCCCCCGGGCGGCAGTTCATCATCCGCCTGCCCCAGAAAGGCGGCGAATCGCTGCCGATCCTCTACACCGTCGTGCGGTGCGACAAGCAGAACGAAACCGAACACCGCGTCGGCGCCGAGCTCACCAGCGTCCTGCGCAACCACACCCTGGGCGAGGAGCTGAACGCCGCCGCCGTCGCCGCGGGCAAGGCCGAGGACGGCATCGAACGCATCCGCCGGGCCATCCTGGCGTCGGCGTAAACCGACGCAACGGCGCAAGTGCAATACCGCCTTCCTGCAACGCGGTGTTCCGATTCGTTTTTCTACCTTCGTTCATCCCCAGCCTTTCTGGTTCTTCCTCGTCCCGCACACGTACACATCCATCCCCAGCGCCTCGGCCATCGCCGCCTTGGCGAGCATCGCCCGGTCCGCTTCCTCGGGACTGTTCGCATAGGCCACCTGGATGTGGTTGGCCTTGTGCCGGGCCATCATCTGGTCCCGCGAGACGCCGTAGGTCAGGGCATGCATGATCGGCCACTGCGCCGTGGTGGCGTCCCAGCGCCGCTGGGTTTCCTCGGTCGGCAGCTCGACCACGCCGCCGCGCCCCAGGTCCATCTTCAGCCGCCCGTCGTCGATGTAGATCCGGCTCCAGACGATCTCGCCGGGCTTGCTGATCCCCTTGAGCGTCCCGCCTCCCAAACGGAAGTACATCGGCGGCTGGCGCTCGCTCGTCGCCCCGGCCCAGCCGTTGATGAAATGAGCAGGGGGCGCCGACCCGGAGATCAGGAAGACCCACACGTAGTCCGCCACCGTCCCGCTGCGATCCACGTCCCCCCAGCGCAAATCGTGCAGCGTGTTCTCCACCGGTTGGCCCATCGCCCGGTGGACGCGATAGGTCAACAATCCGTCCAGCCCCGCGCACTCGTCCACCTCGTTGAAGTGCGGCAGCGGCTCGCCCTCGTAAAGGACGCGGCCGCCATCCCGCGAGCGCACCGGCGGGCGGTCCGCGTTGTTGAGCGTCCCCTCCACCAGGTCGCTCGCCGGCAGCAGGTCTTTCAACCCCTGCTGGTACTGGATGCCGATGGTTGCGCAGCCGAAATCGTCCGCGATCCGCAGCGCCGCCACGTACATCCTGCACTGCTGCAGGACCTGATGGTCCGTCAGGTCCTCCGCCTCGCTGGGCCCGGTCCTGAACTGCATTCCCTTGTCTTCCATCCAGCGGCGGACGGCCAGCGCCTCCTCGTCAGCCACCTGCGTCGATTCGAAATAGAGCGCCGACTGGCTCAATCGCTCCTTGTACACGCCGGTCGGATTGAGCAGCTCATCGGGGATGATCGCATTGAACATCCCCATGCACCCCTCGTCGAAGACGCCCATGATCGCCTTCTCGCGCTGGAGCTGGCTCGCCAGGGCCTCGCCCAGCTTGCGCTCCTTGCCGCCCACCTTCACGTTCTTGAACTTGGCGACGTGATCGGTCTTGTGCTTGGCATGCCCCTTGTGCAGCCATCGCCGCAGGTAATCGGTGAAGAACTCGTCGGAAAAATCCTCGCTCCAGATCGTCGAGTACCGCACGCCGGCCTTCGTGAGCGACCCGTTGAGGTTCAGCATCCCCACCAGCCCGGGCCAGGTGCCGCTCCAGTTGGCGGCGGTCAGGATCGGCCCCTGGTGTGTGAGCAAGCCGTGCAGCACGTGGTGCGAATACTGCCAGACCGCCTCGGCCACGATCAGCGGCGCCTTGGGATCGACCCCGCGGAACACCTCCATCCCCTCCCTTTGCGAGCCGATGAAGCCGTGCCCCTGGTCTTCCTTGTAGGGATGCGCGCGCACGATCTCGTGTCCTTCGCGCTCGACCGCCGCCCGCAGCGCATCCTCCATCTTCGCCTGCTCGGGCCAGCACTTCTGGTTGGCCGACAGCCGCAGGTCTCCGTTGGCGACCAGCAGCACCTGCTTCTTGCCGGCCCTGGCCGGCTTGTGCGTCGGGGGCAGCGTATAAACGCTCATGCGAATCGTTCTCCAGTCTTGCGATGCGGGCGTTGATGAGCTCGCGCTCTGGGGTGGCATGGGCAAGCTCTCAGGCTTGCCCGTGGCGATCCACGAAAGGCCGTGGCAACACCAACGGCCTGGTCCACCGCCCCGCGCGGGCGGGATGATACCCGCCTCGGTTAGCGGTTGCGAGTTTACCCCGCCGCCCGCTGATACCGCCGGAGCAACGCCACCCGACTCACCAGGCCAATCACCCTCCCCGGCGACTGCGGCAGACACACCGGCAACCGGATCACGTCATGCCGCGTCAGCGCATCCAACACGCTCGCCAGATCATCGCTCGTCCGCACGCACGGGATGTCCGCGCGCACCAGGTCCGCCACCGCCAGGAGCGGCACCGCCTCCCGCTGCCACAGCGCCGTCTGAAGATCGCCGGAAGTGATCATCCCCGCGTATTGCCCGTCCTCCAGCGCCACCACGTCCGCCACCCCCTTGTCCAGCACCGTCTCGATCACCCGCTCCAGCGGATCGTGTACGTCCACCACCGTCGCCGGCTCCAGCTCGATCTGCTCCACCGTCACCCGCTGGAGCTGGCCCATGATGCCCCCGCCCACGTACACGCCCCGCCGGCGCAGCGACAGCGTGTAGATCGAGTCTCGGAAGAGTAACCGCGCGAACCCCGTCGCCGTGATCGTCGCCAGCATCGCCGGCAGCATCACCTTGTCGTCCCGCGTCACGTCGAACAGGATCAGGATCCCCGCCAAAGGCGCGTGCACCACCGCCCCCAGCACCGCCGCCATCCCCACCAGCGCGTAGACCTCCGGCTGAAGCTCCGGGAACCACGCCGTCGTGCGCAGCACGATCCCCACCGTCGCCCCCGTCACCGCCCCCAGGAAAAGGGATGGCGCGATGATCCCGCCGCTCCCCCCGCTTCCCAGCGTCAAGCACGTCGCGACGATCTTGAGCGCGATCAGGCTCGCCACCAGCGCCAGCAGCGCGCCCGTTCCGCCCCCCAGGTAAAAGTCTCCATCCAGCAACTGCTTGATCACGCCATACCCATCCCCGAAGAACGCCGGCATCGGGTACTGGTAAAGATCGATCGGCTTGGCGACCCCCCGCGACCAGCCGAACCCCATCACGTAAAACACGCCCAGCAATCCCATCACCGCCGCCCCCAGCGCCGGCCGATACAGCTTCGACAGCTTCATCCGCCCGAAGAACTCCTCCGTGAAGTACATCGTCCGCGTCAGCACCATCCCCACGATCCCGCAGACGATCCCCAGCACGATGAAGTTCGCCACCTGGTCCCACCCCAGCGCATGGTGCTGGAACCGCACCCAGTCCGGCACGGCGAAGATCGCCTGGTATTCGACCTCATGATGGATCCACCGGAAGATCGCCTGCGTCGTCACGTTCGCCACCACGCTCGC
>DATBFY010000303.1:0-2081 GCA_036558265.1 Tepidisphaeraceae bacterium | reverse complement strand
TTCCCGGACCCCCTTGAGAATCGGATTGTGAGTGATCCGGGAGACCGTCTCGGGTGTCCACTTGTCAGCGCGGCAGTGCGGGCCCGTCGGAATTCCGTTGGCGTTCAGCCAGTCAGCGACTTCGGCGTAGGTCGCGCCGTCCTCCAACATGCGGAACCAGCGGTCGTAGATCGGCGTGGCCTCGGGGTCCTTCTGAACGTCTTGATCGCCGCGGCAGCCCGGAGGTTTGATGTACCCGAACAACTCGCAGCCGAACGCGCCGCCGTCGCGCTCGAAACGGCTGTTGAGGCGCTGCTTGATTCGTCGGGACGTGTGCTCGTTTGTCTTCTTGTGACCCCAACTGGCGAGCAACGCCGCGTCGTCCCAACCTTCGCGGCCGGTGTCCACGTGATCGTTGATGGCGATCAGGCGGGTGTCGTGATCCTCGCAGAAACCGCAGAACTTGACAGCATCGAGGTCACGCATAATGCGGCCGAGATCTTCGGCGATAACTAGATCAAACGCTCCTGTTGCGATAAGCTGCTTGACCTCCGCAATCTCAGGACGGTCGAGCCATTCGCCGCTCGCCTGGGTGGCGATCACACGGAGTTCTGTGGGCCCACTGTAGCACTCCCTCAGGAAGTCTCGGTACATTGCCTCCTGATCCGCGAGGCTTAGCTCGTCCTGGTTGGGCGTACTGATTCTGGCGATCGCGAGAACGAGTAGGACAAGTCCATCCTTGGGTTTCAAGGGCGGCTCCAAATTACGACGCATCACACGTCTCCTATGCTGTGGAGACGCCGGCGCCGAACGATTGGCACAGTGAGCCAAACGACGTGACTAATCGTGAGAGTCCTTGACGACGGATGGCTAGAGCTGACTCCGTATAAGGCCAACCGTTCTCATGGGTTGCAACCGGGAAGTACCTGTCTTCATGCGACTTAAGTACAGGGCCCTGTTGAATCCCTCCCTCTCCGTTGCCAGACCCACGCCTCCCGCAAGCTCTGCTGAGAGCTGAGTTTGCGGGAGGCGCTTTCGTTGGCACGAGATCATTTCCTCGCGTCAGACAGTGACCGCCCCGGCATGGGCGAGCTGGCCGAGCCAGTCGTCGAGGCGCGTGGGGGCGAGCCGGGCGGGGTTGTCGGGCAGGAGCGAGCGTTCGCCCACCTTGATGCCGTAATAGGGCGCGTTGGCGTCGGTGATCACGCCCCGGGCATCGCCGGTGGCGATCAGGAACCGACGCACGGCCTGGTCGATGCCCAGCGCTTCGGGCCCGGCGATTTCGACGATCCGGTTCATCGGCGGCCCCAGGGTGTAATCCGCCAGCGCCGCCGCCACGTCGTCGGCCGACATGGGCTGCATCAGCGCCCCGGGCAGTCGAACGGCCTGCCCGCTGGTCGCCGTCTGGGCGATGCCGCCCATGAATTCGAAGAACTGCGTCGCACGGACGATCGTGTACGGGATCTTCGAGGCGGCGACCAGGTTCTCCTGAACCAGCTTGGCGCGGAAGTAGCCGCTTTCCTGCAAGCGCTGGGTCCCCACCACCGAGAGCGCGACGTGATGCCGCACCCCGGCCTTGGCTTCAGCCGCCAGGAGGTTGCGCGTCGCGGTGTCGAAGAACTTCATCACGGCCGCGTCTTCCCAGGATGGCGCGTTTGAAACGTCCACGACGACCTGAGCACCGGTCAGCGCTTGGGCCAGTCCCTCACCGGTTACGGTATTGACGCCCGACTTGGGCGATGCCGCCACCACCTGTTGGCCGCGATCGGCGAGCCGCTTGCACAGTTTCGACCCGATAAGTCCACTGCCGCCAATGACCACGATTTTCATGACCGACCTTTCTATCTGTGCCCGCGATGCGCGGGCGGGGAATCTCCTTGAACGGGTTGCTGGACTCTACTTCGCCGGCACGAGCACCGGCGCGCCCTTGTCCTTGACGAAGAACACCACGAACTTCGCCGGCTCGGTCGTGCTGGCATTTCGGCCGACGGTGTGAACATCGTCGGGACCCTCGTAGAACGTGTCGCCCGGCTTGAGCGTCACTTCCTTGCCGCCCCTCACCTGCATCACGATGGAGCCTTCCAGCACGTAGATAAACGCGT
>DATBFY010000302.1:0-6889 GCA_036558265.1 Tepidisphaeraceae bacterium | reverse complement strand
CCCACCTCCCGTCCCATCGGCGTCAACACAATCGCCCTCAAACGAAAGGAAACCCCCATGCGTCGAACCCAGAACATCCACCCGTCCGCCTCCATGATCGAATCCCTCGAAGGCCGCGCCATGATGAGCGCCACCGCCTACAGCGCCCCAGCCCCGACCGCCCCGACCGAGTCCCTGAGCCTCAACTTCACCAAGATCGAATACAAGTACTCCTCAATGACCAGCAGCACCCCCACCAACCCGGGCGCGACCAACGGCATCATCGCCATCCTCATCGGCCTGTAAGCCCCGTTCCCGGCAAGCCTGTCGTCGCACAACCCAGGGCATGCCTCCTTGACAGAGGCATGCCCTTCAAGCGCGCGCGGGGGTGTGCACCACTTGCCCTTTCAGGTCACCCTGCCGTCGGGGCGGACTATGCCCCATCCTTTCGCCCTCGCTTTTCCCTTCCTCATGCTTGTTCCCTGGCAAAACCGGCCGATAATTGCTTCAGTGCTCCCAACCCAAGGACGTCTGGACATGCGCATCGACCGCCTCTTTAACCTCGGCCTCCCTACAATCTCCTTCGAGTTCTTCCCCCCGAAGAACGAGGCCGGTTGGGCCCAGCTTTACCAGGCCATCGGCGAGCTGCACGCCCTCAAGCCCTCCTACGTCAGCGTGACCTATGGCGCCGGCGGCTCCACCCGCGCCAAGACCCTCGAGCTGACCAGCCGCATCCAGAACGAGCTCAAAATCCGCTCCATGGCCCACCTGACCTGCGTCGGCCACACCGCCGACGAGATCGGCAGGATTCTCGACGACCTCTGGGCCGCCGGCATCCACAACGTGCTCGCGCTGCGCGGCGACCCGCCCGCGGGGCAGACGACGTTCGTCGCCACCCAGGGGGGCTTTGCCAACGCGGACGCCCTTGTCCACTTCATCCGCAACCGGCAGGGGGGCCAGGAGGTATGCGTCGGGGTCGCCGGGTATCCGGAAGGCCACCCCCAGTGCCTGAACCTCACGCGCGACATGGAGCACCTGCAGCGCAAGGCGGATAATGGGGCCGATTTCGTCGTCACGCAGCTCTTTTTCGACAACGCCGACTTCTACCGCTTCCGCGACCGCGCCCGCTCGATGGGGATCAAGGTGCCGATCGTCGCCGGCATCATGCCGATCCTCAACGTCGGGCAGATCAAGCGGTTCGTGTCGATGTGCGGCAGCAAGATCCCCCACCCGCTGCTCACCAGGCTCGAAGCCCTGGAGAGCGACCCCGAGGCCGTCCACTCGGCCGGCGTCGATTACGCCACCGCCCAGTGCAAGGACCTCTTAGCCAACGGCTGCGAGGGGATCCACTTCTACACCCTCAACCGCTCGAAGGCGACGGTGCAGATCGTCAAGGCGCTGCAGCCCAAGCACGCGGCGTAATCGAAGGATGAAGGGGGAAGGATGAAACAGATCACGGCGCGCCGTGGTCTGGTCCCCTCTCCCGGACACGACCTTGGGTAATCATTTGCCGAACGGTTCAACGCGTCTGGGAGAGGGTTAGGGGGGTCGGGGTGAGGGGACGTTCGGACGCCAGTCCACGTCGAACGCTGCCAGCACCCCCGCCCTCTCCCACGTGCGTTACGCGTGTCTGCTATCAAACGCACGGCCAGTTTTCATTTCCTTGCTAACGCGGTTGAGCGTATACCTATGCCCAATCGCAGGAGGTCATATGCTTCGAGCCACATGGATCGCCGCCGCCGCCGTGCTCGTGCTGTTGCTCTGTGCTTCCCGCCCGTCCATTGCCGATCCGCCTCAAACCGAGAGTCCCTTCAACGTCCAGGATCCGGAGATCCAGGCCCTGAAGAAACTGAACTGGAAAGACGTGGACTTTAATGCCCAGCCGCCGCTGATTCGCTGCCAGGCGCTCCTGGCGCTGGGGAAGCTGCTGGACATGACCGCGGGAAAGGCCGAAGCGCGGGCGGACCTGCTGTCGGATTACCTCGAGCAGAACAAGCTGGGCGAGGAGTACGCCGCCGACGCCGCGGCGCCCACTGACAAGGTGCCTCTGACGTATGAGGACGCGAAAAAGGTCGCCGCGGCATTCATGGCGACGCCCAGGGGCAAGGCCAGGTTTGGCGATGACCTCGAAGGCTGCTCGGACCAACTCCTGCTCAACTACCAGGGCCTCTACAACAAGACCTGCACGCGCAAGTGGGACGAGGTGATCGAGAGCCGGGCGTACGTCAAGTCGATGGCCCAGTTCCTCCAGCGCAAGGGCAAGTGGGAGGAATACCTGAAATGGTCCGACGAGGAGGCCAACCGGCGCCAGCAGGAATACCAGGCCCAGCAGAAGGCGAAGCAGGCCGCCTACGCCCAGGCCATGCAGGAGAAGCGCGACAAGGCGCTCAACGAGGCGCAGCGCCGGGTGGAGGCCGAGCGCCAGGCGCAGGCGGAGCAGCAGGCGGCGGCGCTCCAGGGCCTCGATTACACGATGACTGCGCAGTCGTCGGGGAATGACGGGGGCTACGACGACGGCTCGTCCGACTGGGGCTACGGCGGGACGTGGGGCTGGGGCGGCAACGCCTATTACGTCAACGGCGCCTACCGCGCCGCCGCGCGCGAGCGCTACACGAATCGAGTCGAGCACTGGCAGGGCGGTGGCCGCGGCCGCGGCCGCGTGGGGGGGCGGCGGTGAGCGGGCGGGCACGTGAAGAACGAGCAGATTACCGATACGCGCGAACGAAGAAAAAAGATCCCGCCGTTCCGAGCAGGATGAGGACGAAGATTACGGCCAGGGCGATCACGATGCCGGCATAGGTCGCGCCGCGGATCACCCCCGCGCCGTACGCCGCACCGGCGAGCGCGAAGAGGGCTACGAACACGAGAAGCGCGGTCAAAGGCAACGACACGTAAATCGTGCGGGTGTGGAAGAACCGAAACGCCGCAAGTATCTCAGAGGACACCGCTTCTCCCTCGCCCAAATGCCGGATCAGCTAACACAGTTCACCGGCCGACGGTCGGATTCCGCAGATCAGGAAGATAGCGGCTCGGCAGCCATTCCGTCGGCGTCCTGCCGTCGGAAAAACGCGTGTAGCACGATAGCAACTCATTAAAGAAGTGCGCTGGCCGCTGATAAAGTAACTCGATGAAGGCCGTGAAACTGACCGCCATCGGGGGCGTGTCCTTTTCCGGCCGCATCGTCCAGGGCCACCAGTAGACCGAGCCTGCTCGCGGCCCGCGGGTGACCCAGTGAATGTAACTGCTGGCACCGCGGGAATGCGCGATGGCGATGAAATTCTCATGACCGTACGGCATGTCGTCGTCCGGATAGTGTTCAGGCTCTTCGGCCCACGACTCGACCATTTGCGCGGTCCGTTCTTCCCACTCGTTGAGTGGAAAGATTTCAACGCCCTCGGACTGAGTTTCCCGATCCGTGTAAAGGAGCAAGCCGTTGTACTGTGCCAGAACGTCCCTCAACTGCTGTGCGCCCGGGACTGAGGGGATTCTCTTGACCAACGATGCGGGCGCTGGCGGATTGGCGAGATGCGCCAGTGGTGCGAGATAGCGTTCCTCTTTCTCGCGATCGGCATTCGCATAGCACGCGAATGCCGGGTCGGGATCATCGAGAAGACGTTCGACCAGTTGCAGCGCCATGCAAATGCCGGATACCTGTGTGGGATCAAAGAGCGCGCGGTGGCCGGAGTCTAGCTGCAGTCTCGGTCCGTTGCAGCGGGTGATCCTTTGGCGCGCCTGCTGGTCGCGACGATCACGGGCAATTTTGTCAGCGGGTCAACTTTACCGTCAAAGCCGTTGCCATAGATCGACTCAACGACTTCGATGGTACCGCGGATATGCCGGTTGAACTCGGCAAGCTCGTCCGCCGGCACCCACAACTCCCGACACGCGCGACCGCCCGCCTCCTGAACCGGGTAACGCGAGACGAAGGAGTCATCGACCTCGAAGCGGGTCACGAATCCCGCGCGGCCCGACGCCGGCTCTTTCGCGTTCCAATCCGCGCAAATGCGGTGGGCGTAGTCGTGGCTGAGAACCGGATAGAAGATCGGCTGCCAGACGAGGCGGGGCGGAAATTCGCGCCATCCGGACGCGGCGATCAGCTCGAGTTCCTTCAGACCAACGGGGCGATAGAGGATCATGTAGTTCGTCGGGCGGAATGAAGCACAAGTTCTTTTTTGGGCCGGGGCCGCAGGACTAATTAAACGCGAGAAGAGTGTACCGCGTGTCGCCCGTGCGACAGGCGTCAGTTTCAATCCTGAGGTGAAATACTGTAGACGGCCGCCCTGTGAATCCAAAAGATCAGCCCCCGCCGGGCGGGCGGGGGCTTGAGGATGCAACGTTCAGGTTGTGCAGGCGAATCAATACTTGTCGCGTCGGCCGCCGCGGCCACCGCCGCCACCGCCGCCGTAACCACCTCGGCCACCCCCTCCACCACCTCCGTAGCCCCCTCGGCCACCTCCGCCACCCCCGCCGTAGCCGCCACCGCCACCGCGGTCTTCCTTGGGGCGGGCCTCGTTGACGGTGAGGGTGCGGCCGTCGTGCTGCTGGCCGTTGAGGGCGGTGATCGCCGCCTGGGCTTCGTCGTCACTGGACATCTCGACGAAGCCGAAACCCTTGCTGCGACCGGTGTCGCGGTCGTTGATCACTTGCGCGCTGGTGACCTGGCCGTGCTGGCCGAACAACTGTTCGAGGTCCGAGCTGGTCACGCCGTAGCTCAGATTCCCCACGTAAAGCTTCTTACCCATTACTTGAGTCTCCTATATGAATGGGTAGACACCGACCCGCTGCCTGTAAGACGGTTCTTTCGGGGCCGGATTGAAAGAGGTTGACGAACCAACCGACGCGGGAGAGGTGCGACACGAGCGAAGGAAGGAGCGAAACACGCGATGCATTCCTAGAGGCCGATCGACGACCCGCCACCTTGAGTGGAAAACCTATCACAGCCATAGTGGGAAGGGAAGGGAAAAATGAGACAAATGTGTGCGGTCAAATTGCCCCACTTACGCGGACCACGGATCGACGCGGCTCAATGCGCCAGCAGGCGCGCGTCCAGCACCCGCACGGCGAAAACGTGGGCGGCCGTGTCGGCATCCGCGTACATACCCGCGGCCACCTCCTTTGCCGTGCGATTGGCTGCATCGGTCAGGCGGCGGTAGAGGGTGACCTGCCGCTGCGCCTCGGCGGCGTCGGCGGGGCCAACCTGTAACTGCCACTTGCCATCGACCTTTTTCAGTTTGACGGGGTCGGGGTGGTTGGGGAGGGCGAGGGTCGCGAGATCCCCCTCGATCTTCTCCTGGGCGCCCTCCAGGGCCTTGGCCGCCTCGGCGATGTGCAGACGACCCTGCGAGACGGCCTTGCCCCCCTCGGCGAAACGTGCGACGGCGGCGGCGTCGAGGTTGCGCAGCGCGGCCGAAAGCGCCACCGCGGCCTCCAGCCACTGGGCATGCGCCGAGTCCTGGGGGATCAGGGCCCTGGCGACGGCGAGATCCCCCTTGTCCAGCGACGCGGCGAAGGCGATGGCGACGGCCTTGGGGGAGGGAAGGGGGGCGGCGACCCCCGCGGCGGGGGCGGTCGTCGCGGGCTTGCGGTTGGCCGGCGGGCCCTGGGCGAGGACCGCGGCGGTTGCCGCGAGGGTCCAACCTACCGAGGCAAGGAAACGCAGGCAGGAGGTTGGCACATCGGGGCGGGGCATCGTGGCCGTAATAGATAGTGCAAAACGGCGGGAAAGTCCCGCAGGGATTTGACGCCCGCGCGGGCGTCGCGCGCCGCCGACCCGCCCGCGCTCCGACTGCCCTGTTCAGGGCCTATAAGAAACTCGACGGATTGGAACGCAGATATCTTGCTCGTAGTCAAACTTCACGAAGTTTTTATCGTCTAATTAGTGGTAGCTAAGGAAGCGGTGGAAACGGAAATCGGACGATCGCCGTCCTATAGTTACCTGGACGTGAGCGAGAGCGAGGAGCTGAAGCCATGATCAAGATCAAGCACCTGATGGACGGGCGCGAAGAAGACGACGGCGAACGGATGTGGGTCGAGCCGATCGGGCTGACCAAGGACCTGACGGAGTGGTGCTTGGTCGATCACCTGCTGCCGCACCTGGGCCCGCCGGTGGATTTGTGGAACTGGTTCGATGAGCACCCGGACGGATACGAGTACTTCCGCGGGCGCTATCACGAATACCTGAACAAGGGCGGCTACCGCAAGGCGCTGTGGCAGCTCGCCAAGGCCGGGTTGAGCGAGAACTTCACCCTGCTGCACCAGGGCGAGAACGCCGACGAGAACACGGCGACGGCGCTGTACGAGTATCTGAGCGAACTGAGCGCCCATATTTCGGGCGAGTGAGTTGCATGACGAAGGGGTGAATCAGTTGACCGATGGACGCGCAGGTGACAGGTTAGAGGTTGGGGCAGTCGAGTCGCAGGGTTGTGCGTGCGGACGCCTGCCTCAACGTGTGACCTGTCACCTGCTGTGTTAATCGGGCGGTGTCAGCGTCTGAGGCGGGGCAGTCCTCGCCATCGGGGTTTGGTGATCACCTTCGGGGCTTGCCAGCCGCATTCGGGGCAGCGGTCGGGGCTGGCGCGCAGGTCGTAGCCGCATTGGCGGCAGTGGCCGGGGGCGTAGCGGCGGCGGTCGCGCCAGAGACCGGCGAGGCGCGCGAAGGTGGGGAGGAACAAGAGCGCGGCGGCGAACCAATGGGGGAGGGTCAGTGACGTTTCGGATTGGTTACCCAGGGGTGTGCCGCTGGGGCGAGTGTGGTGGGTCCAATGGAAATTGAGGAGGCTGGCGCTTTGCGAGGCGGGGGTGGTGAGCTGGTCGGAAGGGCGGCGGGCCCAGAGCCATTGACCTTTGAGATTGCCGCCGAAGGTGGGACGGCGGGCGGACGCTTCCCAGACGGTGTGTCGGGTGCCGAAGG
>DATBFY010000301.1:0-7597 GCA_036558265.1 Tepidisphaeraceae bacterium | reverse complement strand
GGCGCCGTGTATCCTGCCGTCGCTGGTGGCGTTCATGATGTTCGTGGCGATGTGGCCGAGCGGGCGGGCGATGGTCTGCCTGGATCGGGGGGTGTCGGACGATCCTGAAAAGTACGAAGAGCCCCGATAGAATGCGATGTGGCGTCCCGCGCGCGCGGGGCAACGGGTCGCATTTATCCGATCGGTCGGCTGCTTCGTGCTGGTTCCTTCACGCTTGTCTCCCATTCGTTGGTCGCGGCTGCTCGTGCGCGAGCAGAAGCCGCAGATCGCGCTGGCGGCGCTGGTGCGGTTGCGCTGGCTGGCGGTGTTCGGGCAGGTCGCGGCGACGGTGGTGGCGATCACGTTCCTGGGGGTGCGGATCCCGATCTTCCCGATCGCGGTGGTCGTGGCGGTGACGGCGGGGACCAACACGCTGGTCGCGCTGGAGATGCGCCTCAAGCACGCGCCGCCGCGCTGGCTGGTGCAGTTCCTGCTGCTCCTGGACGTCGGCTCACTGACCGTGCTGCTGTTCCTGACCGGCGGGGCGTCGAACCCCTTTGCGGTGCTCTACCTGGTTCACGTGGCGATGGCGGTGATGGTGCTGGGGGCGGCGTGGACGTGGGTGGTGGTGGCGCTGTCGGCGGCGTGCTACGGGATGCTGTTCAAATGGTACGTGCCGCTCGTGGGCGCGCACGACGTGGCGCCGCAGTTGTTGGTGATCGGGCGGTGGCTTTCGCTGGTGCTGGTGGCGGTGCTGATCGCGTTCTTCATCGGGCGCGTGGAGCAGTCGGTGCGCGAGCGCGAGCACGAGCTGGCGGACGTGCAGGAGCGCGCGACGCGCAACGAGCAACTGGCCGCGCTGACGACGCTCGCCGCCGGCGCGGCCCACGAGCTCAATACCCCGCTGGGGACGATCGCGCTGGTGGCCAAAGAGCTGGAGGTCGGGGGCGCCTCGTCGGCCGTGGATGCGGCGTCGATCCGCGAGGACGCGCAGCTCATCCGCCGCGAGGTGGACCGCTGCCGCGAGATCATCAACCGCCTGCGGCTGGACATCGGGGAGGACTACTCGCAGCGCAAGCCGATGGCGGCGACGGCGATGGTGCGACTGGTAAGGTCGGACTTACGGCCCGAGGAATCGGCGCGATTGCGCGTGCTGATCGGGTCGGACGTGGAGACGTTGCCGGCGCCGGCGCGGGCGCTGGAACAGGCGCTTCTGGTGCTATTGCGGAACGCGTTCGACGCCTCGCCGCGCGACGCGACGGTCACCCTTTCAATCCAGCGGCGCGAGGGACGCGTGCGGATCGAGGTGGCGGACCGCGGCACGGGGATGTCGGATGAACTGCTGCGGCACGCGGGCGAGCCGTTCTACACGACCAAGGAACCCGGACAGGGGATGGGGCTGGGGCTGTTCCTGGTGCGGCTGGTGGCCGAGCGGTGCGGGGCGGAGTTCTCGATTCACTCGAAGCTGGGTGAGGGGACGCGGTGCGTGCTTGAACTTCCGGGGGAGGGGGGAAAGAATGGGGTGCCGGTGCATCGGGTCGCCGCCGAAGCGACCTCGCCGGGGAAGGCATGAGAGCGCTATCCCGATTTCTGGTGGTGGATGACGACGCGTCGTTCCGCACGCGCCTGGTCAAGGCGCTGGCGTCGCGCGGATATCAGGCGCACGGAGCCGCCACGGTGGACGAGGCGGTGGACGTGGCGCGGGAGGTCAAGCCGGACGCCGCGGTGGTGGACCTGCGGATGCCGGGGGGCAAGTCGGGTCTGGACCTGGTCCCGGAGCTGGTCAAACGCCACCCGGGGGTGCAGATCGTGGTGCTGACGGGTTACGGCAGTATCGCCACCGCCGTCGAGGCCGTCCGCGCGGGTGCGATCAACTACCTGAGCAAACCGCTGGACGCCGACCAGATCCTGGCGGCGTTCGAAACCGACGGCGAGGGGCACGCGAACAACACCGACGCGGTCGAAGCGACCCCGTCCCTGGCGCGGGTCGAGTGGGAGCACATCCAGCGGATCCTGACCGACTGCGACGGAAACATTTCACTGGCGGCGAGAAAATTGGGAATTCACAGGCGGTCACTGCAGCGAAAACTGAGTAAGCTTCCGCCGTTGGAGTAAGCGAGGCGATCGGCGCGCGGGCGATCGGCGCGGTGCGCGCGCTCTCGCGTGTTCACATCCGCGCGCGGGAAGGCGCGCCATCACGTCTGGTGTTTCGCACGATTCGAATGATCAACCTTCCGGCGTTGAACGCCTGCGACGAAATGCCACACACTTCGTTCATTGACGGCGCGCGGCGGTATCCGTAGGTTTTCGCAGCCATAGCCGTGAAGAGCGCGCGGCGCGGCGGATTGGGGACCTGGCGGGTCTTCAAAACGCGGTCGCGCGACGACGACGACGACAAGACGAGGCGAGGAGACGAACGGCCCCTTCTCACGCGCGAGCAAGTGCGATATGTCCGAATCAGCAGACGCAGCAGCAGCGGCATCGACGCCGCCGACGGCATCGGCCAAGCGATTCATTTTTCCGCGGTGGGCGAACTACGCGTTGCCGGCGATCGCGGTGGGGGTGCTGGGCGGCCTGGTGTACGTGCCGGTGGCGATCGGATTGGGGTTCAGTCCCAAGGCGCTGGCCGTCGGATATGCACCGCAGCAGCCGGTGCCCTACAGCCACGCGCTGCACGCGGGCAAGCTGGGGATCGACTGCCGTTACTGCCACACGACCGTGGAGAAGGCGCCCTTCGCCGCGCTGCCGCCGACGCAGATCTGCATGAACTGCCACACGGCGATCCACAACACCAGCCCCAGGCTCGAGCCGATCCGCCAGAGCTGGGCGACCGGCAAGCCCATGGAATGGGTGAAGGTTCACGACCTGCCGGACTACGTTTACTTCAACCATAGCGCTCACGTGAACCACGGCGTGGGTTGCGCATCGTGCCACGGGCGGATCGATCACATGGACGTTGTCGAGCAGGTCGCGCCACTGTCGATGGGCTGGTGCCTGGACTGCCACCGGGCGCCCGAGAACAACCTGCGTCCCAAGGACCAGGTGACGAACCTGGCCTGGCGGCCGACCGACCACCCGCTGGCCAAGGAACGGAACATCACCGACGTTGCCAAGGCGCAGGAACTGGTCGGCAACGAGCTTAAGAAGCAGTACGGGATCCGGGACCAGGCTTACATGACGAGTTGCTTCACGTGTCACAGGTAGACCACCACCAAAGCGGAATCAGTTACTGGCGCGGTCTCGAGCAGTTGTCGGACACGCCCCAGGTTCGAGAGCTGCTGGCGCAGGAGTTCCCGGGTTACGACCCGACGTCGGTGGTCGCGGACCCGGGGCGGCGGCAGTTTCTCAAGATCATGGGGGCGTCGATGGCGCTGGCCGGCCTGACGCTGACGGGTTGCCGGCGCTGGCCGCAGGAGCACCTGGCGCCCTATTCGGCCAATCCGAGCGGGCACGTGCCGGGCTTCCCCGAGCAGTACGCGACCGCCTGGGAGCTGGGGGGCGTGGCCCACGGGCTGCTGGTCACCAGTTATGACGGCCGGCCGATCAAGATCGAGGGCAACCCGTCACACCCGTCGTCGTGGACGATCAAGGGCAAGCAGGGCTCGGCCGACGCGTTCGCGCAGGCGAGCATCCTGGAGATGTACGACCCCGAGCGCAGCCGCCTGGTCATCGAGCGCACGGCCGCCGACAAGCGCGGCAAGAACTCGGACTGGGAGAAGTTTGACGAGTTCGCCACGGTGCACTTCGGCCGCATGAAAGGGCAGGGGGGTGGATTCGCGATCCTGTCGGAGGCCACGTCGAGCCCGAGCGTGCTGGACATGCGCAAGCGGCTCCTGGCCGTCTTCCCGCAGGCCAAGTGGTACGAGTACGAGCCGCTGACGCGGGATGCGGAGCTCGAAGCCAGCCGGCAGGCGTTCGGCAAGGCGCTGCGACCGGTTTATGGGCTGGACAAGGCGAAGGTGATCGTCTCGCTCGACGCCGACCTGCTCGGCACGCACCCGAACCACGTGCGCTACGCCGCCGACTGGTCGGAGGGGCGCCGCAGCGGTGATCGCGGCGAGATGAACCGCGTCTACTGCGCCGAAACCTGCTTCAGCATCACCGGCACCGTCGCCGACGTCCGCCTGGCGGTGGACCCGGCGCGCATCGACATGCTGGCGCGGGCGCTGGCGTCGAAACTGGGTGTCGCGGGCGTGTCCGGTCAGGAAAATCTCAGCGCGGGTGAGCAGAAGTTCATCGAGGCGGCGGCTGGGGAACTCAACGCCTCGGGTGGGAGTGGCGTGGTGGCCGTGGGGCACGCGGCGCCCGTGGCCGCCCACGTGCTGGCGTTCGCGATCAACCAGCAGATCGGCGCGGTCGGCAAGACGGTGACGCTGATCGACGACCCCGCGGGCGATCGGCCGACGCACGTCGCGGCGATTACGGGACTCGCCAAGGACATGGCAGGGGGGAAAATCAACACCCTGCTGATCCTGGGCGGCAACCCTGCTTACGACGCGCCGCTGGACGCGGACTTCGCCAACGCGCTGGGCAAGGTGGCAGTCAGCATCCACCTGGCGACCTACGACGACGAGACGTCGCGGCTGTGCAAGTGGCACCTGCCCCGGGCCCATTACCTCGAAGCCTGGGGCGACGGCCGGTCGTGGGACGGCACGGCCGGGGTCGTCCAGCCGCTGATCGAGCCGCTGTTCGGCGGCAAGTCCGCGATCGAGGTGCTGGCGATGCTCAGCGCCGACAAGGTCACCGCGGGCGACCAGATCGTCCGCCGCACCTGGCGCGAGCAGTTCATCAAGGGCGGCGGCAATTTCGAGCGGCAGTACCGCAAAGTGCTGGAAGTCGGCTTCCTGGAGGGGAGCCAATCCAAGCCGGTTCAGGCGCAGCCGAAGGTCGCCAACCTGCCGCCCGCCGAAGCCGCCGCGCCGGCGGGAACGTTCTTCCTGAAGTTCGAGCCCGACGCGCACGTATATGACGGCCGCTTCGCCAATAACGGCTGGCTGCAGGAAACCCACGAGCCGCTGAGCAAGCTGGTATGGGACAACGCCGCCGTCATGTCCGTCAAGGACGCGAACACGCTGGGCATCGAGACCGGTGACGTCATCAAGCTCGAGGGCAACAACCGGTGGATCGAGGCGGCGGCGTACGTGCTGCCGGGTCAGCCCGTCGGCGTGATCGGCCTCTCGCTCGGCTACGGGCGCACCGCCGCGGGTCCGGTCGGTGACAAGCTGGGTTTCAACGGCTACACGATGCGCACCAGCGACCGTCCCTGGATCGTCGGCGGGGTGAAGGTGAGCAAGACCGGCCAGGACTACCGGCTGGTCACGGCCAGCCTGCACCACCTGATCGACCGCATCGGGATGAACGGCCGCGAGCAGCGGGTCGGTGGCAAGAACCAGACGGGCGTGATCGTCCGCGAGGCTTCCCTGTCGGAATTCAAGAAGGATCCGTCGGCGCCGCACGAGAAGACCCAAGGGCGCTCCAGCCTGCAACTCTTCGACCCGCTGCGCTACAACGGCCCGCACGCCTGGGGCATGGCCGTGGACCTGAACACCTGCATCGGCTGCAACGCCTGCGTCGTCGCCTGCCAGGCCGAGAACAACATCCCCGTGGTGGGCAAGGACCAGGCGTTCAACCATCGCGAGATGCACTGGATCCGCATCGACCGATACTTCAAGGGCGCGTCGGACGACCCGCAGATCGACGTGATCCACCAGCCGATGCTCTGCGTCCACTGCGAGAACGCCCCGTGCGAGCAGGTCTGCCCCGTCGCGGCGACCATGCACGACACCGAGGGGCTCAACGTCATGGTCTACAACCGCTGCATCGGCACGCGGTACTGCTCGAACAACTGCCCCTACAAGGTCCGCCGCTTCAACTACTTCGACTGGCACGCCAAGCCCCCGCGCAAGTCGACCGGCGTGCTATGGCCCGGGATGCCGGACTCCCAGCAGTTGGACCCCAAGTCGATCGACCCCATCCGCCGCATGCAGTTCAACCCCGAGGTGACGGTCCGCATGCGCGGAGTCATGGAGAAGTGCACCTACTGCACCCAGCGCATCCAGCGCACCAAGATCGCCAGGCGGAACGCCGGCGAGGACGTGCGCGACGGCGACATCATCACCGCCTGCCAGCAGGCCTGCCCGACCCAGGCGATCGTCTTCGGGGACCTGCGCGACAGGTCCTCGCGCGTCGTCGCCCTCCAGAACAACCCCAGGTCCTACGACGTGCTGGGCGAGCTCAACACCCGCCCGCGTACTCGCCACCTGGCAAAGCTGCGCAACCGCGACGAGGCCCAGTCCGCGCCGTCCGGTCAAGCCGCGGCCGAACATCACGCGCAGGGCCCGTCGTCGTCGTCGCCGTCGCCTTCGCAATCGCCAACACTGGGATAGCCTAAAGACATGAGTCAGATCGCCATCAACCCCAGCGACGTCGAGATCGACAACACGTCCGACGACCCCCGCGAGCGCCAGCCCCTGGTCGTCGGCCGACGCGACTTCCCCGCCGTCACCCGCCTGGTCGCCAACGTCGCCGAGCGCCCGACGACCCTGGGCTGGAAGATCGGCTTCGCCTTCGCCCTCCTGTGGCTGGGCATCCTGGGCGGTTGCCTGGGTTACCTGTTCACGACCGGCCCGGGCATCTGGGGCAATAACCAGCCCGTCTCCTGGGGCTTCCCGATCGTGAACTTCGTCTTCTGGGTCGGCATCGGTCACGCCGGCACCCTGATCAGCGCCATCCTCTTCCTCTTCCGGCAGAACTGGCGCACCGGCATCAACCGCTTCGCCGAGGCGATGACCATCTTCGCCGTCATCTGCGCGGGGATGTTCCCCGGGATCCACGTCGGGCGTCCCTGGCTGGCGTACTGGCTCTTCCCGCTGCCCAACCAGATGCAGATGTGGCCGCAGTTCCGCAGCCCCCTCCTCTGGGACGTCTTCGCGGTCAGCACCTACGCCAGCGTCTCGCTCCTGTTCTGGTACGTCGGCCTCATCCCGGACCTGGCGACCCTCCGCGACCGCGCCACCTCCCGCGTCCGCCAGATCGTCTACGGCATCTTCTCCCTCGGCTGGACCGGCTCCTGCCGCCACTGGCACCGCTTCGAGAAGGCCTACCTGATCCTCGCGGGGCTCTGCACGCCCCTGGTCCTCTCCGTCCACTCGGTCGTGTCATTCGACTTCGCCACCAGCCAGCTCCCCGGCTGGCACACCACGATCTTCCCCCCGTACTTCGTCGCCGGCGCGATCTACGGCGGGTTCGCCATGGTGCTCAACCTGGCCATCCCGGCCCGGCAGTGGTTCGGCCTCAAGGACATCATCACCGTCCGACACATCGAGAACTGCGCCAAGATCATGCTCGCCACCGGCTGCATCGTCGGCTACTCCTACAGCATGGAGTTCTTCACCGCGTGGTACAGCGGGCAGATCTACGAGCGGTTCACCTTCCTCAACCGCGCGTTCGGGCCCTACGCCTGGACGTTCTGGGCCATGTTCTTCTGCAACGTGGTCAACCCGCAAATCCTGTGGTTCAAGCGGGCCCGGACCAACATGGTCATCGTCTTCATCTGTGCCCTGTTCGCAAATGCGGGCATGTGGTTCGAGCGCTTCGTGATCATCGTCACCTCGCTCAC
>DATBFY010000300.1:0-14161 GCA_036558265.1 Tepidisphaeraceae bacterium | reverse complement strand
TATAGCATCGGTCTTGCTATGGGGTAAAGCGGAAAAATTAAACCGGCATGGCGCGTGCTTGCGAGGGCTCGGGTGGGGTATGGTGGGCGGGATGAGAGGTTTTTCGGCCGGTATTTTTCCAATTCTTGCCTTGGGGGTGATGGCAGGGTGTGACTCGGGATCGTCCTCTTCCTCCTCCAGTGTCCCTCCGAAGCCCTCCGGCCAGTCCGTCGCCGTCCTGGCGACCGTTCAGCCCCTGGCCGACCTGGCAGAACGCGTGGGCGGCCAGTGGGTGGCGGCAGAGTGGGTGATCGAGTCCGGCCAACGCCCCGAAGAGCTCGAAACGACCCCCGACCTCCGCCAGCGGGCCAACAAGGCCGCGCTGGTGATTACCAGCGGGCCGTGGGACACCTGGGCCGTTGCGGAACTGAGCCCCGAAGCCCGATCAACGCGAGTGATCGAGCCGGACCACATGGGCATGGCGCGCGGGGCGGATCGGAGTTCCTACCTGTGGCTGGACCCCGCGGTGATGCGGGAGATGGTCGAGACGTTGCGCGTTCGCCTGACGGTGATCGACCCCGCGCACGACGCGGACTACCGGAGCGCGGCCAAGGCATATACCGGCGAGGTGGATGCAGTGGACGAGGCGTGGCGGGTGGCATTGGCCGGGCAGCGGGGGCGCAAACTCCTGGTTGTCCGGCCGGTTTGGGGGGCATTGTGCGCCCGCTACGGGCTGCGACAGGTGGCCCCGGTCGGCGCGGTGGAAGAGAAACTGTCATCCGACGACCTGAAGGAGCTGGCGCGGGCGGGCAAGGAGGCGGGGTGCAAGTGGGTGGTCGTCGACCTGACCACGACGGCCGGCGTGCGGCAACGGATCGAGGAGAAGACCGGCCTTGCCACGATGACGCTGGACGCCATGGGCAGCAGCGCGGCCGACGGGCGCAACACGTGGCAGAAGGTGATGAAGTACAACCTCGAGCAGGTGAGGAAGGCGATCGAATAGGCCCGGAGCTACGGGGCCACCGCGATCGCGCCGAGTTTGTAGGTGCTGCTTGCGACGGCACCGGCGAGGGGGAGGGCGATCGGCTGGTTGGTCCTGGGATCGATAAGGCTGAGGCAAAGGTCGTACGCGCCGGGCGGGACGTCGCGGAAGGTGACAGAATGGGATAGGGGGTAGCTCTGTCTCTTGATCCACTTGTCGCAACCGGTGGGGCCGGCGTCGGCGGTGGCGATTGGTTTGCCGTCGGGGGTGGTCAGCATGAGGCGGAGGGTATAGTTGCGAACGGCGCGGCCGACGGCGCGGTTGGTCCACTCGGACTTGAAGGTGAACGGGACGTTTGCGCGGATCCGGGCGGGGTACTGTATCTTCGTGGGGACCAGGCGGTAGCCCATCGTGCGCAGGCCGCGGTCGATCAGGTCCGGGCGCTCCTTCATGAAGTCGCGCGCATCGGCGCCCTGCCAGCCCAGCAGGTTGACGTAGTTGGGGTGAAGGGAGAGCGCATCGTCGATCTTCCACTCGACCCAGCCCTTCTTGCCCTTCTTTGAGGCGGCGTAGCCGTCCACGAATTCGCAGAACATCGGGCCCTTGGCGAGCGTGCGAAAGGCTTGTTCGTCGAGTTTTCGCTCGTTGGAATGGACCGCGCCGCCGGCGCCGTCGCGGCGGAAGGTGACGTTGGGGAGCGTCAGCGCGTGGTCGAAGGCGGAAAAGCGGAGGAAATCGTCGTAAGTCTTCGTGAACGCCTCGTCGAATCGATTCGTGGGGCCGGGGTAGAGGTCCCTGGGGCCGTCCGGATCGTAGGAGTAGCTGAGGGCGAGGTAGTTGTCCTTGAAGGCGGCGGCGTAACGGTCGATGACGCCGATGAGCGCGGCGCGGCGGTCGTCGAGCGTGGCGTATTGGTAGCCGGAGTGCCATTCGCCCCAGAGGCCAAAGCCGCGAAGGTCAACCAGGGTGACGGGGCGGTGGTTGGCTTGGGAGAAGTGGGCGGCGACGGCGGCAAGGAATTTGTCGAGGCGATCGAGGTAGTACGGGTCGCGCGCGTCCACGACGGTATAGGGGATGTTGTCGCAAGTGCGGATCTGTCTTTTGTCGGGCGGGATGTTGGCCAGGACGTAATCAGGGATGCCTTTGCCGGCAGGCGGGGCCTGGCGGGTCCACCAGAGGAGGCTTTCGGTGCTCAGGCGGAGCTGGATCTGCTTGTTGCGCTTTCGCCAGTAGTCGTAGGCGTAGTCGGCACGCTTGAAGTCATATTCGTCCGGGCGTTTCTCGATGTCCTGCCAGGAGAACATGATCGCGACGGTGTCCACGGCGGCGAAGGTTTCGTCGGGAAGCGTGAGGAGGGTGGAGCTGCCATTCTTGTTGGCGTCGAGGGGATAATTCTCATAGAGGACCCAGCCCATGTCGGGGTTGTGGAGGATGGCGGCTTCGTCCTCGCGAGGGATCACGGTGACCACGTCGTCGGCGGCGCTGGTGATGGGAGACAAGGACAGCATCAGGAGCGTGAGGACGCGGAGGATCGTCATGTCAGGGGTAGTACCGCGCCCGACCGGGGGCGTCGCAGCGTCGGAAAAGGGTGATGATTGGACCAAAGTCCAATAGGCATGGCGCCGGGCGCAGGGGGAGAATTGACGAACCTCGATGCCAGCCATTCCCCACGGCGAACCGTCCGCACGACCCGGGTGGCTGTACCGAATCGCGCCGGGCTTGCGACCGCTGCTGGCCTATCGTTTCGCCGACGATTTCCGGCACGATGCCGTGGCCGGAGTCTGCGTCGCCGCGGTGGCGTTGCCCGTGGCCATCGCTTATGCAGAGCTGGCCGGGTTCAGCCCTGCGGTGGGCCTGTATTCGAGCATCCTGCCGCTGGTGGCGTACGCGATCTTCGGCACGTCCCGCCAGCTCATGGTCAACCCGGACGCCGCGGCCTGCGCAATGATCGCCGCCTCGGTCGCACCCCTGGCGGGGGGCGACCCGGCGGCCTACGCCTCGCTTTCGGTCACGCTGGCGTTTGTGGCCGGGGTGTTCTGCATCGTCGCGAGCCTTTTTCGCCTGGGCGCGCTGGCGGATTTCCTCTCCAGGCCGATCCTGGTCGGATATCTCAACGGCGTGGCGATCAGCATTTTCCTCGGGCAGGTGGGAAAGATTTGCGGATTTACGGTCGAATCGGGCGGGATCGTGCGGCGGCTGGTGGAAGTGGTCGCAAAGATGCCGCAGACCCACTGGTTGACGCTGGCGGTGGGGTTGGGGTCGTTCGCGCTGCTGTTGCTGTCGCGGCGCCTGGTGCCGCGCGCGCCCGCGCCGCTGATCGTGATGGTCGTGGCCGGCGCGGTCGCGGTGCTCTTCAAGCTCGACGGTCATGGCGTGGCGATCGTCGGGCCGGTCCGGGCCGGGCTTCCGGCGCTGAAGTGGCCGGCCTTTGCGGCGAAGGATCTTCCAGCGTTGACGGCGAGCGCGGCGGGCTTGGCGCTGGTGCTGTTCTCCAGCGGCACGCTGACGGCGCGGAGCTTCGCGTCGAAGAACCGCTACGAGATCGACGTGGACCAGGAACTGGCCGCGCTGGGGGCATCCAACATCGCGTCGGCGTTGTCCCAGGGCTTCGCGGTGACGGGGGCGGATTCGCGCACGGCGATGGCGGACGCGAGCGGGGGGCGCACGCAGGTGACCGGGCTGATCGCCGCCGCGACCATTGCGCTGGTCCTGCTGTTCTTCACGTCGCCGCTCACGTACGTGCCGATCCCGGCACTGGGCGCGGTGCTGGTGTTCGCAGCCTTTTCGCTGTTCGACGTCCGGACGCTGCGCGAGATCTGGCGGATCGATCGGCGGGAGTTGGCGTTGTCGGTCGCGACGACGCTGGGCGTGATCGCGGTGGGGGCGATCGACGCCATCCTGGTGGCGGTCGCGCTGGCGCTGGCGCGATTCATCCGGCTGGCGGCGCGGCCCAAGGACGAGGTCCTGGGCAAGGTGGACGGCCTGCCGGGACTTCACTCGATCGAGCGTCATCCCGAGGCGCAAACGTTCCCGGGCCTGGTGATGTACCGGTTCGGCGGTCCCGTCACGTTCTTCAACTCGGCCTATTTCAAGCAGCGGGTGTTGGCGTGCGCCGACGCGGCCGGTCCTGGGTTGCGGTGGGTGATCCTCGACGCGATCCCGATCACGTACGTTGACGTGACGGGGCTGTACGTCATCGGGGATCTGCGGCGGACGCTGAGGGCGCGCGGGGTGACCCTGGTGGTGGCGGGGCGAAAGACCGAGTACTCGGACTGGCTGCGGGGGATCGGGATGCACGAGGCCCACGACGCGGTGATGTTCTTCCCGACGATGCGGAAGGCGCTGCGGGCGTTTGAGGAGGGGCGGGAGGCGGCGGGGCAGCGGGTCGATGCCGACGACGCGATCGACGAGCATGCGCATGGGTGAACGTCGAAGACCGGCCGCTGAAGCGGCCTCGCCGGCCTCGCCGGGTCAGGGGATGACAAGTTTGGCCTTGGCGTCGGCGGTGCGGATGCGGGCGGTGGCGCCGGTGTTGAACTCCAGGTAGTCGGACTCGACGCCGTCGCTGAAGATCACGCCGTTGGCGGCCATGTCGGACTCGATGGTGATCTCGTGATCGGGGTCGAGGAGGCCGGCGACCAGATCGGCGCGGGAGGTCTTGCTGGCGAAGGGCTCGCGGACGACGTAGACGAGGCGCGGGTCCTCCCAGTCGAGGCGGAGCGGAGGTGTGCCTGCGGTAACGCCGGGCGAGGTGGAGCGGGTCTTCGATGCAGGCGGGACGCCTGCACCACGATTGGGCAGAACGGCGCGGGCGAGTCCCGCGGCCATGTTGAAGACGCTGGACAGCCAGCCGGTCGATCCCGCGCCGGTGGAGACCAGCACGCCGCTGGAGCTTTGGGGCTCGGTGCGTCCGGCGACGCTCAGGCGGTAGCGGGCCGAGACGTGGGTGCGGTTGCCGATGAACAGTTCGTTGAAGGCGAGCAGCCGCTGTCCATCTGCCAGGGTGGCCTGTGCGAGGGTGACCTGCCGGACGCGTGCGCGGCCCTGGAGCACGGCGCGGACGGCGGCGCGGGCCTGGTCCGCGCGGAAAGGCAGGAGCACGCCGTCGATCCGCGCGGGGTCGGGATTGACCGCGACGATGGGCAGTCCGGCGGCGTACTTGGCGGTGTTGGCGACCAGCCCGTCCTGTCCGACGGTCACGACGACATCGTGCGGACCGAAGACGAAGTTGGGGAGGAAGTCGCGGTCCACCGTCTGGACCGGGAGGTCGAAATCGGAAAAGTCGAAATCGCGGCGGAGCTGTTCGACGGCGTCGTCGTAGGTCTGGCCGGCAAGTTCGATTTCCTCGAACGCCTGGTCGGCCAGCTTTTCCAGCTCGGCGCCGCCGACGGCACGGTGGCGCGACGCCAATTCGCGCTTGGTGGCGCTGACGACCTGGAAGCGGACCTGTCCGCGCGTGCTGAACTTGCGCTTGAGCGACTCGAGCTGCGTCGGCCGGGTGACGAGGACGATCTTCTGGTCGATGCGAAGGCCCATGGTGGTCGTGCGCGGACGAGAGGCAGCAGAATGTGCGTCAGACGCTTGCGCGTCACAGACACGGGCGAGCCGCCCGTGCCACATGGAGCCAAACCTACTTGACCAGTGCGGTGAGCAGGTCGGGGGTGATATTGAGCTGGCCGACTTTCTCCGCGTGATCGGCCAGGTCGCGGAAGGCCATGGCGATCGAGAGCTTGGGATCGGCCTTGCCGGCGGAGAGTGCCATCAGCGTGCGCCAATCGACGCCCTTGAGGGGTTCGAGCATGGCGTTGAGGCCGTACGCCTTGGCATCGGCGTCCTTGCGGTCGTTCCCGGAGCGCTGTTCGACCAGTTCGGCGCGCTGCTGCTCCAGCGCAATGCTGGCGGCCATCTTGGCTTGGTTGATCTGGCGTTTCTTCTCCTCGACGGCGATCTCGGTGTTGAGCTCGCTCTCCTTGATCAGGCGTTCCTGGGCGACGGCGGCGTTTCGGCGGGCGTAGACGGCCTCGTCGGACTGGCGGAGCAGCGCCTCGCGGGCCTCAGCTTCCAGCGCCTTGCCGGTCTCGGGCGTCGGCTTGATCGAGAGGATCGACAGCGCGAGCAGCTCGACGCCCAGCATCGCGACCGAAGGCGAGGCCTTGAGGCCGGCCAGCACCTCGGTGACGGCCTGCTCATGGGCGACCAGCAGCTCGCGCAGGCGCAGGCGGTGGGCGACGGCGCTGGCGAGCACCTGGGCGACGTTGACCAGGCGCTCGTCGAGCTTCTTGGGGTCGTCGGAGACGTAGCGGCCGCTGGGCTGTACCGAGAAGTCCATCAACTGCGACAGGCGCCGAGGATCGACGACGCGGTAGGTGAGCTGGCCCTGGATGGTGACGTCCTGGAAGTCGGCGGTGACCTCGTTGAAGACGAAGGGCACGTCCACGCTGGAGAGCGGCACCTGGACGATGACCGAGCGCGGCGCGAAGTAGTAGAATGAGAGCCCAGCGCCCTCCCGGGCGGGTTGGCCGCGCTTGTACTGGATGACGTAGGTGGTGGGGCCGGCCTTGAGATAGCGGATGCCAAACATGGTCGCCTCCCGCGTGGGTCTGTCCGTCCGCCCGTCCGTCCGTCGGTCCAGACGTTGGCGCGGGTTGAGCTTATGACCGGGCAGAGGGGGTCG
Organism: Tepidisphaeraceae bacterium; assembly: GCA_036558265.1. Classification (GTDB taxonomy): domain Bacteria; phylum Planctomycetota; class Phycisphaerae; order Tepidisphaerales; family Tepidisphaeraceae; genus RYN-433. Next base: position 7,526 of record DATBFY010000300.1, on the reverse strand, counting down.
CAAGGCAAAACCGGGAGGCCTCCGGCCTGAGGCCCGCGAGGCAGGTCGAATGCGGCGATCGCCCGTGCTACGATTGGGCGAGACATGTCCGCCATCATCGACATCTCGCACGTGGATTTTTCGTACGGGCAGCAACCCGTGCTCAAGCACATCCATTTGCAGGTAGAGGCGGGCAGCACGCTGGGGTTGATCGGGCCCAATGGCGGGGGGAAGACCACGCTGATGCAGTTGATGCTCGGGCGGTATCGGCCGACGCAGGGCACCGTGACGGTTGCGGGGATGAGTCCGCGGCAGGCGGTGGCGCGGGGGGACGTAATCGGCTATCTGCCGCAGAAGGCGCACTTTCCGCCTAATTTTCCGATGTCGGTGTGCCAGGCCGTGCGGCTGGGGCTGGTGGGCAAGGCCGGGATGCTCCGGGGGTATGCGAAGCACGATCTGGAGTTTGTCGAAGGCTTGATCGAAAAGATCGGGCTCGCCGGACTGGCGGAGCAGCCGGTGGGACGGCTCTCGGGCGGGCAGGCGCAGCGGGCGGTCATCGCGCGGGCGCTGGCGGCGCGGCCTCGGATCCTGCTGCTCGATGAGCCGACCACCGGGATCGACCGCAGCGGACAGCAGCGGTTCATCGAGCAGGTGATGAAGCTAAAGGAAGAACTGGGGCTGACGCTGGTCTTCTGCAGCCACGACTTGCGTGCCGTTTCGAGCATTTCGGACCGGGTGGCGTGCCTGAACGTCACGCTGCACTACCACGACGTGCCGCACCGCATGCCCGAGAAGCTGGCATACGAGATGTTCGCTTGCGACCTGGAGGCGATGGGGGTCACGCCGGGGGTGGAGGCGGCGTGCGGGTGCGGGGAAGAAAACGAAAAACGGGAGGACGAAAAACGTAAAGATATCATGGCCTCCTGAGGAGCGAGGCGAAGTCGAGGAGGGTTGAGGGGGAAGCGTCGGAGATGGCGTAGGTCGTCAGGCCGGCGTGGGTGAAGTGGACGATGGAGTAGGATTGGGCGGTGGTGATCGTGGGCGGGGAATCGGGCGTGTTGTTGGCGGGCCAGGTGAAGCAGTTGATCACGTGTTTGCCGTGGTGGTAGACCAGCGCGGCGACGGGTCGTCCGGCGAGGTAGTCGAGGCGGCCGCCGGCTAGCGGGAAGCCGCTGGTGGAGAGGTCGCGGACGTCGGGGGAGAAGTCGAGCCGGCCGGCGAACCAGGGCTTGACCGTGTGCTGGTCGGTCGAGGGGACGTCGAGCAGGTGGTCGGCCATCAGCGAGCGGACGTGGGCGGCGACGAGCTCGCGCGCCAGCCCATCCTCGGCGCCGCGCGGCGTATAACGGGTGACGACGAAGGTCAGGGCGGCGCCCAGGAGAAGGCTGGCGGCGAGGGCGAAGGGCAACATGGAACGGCGGCGCTGACTCGAAGGCGCGGGCGTTGTGGTGGCGGCACGAATCCGTTGTTCGAGGTCGGGCGGGGCCTTGAAGTAGGGGGCGGTTGCGAGGGTGGCGCGGAGGTCGCGCAGCCGGTCGCCTGAGCGGGCGCAGTCGGGGCAATGTTCGAGGTGGCGTTCGAGGTCGAGCGAGGCGGCGACGTCCAGCTCGCCATCGGCGTGGGGGTGGAGAAGCTCGCGGGCGCGGGCGCAGTTCATGGCAGGCCTCCTTCGACCAGCCGCGGGGCGAGCTTGCGTTCGAGGCGCTCGCGGCCGCGGGCGAGACGCGACATGACCGTGCCGACCGGCACACCCGCGACGGCGGCGATTTCCTTGTACGTCAGGCCTTCCAACTCGCGCATGACGATCACCTCGCGGAATTCGCCTGGCAGCGACTCGATGGCGGCGCGCACCTCCTGCGCCCCGGCGCGCCGGAGCATCTGAACCTGGGGGTCGGCGTCGGGGTCGGCGGGCGTTTCAATGTCATCCTCGTCGGGCAAGGGACCAGGCGCGTCGCGGCGGTTGCGGTCCAGCCAGGAGCGGCAGGTGTTGCGGACGATTGCCAGCAGCCAGCAACGCCCGTCGTCGCCGCGGAAGCTGTCGAAGGCGCGGAAGGCGCGCAGGCACGCCTCCTGGACGACGTCCTGCGCATCGTGCTCGCTGCGCAGCATCCACCGCGCCAGGTTGTAGGCCGAGTCCAAGTGGACCAGCACCAGGGTCTGGAATCGCATCGAATCGGCGGAGTGGGTCGGCAACGGGCGGGACCTCGGTCAGGCGACACCCCGCGTGAAGAAGACCGCGCGGGCGGAATGTTTATTCCCGGAAAGCTTTCGGCAGGGGCGGCGGGAATAAGCGTGCGGAATACAGGGTCGTGGGGCGGGCGGCGAGATGAACGCGCCGCTATGGAGATGTCCTCGAACCTTGAAAGGTCCGGTGTGCGATGGGTCGGTGGATGCGGCGAGCGGCATTGCTGGTGTGTGCATTGGCGGGAGTGGGCGGGTGTCGGGAGCGGAGCATGGCTCGGGTAAACACCGAGCCCGCGGCCACGCAGACCCGGCAGGTGACGATCGACAACTTCACCTTCCAACCGGCAGAGGTGACGGTACCGGTCGGGACAAAGGTCGTGTGGGTGAATCACGACGACGTGCCGCACAACGTGGTGGAAACCAGGCGCGCGTTCTCGTCGCCGGCGCTGGATACGGACGAGCGGTACGCGCACGTGTTCGGGGAGGCGGGGACGTACGCATACTTCTGCGGGATTCACCCGCACATGACCGGGCGCGTGGTGGTGAAGTGATCCGTTCAGACAAGGGGAGGTGAAGGGGTGTTCTCACAACCTTTTTGAGGAGATCGAACATGGATCAGACGATCGAACGGGATGCATCCACCGACGGCGTGGACCGCCGCGGGTTTCTCAAGTGCATGGCCTGGGCGGGGACGGGGATGGCCTGGACCATCAGCGGTGGCGTGTTGTCGTCGCGGCTGTTTGGTGAAGAAGCGCCGACAACGGCGCGCGGAGATTTCAGTTTCGTGCAGATCAGCGACAGCCACATTGGCTTTGCGAAGGAGCCGAATAAGGACGTCACCGGCACGCTGCGACTGACGATCGATCGGATCAACGCATTGCCGACGCCGCCGGAGCTCTTGATCCACACGGGCGATCTCACGCACCTGTCGAAGGCTGCGGAGTTCGACACCGTCGATCAATTGCTCCGCGGGGCGCGGGTCAAGGAGCGGTTCTACGTGCCGGGCGAGCACGACGTCTTCAGCGACGACGGGAAGGCATATCTCGACCGCTACGGCAAAGGGACGCGCGGGGCGGGGTGGCATAGCTTCGATCATCGCGGCGTGCACTTCGTCGGACTGGTGAACGTAACGAATTTGAAGCCGGGCGGGTTGGGCGTGCTGGGGGCCGATCAGCTCGAGTGGCTGAAGAAGGACCTGGAAGGGCTGGGCAGCAGTACGCCGGTGGTGGTGTACGCGCATGTGCCGCTGTGGACGGTCTATCCCAAGTGGGGCTGGGGAACGGAAGACAGCGAGGCGGCGCTAGCGCTCCTGCGGCGGTTTGGGTCCGTCACGGTGCTGAACGGCCACATCCACCAGGTGCTGCAGAAGACCGAGGGGAACGTCACCTTCCACACCGGCTGCTCGACGGCATTCCCCCAGCCTCAGCCTGGGATGGCCGAATCACCCGGTCCGATCAAAAACGTCCCGTCCGAGCGGCTTCGCACGATGCTGGGACTGGCGCAGGTGCGTTACGTCCAGACCAGGGGAATGCTGGCGGTGGTGGATTCGACCTTGGAATGACACGCGGGGCTTTATCCGCATCTCGCGCGTCCGTAAACTTCGCCGCGGATGTCGGAACTGTTCACTAACCCGGTCTACCGCAACGCGACGATCACGGCGTGCGCGCTGGGCGTGGCGTGCGCGCTGCTGTCGGTGCTGGTCGTGATCCGTCGCTAGACGTTCATCAGGGAAGGGATCAGTCACGCCGGGTTCGGCGGGATCGGAACCGCCTGGCTCGTGTCGTTAGCGATCCCCGCGCTGGGCAACGAGGTCGCGGCGTATTCCGTCGCCGTGGCATCCTGCCTGGTGACGGCGTTGACGATCGGATGGTTCAGCCGGCGCGAGCGGGTGAACGCGGACGCGGCCATCGGGATCGTCCTGGTAGGGTCGATGGCCTGGGGGTTCGTAGCCTTGCGGATCTATGACCATGCCGGGCGGCCGCACGGCTCGCCTGGTGGGTGGGACTTCTACCTCCTGGGCGACGTCGAGCGCCTGTCGCGGGCGGCGATGTGGTCGGGGCTGTGCATCTCGGCGGCGGTCGTGGTGACGCTGGCGGTGCTGGCGAAGGAGATCCTCTTTTACTGCATGGACCCGGAGCTGGCGGAAGTGAGCGGCGTGCGCGCCGGCTTCGTGCATTACCTGTTGATGCTGCTCCTGGCGCTGGTGATCGTGGTTGGCATGCCGTTGACCGGATTTTTGCTGATCACCGCGTTGCTGGTACTGCCGGGAGCGACGGCGTTAGTCCTCTCACAAAGGTTGGGGACGGTGATCGCGATCTCGCTCGTCGTGAGCCTGGTGGGGATCGTCTGTGGATTGGCGCTGCGCGCCGGCCCGGCAAAATTGCAGAGCGGGCCAGCGATGGTGCTGGTCCTGGTGGCGCAGTTCGTGCTTGCGTATGGGTGGAGCGTGGTGCGGCGCCGGCGGGCGTGATAGGGTGATCGGCGGCTGTGAATACCCTGTGGAACGAACTTGCCGGGCGGGCGAGCGTGATGCTCTCGGAGGCGCAGCACGAGCAACTGTCGCGCTACATCGACCTGCTCCTGGAAGCCAACCAGCGGATGAACCTGACGCGGATCGCCGACCGTGCCTCGGCCGAGGTGCAGCACGTGGGCGATGCGCTGACGGTGCTGCCGCTTCTGCCGAAGGGGCCGCACATGCTCGTGGATGTGGGCAGCGGGGGCGGGGTGCCCGGCATAATTCTGGCGATCGTCCGGCCGGACGCGCGCATCGTGCTGCTGGAAGCGACGAAGAAGAAGTCGGCGTTTCTCGGAGAGACGGCCAAGACGCTCGGACTCACGAACGTGCGCGTCGTCGCCGAGCGGGCGGAAGCGGCAGGCCGCGGAGCGTTGCGCGAGGCATCCGATGTGGTTGTCGCGCGGGCCGTCGGGGCGATGGATTTCCTGGTCGAGTGGTGTTTGCCCCTGGTGAAAAAGGGTGGGCGGATGCTGGCGATGAAGGGCGCGCGCATCGCCGAGGAACTGCCGGCCGCGCAAAAGGCCATCCGTTTGCTGGGAGGCGGGACGGCGGCGGTTCACCCGGTGGAACTGCCGGGGGCCGAGCATCACGTGATCGTGGAGATCCCAAAGGTTGCGAAGACGGATGCGAAGTACCCGCGCGATCCGACGGTGGCGAAGGGGAAGGCGATCGGGTGAGCGCCCGGAGCACCGCGTTGGGTGGCATGGGCAAGCGTGCTCGCTTGCCCGAGCTCGTCGTGCGGGGACAGAAGACCACGGGCAACGGAGTACCGTTGCCCATGCCACCCGGCATGCCCCAATCAGGGGCCGGATCCGAGCGTCGCGGGCCGCGGGATTCGATTTTTGCCATTATTCAGGTGCCATAAATAAACTGCGCGTTTAGACTTTACGTGGCTCGAGGAGGTCGTGATGACCAACCCCACGTTCGTCCTCGACAGCGGGGCTGCCGCGCGCCTGCACGCGGCGCCGCTGCCGCACACGCGGTTGCTCTACCAGCCGCTGGACGGGGGCGGTGTACGAATCGTCGACCCGCCCGCGGGGTGCAAAGGGGTCATGGGAAATTTGCTGATCGCCGCCGGGGGGACGTTCTTCTGCATCGCCTGGGGCGTGGCGGCCCGGCGGGCGTGGGACGACCCCGAGGCCAGCTCGATGGCCGTGCGCCTGTGCGTGCTGGCTCTGGCGGTGGTGCTGACGGCGGGGCTCCTGATCGAGGCGATCCTGCGGGCCTGTCTGCCGCTGGTCATCGAGGTGGACCATGGCGAGCTGCGGATTCAGCAGCCGACGCTCGCCGGCCGGCATCTCGCCTGGCCGGCGTCGCGCGTGCGCGGGGCGCGGAGCGGACTGCTCGCCCGATCGGTCGCCACCGGCCACGAGGTGACGAGCCTGGTGATCGTCCCGCGAGGGGCAATGGGGGTGCGGCTCTTAAAAAACCGCGAGGTCGAGGAGGTGCGGTGGGTAGCGCGGCAGATCATGCTCGCGCTGGCGGCCTCTTCTGGTAGTGCAGGCGTCCCGCCTTCGCGTTGATTTCCTCTCGAGCGCGCAATACCAATTCAAGTTGCCCGACCCGAAGAAGCAGGCGGGACGCCTACACTACAAGGCAAACACATCATGACCGACCAATACGGCTATCCGGTTTCCCACCCACCTCCGCCGCGGCGCGGCCCGGGCCTCGTCCTCTGGCTCGGCACGATCCTGCTGGGGGGCGTGATCGGGGCGCTGGTCTTCCGTTACGTGATCAACCGCGGCACGCCCGCGGTCGAGTCGCGACCCGTCACCCCCGCGGGGGACCTCGCCGGCGATGAGAAGGCGACCATCGAGCTCTTCAAGAAGGTCAGCCCCTCGGTCGTCTTCATCACCACGCTCACGCAACGGCGGGACATCTGGAGCCGCAATGTGACCGAGATCCCCCAGGGCACCGGCAGCGGCTTCATCTGGGACGACGCCGGGCACATCGTCACCAACTTCCACGTCGTCCAGGGCGCCAGCGGCGCCAAGGTGACGCTCAGCGACCATTCGACCTACGACGCGGATCTCGTTGGCGTCGCGCCAAGTCAGGACCTGGCCGTCGTACACATCAAGGCCCCGCGCGACAAGCTCCACCCGATCCCATGGGTCGGCAACAGCACCGAGCTCCAGGTCGGGCAGAAGGTCTTCGCCATCGGCAACCCCTTCGGCCTCGACCAGACGCTCACCACCGGCATCATCAGCGCGCTGGGACGCACCATCCAGAGCGTCGCCGGCACCCCCATCGACCAGGCCATCCAGATCGACGCCGCCATCAACCCGGGCAACAGCGGCGGCCCGCTGCTCGACTCGTCCGGACGCCTCATCGGTGTGAACACGGCCATCTACTCGCCCAGCGGCGCATCCGCCGGCATCGGTTTTGCCATCCCCGTGGACAACGTGAACCGGATCGTGCCGCAACTGGTCAAGAGCGGCCACGTGAGCATGCCGGACTCCGGCCTGGCGTTCTTCGACGACCGGGTCAATCAGTCGATCACCGGGCGGCTGGGAGTGAAAGGGGCGCTTGTGGGACAGGTGCGCGAGAACTCCCCCGCGGCGGCCGCCGGCCTGAGGCCGACGCAGCGGTCGGGCGGTTACATCATCCCGGGCGACGTCATCCTGCAGGTGGACGGCAAGGCGATCGACAGCGCCGCCGACTTCCAGGCCGAGTTGGAGCGCCACAAGCCAGGGGACAAGGTGACGCTGAGGGTCTACCGGGAGGGGCAGACCACGGACGTGGTGGTAGCGCTGGGCTGGCCGGGAAAATAAAGCCAGGGATGAAGGTGGAAAGATGAAACCGATCACGGCACGCCGAAACGCCCGTAGCACGGGCGCCTCGCCCGTGA
>DATBFY010000299.1:0-1669 GCA_036558265.1 Tepidisphaeraceae bacterium | reverse complement strand
CGCATCTACGTCAGCGCCATCGGCATGTGCATGATCATCCCGGCCACGTTCGGTGTCGGAAACGCCACCACGCTTGCGATGGCCGTCTGGTTCCTCGTCCTCTTCGGCGTCGGCTGGGGGTTCTTCGACTGCAACAACATGCCGATCCTGTGCCAGATCGTCCGACCGCACCTGCGGGCTACGGGTTATGGGGTCATGAACCTGGTGAGCATCAGTTGCGGCGGGCTGGCGGACTGGGGATTCGGAAAGCTGCGCGATCGCCACGTGCCGCTCAACGCGATCTTCGGCGTGTTCGCCAGCGCCGCGGTGGTGTCGGTGGTGCTGGTGCTGTGCATCAGGCCGCGCAGGGAACTCCTGGTGCAGGAGGAAGCATGAATCACGCTGCCCTGCGGGGCCTGGTCGCCGCGACGCACACGCCGTTGGGCGCCGACGGCGAGTTGAACCTGACGGTCCTGGAGAAGCAGGCCGAGCACCTCGCGCGGGCGGGCGTGAGCAGCGTGTTCGTCGGCGGGAGCACGGGGGAGAGCCACTCGTTGACGGTCGAGGAGCGGCTCGCGCTGGCGCGGCGGTGGGGCGAGATCGTGCGGGGGTCGGTGCTGCGCCTGGTGGTGCACGTCGGGTCGAACTGCCTGGCGGACGCGCGCGCGATGGCGGCGCAGGCGCAGCGGGTTGGCGCCGCGGCGATCTCGGCATTGGCGCCGAGTTACTTCAAGCCCGGGTCGCTGGACGCGCTGATCGCCTGCTGTGCCCAGATCGCGGGCGCGGCGCCGGGGGTGGCGTTTTATTACTATGACATCCCGTCCATGACGGGGGTGCGGTTCCCGATGGAGGAGTTCCTGGCGAGCGCGTCCGACCGCGTGCCGACGCTGGCGGGGGTCAAGTTCAGCAACGCCGACCTGATGTCGTACCAGCGGTGCCTTCACGCCGGGGGCGGGCGGTTCGACGTTCCGTGGGGGGTGGACGAGTACCTGCTGGCGGCGTTAGCGCTGGGGGCGGTCGGCGCGGTGGGGAGCAGCTACAACTTCGCGGCGCCCGTCTACACGCGGATGATGGCCGCGTTCTCGCGGGGCGATCTTGCGGCGGCGCGGGAGGAGCAGTATCGCTCGGTGCAGCTCATCGCGTTGCTCGGCCGGTTCGGCTACATGGCGGCCGCCAAGGCGACGATGGGCTTCCTGGGGGTCGATGTGGGGCCGGCGCGACTTCCGCACGTCAATCTCACGCCGGAGCAAGGCGCCGAGTTGAGGGAGGGCCTGGAACGCCTGGGCTTTTTCGAGTGGGTTCGCACGTGAGGATCGGGAGATCGTGACGTCCGCGGTCATCGCGGGCGGCTTGGTCTGGCCACGGGCTTGACGGAGAAGATCGGCTTGGCGGGTTTCGGCTTCACGGGCGTTGCGGGGGGAACCGGCGCGGCGACGGGCGGCGGCAGCGTCGTGTTGTACTGCTGGGCGAGGGTCACGAGGTCGTTGAAGTCGACGTTGGCGTCGCCGGTGAAATCGCCGTCGGCCCAGAGTTTGCCGCCGGTGACGTTGTAGTTCTGGGCGAGGACGACCAGGTCGTTGAAGTCCACGGCGCGATCGCGGTTGGCGTCGCCGGAGAGGATGAAGAAGTCGGCGGTGAAGTCGGCGTCCATGGGCTGGCCGGTGGAGTCCGTCACGCTCGCCGCGCGAAT
>DATBFY010000298.1:0-8454 GCA_036558265.1 Tepidisphaeraceae bacterium | reverse complement strand
AAGACGACCGCGTCGATCCGGCGTTGAAGCTGGCAGCCGACCCGACCCAACTCACCCTCGCGAACCCGATCCTGGCTAGCATGATGGCTGACGGTCCCGTCACCACGACGACGACGACGGCCCCTGCCGCCGAGGCGGGCGAACTGGTCGCCACGGTAATTAAGGTTCAGGGCACGGTGGAATTCCGCATCAATGACGCCGCCAAGTGGGAGCCGTTGACGGCCGGCAAGACCCTGCGCAGGGACGCCTCGATCCGCACGGGCGCGCGCGGAGCAGTCGTGATGACCGTGCCCCCCGACCAGACGATTGGCGTGGACCGACTCACGACCGCCACCGTGCTGGAGGCCTATCAGAAACAGGGAAAGGTGACCACCGACGTCGGCATGAAGTACGGCCGCGTGCGCTACGACATCGCCGGCGCCGGCGTCGAGCACGAGGCCACGATCCGCAGCCCCAACTCCAACCTGGCGATCCGCGGCACCAAGGTCAGCCTCTTCGACCAACGCCCCTACACGCCCGAGGCGGTCAGCCTCACCGGCCGCGCCCAGTTCAGCACCCTGCGCCGCCAGGCGGTCGCGTTCGGCAACAAGGGGCAAGGCAAGACCGTGGTCCGCTCCGACAGCGCCGGCCCGGCACAATTCGCGGTCGCCCAGGCGGTGGTAGACCCCGGCATCGAGCAGGCGCGCACCTCGTCCGAAGAGGCGCTGATCAACACGCTGATCCTCCGCGGCGCCGACGTCTCGATCGAGAACGGCATCCGCGTCGTCCGCGGTGGTGGCCGGCCGACCGATGCGCAGCTTCAGAGCTCGTTGCCCGGGGTGCTCAACTTCGTCGTCCGCTGGGACGGCCCGGCCAACCTGGACCTGGCCGTCAGCACCCCCAACTTTCCCGACGGGCACTCGGAGTTCATCTACCCGATTGGCGGGTTGGACCGCTCGCGCTCGGGCGGTGTGATCCCCTTCGACCACCGCGGCGGCAAGGGCGGTGGGATCGAGGTCGTCTACTGGCCGGCCAACACGTTCACCAGCGGCACGTACGCCATGTCCGTCCAGCGCGTCTCGGGCCCACCGGTCACCGCCACGATCGAAGCCTTCCTCAATAAGCAGGCGCTCAACCTCGATCCCGATGCGCTCAAGCCGGTTACGCAGGTGAGCAAGATCGTCTCCGCCGATAGCGGCGCGGTCCAGTTCGTGGACGTCCCGACGCAATTGCCGACACCACAACCCGAGCCGAACCCGAACGGGAACGGCGACAATATCAACGGCAACGACGGCACCGTGCTGCGCTCCGGGCGTTCCGGCCGGCGGCATCGCGACGCGGCCGCGCCCGTCATCGCGCCCACAGCGCGAGGTGCGCGAAAGGGTTGAACCTCAGACGCGTCAAACATGCCGCGTCGCGCTCAACGAATCCCTTTGAGGATCTCCTGAGCCTTGTTCCGGGTCGCCTCGGACTTTGACTTTTCAACGACGGTCTGAAGCGCCTTTCGTCGAAGTTCGTTCGAGGCGCCGATGTTGTTCCGCCCGGCGAGCCGCACGATCGCCGAGCACGCCTCCTCCGTCACCGCCGGGTCCGCGGACGCCAGCGTCGTCAACCGATCGAGCGCCCCGGCCGATGCCATGCCGAACAGCGTCGCGATGACCAGGCGCTTCTCGTCCGGCCGCGTGATCTGCGGCAGGATCGCATCGACATCCGCCAGCCGCTGCTGTGGCGACAGTTTCTTGTCCCCCTGCACGTACTGGAGATAGCCGCGCACGGCCAGCACGCGGTGCGCCGGTTTCTGAGCCGATCGGGCGAGCGCCAGCAGCGGCTGCGCGGCGGCGGCGTCCGTCGGCCAGCGGTTGGGCCAGGTCGAGAGCGTCCGTACCGCCTCATCCTGGACGGCCGGATCGGCGTCACTCGTCGCGGCGACAACGCTCGCCAGCGCGTCGGGCCCGCCACACGGTACAAGCGCGTGGATCGCCGCGATCCGCGTATCGGCGCTGACGCCACCCTCGCCCTTGGCCAGCGGCACCAGGTGCGGCACGCACGCCGCGCCCCAGCGCCCGCCGATTGACGCCACCGCCTGCTCGATGGCCCGCCGGTCGTTCGCGTCCTTGGCCTGCGGGAGCAGCTTGACCAGATCCGGCACCTGTTTGTCGTCGCCGATCGCGCCGATCGCGGTGAGTGCGGCGTTGCGCGCGCCCGCGTCGGCGTCCTCGGCGGATTTGAGGAAGATCGGCATGGCCTGGTCGAGCTTCCGCTGCTCGGCCAGTTCGATCAGCACCTGTCGCGCCTTGCCGGACGAATCGTTCAGCCGCGCGAGCAGGCTGGCGTCCACGTCCTTGCCCGGAAGTCGCGCCAGCGACGTCTTGGCCGCCTGCACCAGGTCCGCATCGTCCGACGCCGCCGCCTCAACCAGCACCGGCACGCACGATACGTCGCCCAGGCGGTCCAGCACCCCGGCCGCCGCCACGCGCACGCCCGGCGCGCCGCTCCGCGCCGCTTCGAGCACGACCGGCCGCACCCGCGGCGGGTCGTTCCGGTCCGCCAGCGCCAGGATCAGCAACGCTTGCCGCTCGGCGTCGGCACGGCCGAGTTCGGCGATCAGCGCATCGGTCACATCGTCGCCACGGAGCTCGCGCGCCGTCCTCAGGCCGATCCCCATGATCGCCTTGTCGGACGACTTCAACTGCTCGACCAGCAGCGGGATGCCGGCCGAGTGACGGGCCAGGATCGCCCCGCGAATACCCTCCAACACACGTTGCCTGGGCACTTGGGCCTTGCGAACCGCGTCGTAGAGGGCAATCGCCCGCGCGTCGTTGCCTTCATTGAGGTATCGCTCGGCGCAGAGCACGCACCCCTCCGCCGCCGCCGCGCGAACGGCCGGCGCCGCCGCCGTCAACTGCGGCTCGAGCACCTGGGCCGCCCGGTCGCCGCCGATATGACCCAGCGCCGCCGCCGCGCACGATGACACCGTCTCATCCTTATCCGTCAATTTCGCCGCCAGGCCGTCGATCGCCTTGGCATCCCGCCGAACGCTGATCGAGTTGATCACCCCGACCAGCAGGCGCCCCTGCAGCTTGTCCATCGCATCCCGCAGCGCGTCGTCCACGGACGAATCGGGGATCGCCTCCAGCCCGATCCGGGCCCACGCCGCCAGTTCCTGATCAGAGAGCAGCGCCGCCAGCGCCGGCACCGCCTCCTTGCCGCCGTAGATCGCCAGGTACTTACACGCGAGAGCCTTCTGCGGCTTGGGCGCGTCCGACTGGAGCACCTTGATGAGCTCTTCCTGCCGCTGAGGCGGCGCCGCGGCTGGCGCGTCGGCGGCCGCAGCGCGCATCGCCGATCCGATCAACAACGCCATCACGAATGGAGATGTTCGCCTGAACATGAAGACGCTCCGTCTCTGTAGCCCCCGTGCGGGAAACGTGATTACCACCGCCACGGCTCGCGCAGCGCCTCGGAGCGCAGGCGGTTGGCCTCGTCGTCGTTGATGAATTCGTGCTTCGCCGGGTCGAAGCGCACCTTGCGCTTGAGGAACAGCGAGATGTTCGCCGCGTGACAGGCGATGTGCGCCCAGCACGCCGCGTCGGCGTTGGCGCGGGGTTGGGCGCGGGTTTTTACGCAGTCCAGGAAGTTGCGGACGTGGAAGTTCGCCGGATACCCGCCGATCTTCTGCCGGCGGCCTGAAAGGAGCTTGGCGGGGCTGGCGGCGACGTCGCCGTCGTCGGCTGTCTCTACCCATCCTCTATCTCCCTCGAAGCGCACCGGGCAGGAACCGAGAGGCAACCAGCCATCATCCCGCAGCACGAGTTTGACACCGTTGGCATATGTTGCGTGCAATTGATTGCCCACGGGTTCATACTCGATCGGTGCCGTGCCATCGGCATCATTGGCCCATTGACATAAGTCCACGCAATGTGAGCCCCATTCCAGGCATCCTCCGCCGACCAGTCCGCCTCCCTTTTCGAACTCGAAGGCATTGGTAAGGCCCTTGTTGAATGGACGCCAAGCCGCGGGGCCGAGGTAGATGTCCCAGTCGAAGTCTTCCTTGGCCGGCTCAGGATCGGGCTTTTCCCATCCGCTGGTCTTGGTCGCCAGGCCCGCGGGCTGGGCGTGCAATGTCTGTAGTTTGCCGAGCTTGCCGGTCCGCGCCAGTTCCACGGCATAGATGAAGTGCGGGAGACTGCGCCGCTGGGTGCCTGCCTGGAAGACCCGCCCGGTCCGCCGCATGACCTCCGCGAGCATCAGGCTCTGGGCGATGTTCTTGGTGCAGGGCTTTTCGCAGTAGATGTCCTTGCCGGCGCGCGCGGCCTGGCACGCGGCGGTGCCGTTCCAGTTGGGCCCCGTGGCGACGATCACGGCGTCCAGGTCGCTGCGGGCGAGCATCTCGCGCAGGTCGCGGTAGGTGGCGCAGTCCTGGTTGCCGTAGCGGGCGTCCACCGCGGCCTTGGCCCGGTCGCGGTGCTGGCCGTTCACGTCACAGACGGCCAGGCATTGCACGTCGTTCTCTTCCAGGAAACAGCGCAGGACGTATGACCCGCGGTTGCCGATGCCGATGGCGCCCAGCGTGATCCGCTCGCCGGTGGGCACCGCGCCGTCTTTGCCCAGCACCCGCCCGGGGACGAACATCGGCGCCCCCAGCGCCGCCGCCGCCCCGATCCCCGCCGCACTCTTCAAAAGTCCGCGCCGGCTGACTCGAGCCATCTGTCTTCGCATGCCTGGCCTCCAGTTCCGCCAAAGGTGGCCGACAAGTCTAACGTAAACGGCCCGAACCGTTTAGACTTTTTTGTTCAAAGCCAGATCCGGCCGGTCGGGATTGGCGCGGTATACTGGTAACCCACGTGCGCGGGGCAATGACATGGGCGACACCGGCAAATGCCCCATCCTGGTCGTTGATGACGAGCCCGAGATGCTCTTCTCGCTCCGCGGGCTGCTGCGGCGCGAGTTTGAGGTCTTCACCGCGGGCGGTGGACGCGAGGCCATCGAGGTGCTCCGCGATCATCCCATCCACGTGATCATGACCGACCAGCGGATGCCGGAGATGACCGGCGTCGAGTTCCTCAACCGCGCCAAGCTCGATCATCCCGAAGCCATCCGCGTGATCTTCACCGGCTACGCCGACACCCGCGCCCTGATCGACGCGATCAACCAGGCCAACGTCTACCGCTTCGTCGCCAAGCCCTGGGATCCGGACGAGCTGATCGGCGTGCTGCGGACGGCGTGCGGCGAGTACCAGCGGATCGTCGAGCGCAAACGACTGTCCGCGGAACTGGCTGAGCTCGAGGAGCGGTGCACCGCGCTTGCTGATAGCACGCTTGCCAACGGCCCGGATTCCACGCCGGACGCCGATACCTGGCGCGACGCGCGCCAGCTTATTGGATCGCTGCCCGCCCTCCTGGAACGTACGCGCCACATCGTTTGCCCTGATGCCGCTCCGGTCAGTTGAGCGGCGCCGCGGCTACCTTGGGCCCTGCGCCCCGATCCGCGGTGGTCCGTGGCGGTGAGGTCGGCAGGAACACCGTGAACCGCGATCCCTCTCCCGCCTTCGATTCGACCTCGATCCGCCCCCCGTGATCCAGCACGATCCGCTGGCTCATGCTCAGGCCAAGACCGGTGCCCTGCCCGGGCGGCTTGGTGGTGAAGAACGGGTCGAACAGCCTTGATACGTAAGCCGGGTCGATGCCGCAACCGTTGTCGCTCACCTGGATCTCCACGCCGTCCGCCGCCGGACGTGTCCGTACCGTCACCTTGCCCGCCGTTTCCTCGGCGTCGGCGTACTGCTGCGCGCAGGCGTCGATCGCGTTGGTCAGCAGGTTCAGGACAAGCTGGTTGAGCTTAGCCGGTTGGCAGGTAATCGGCGGGACATCCCCCAGGTCCGGTTCGATGGTCACGCGCTGCGTATGTGCCCGGCCATGGACGATGTTGATCGTCGAGCGAATGCCGGCGTTGACGTCGGCGCCGGCCTGGAATTCCCCGATCGCCTCCTGCTGCGAGAATTCGCGCAGGTCCTTCACGATCTGCTGGATGCGGCGCAACCCCTCGCGCGAGCGGCCCAGCACGTCGTCCAGGTTCCCGGTGAGGTATTCGAGGTCGATCTGCTCGGCGAACTCGCCGATGCGTCGGAGCAGTTCGGGCCTGCGTTCCTCCAGCGCGTCGTGTCCCTCGCGGTACATGCCCAGCAGGTTGCGCAGCTCCGCCGTGTCGCGCTGGAGCACCGCCAGGTTGTTGCTGACGAACGCCAGGGGATTGTTGATCTCGTGCGCCACCCCAGCGACCAACTGCCCGAGCGACGCCAGTTTTTCACTCTGCACGAGCTGGCTCTGCGTCTGTTTGAGCCGGTCATGGGTCGTCTGCAGCTCCGTCCGCGCCTGCTGCTCGGTGGCCACCGACGCGCGCAGCTCACCCGCAAGGCGTTCGAGGTCTCGGTTGCGGACCTCGAGCTGCTCGTTGAGCCGGCGGTTGCGCTCGTTCGCGCGCCCGAGCGCGACGACGACGGCGATCGACGCCGCCGCCAGGATCGCCGCCGCCAGACCGATCCGCAGGGCGACGCTGTGCAGCATCGCGTACGCCTGCTCGGTCGGCTGCTGCGCCACGACGACCCACGACCGTCCGTAAACCGGGATCGCCCGGGCGGTCGCGACCATCTGCCGGCCACTGGCCGGATCGGTATACGTTACGGTCGGCGCCTCTTCCCCCGTGAGCGCCCGGCGAACGGGGTCGGCGCTGGCGTACCCGTCGTACCGTCGCGGCTGACCGATCAGCATCGGGTGCGCGGCCAGCGTGCCCGCGTAGTCCACCACGTAAACGTGACCCCCCGCGCCCAGGTCGATTTGCGCCAGCCTCCGAGAGATCTCGTCCAGCCGATACTGGTAGACGATCGCGCCGATGATTCGATCCCCCTTTCGTACGGGCGCCGCCAGCGCCACGACCAGCGGCCGGGGCTGGGCGTTGCGCTGGTAGACCGCCGACACCACCGAGCGTCCCGCCGGAAACATCTGACGGTACCAGTCGAGATGGGCGAAGTTCCGCCCCAGCGACTCGGGCGCCCGCGGGTAATCACTCCAGAGCAGGCCGTTGGGATCGGTCACGTAGCCGCGATCGATGCCCATCGACGGGTCGCACGCCGCCCGCAGGTACGCGCGTACGCCCTCCTCATCGTGCCGCTCGATCGCGTCGATCACCGCCGGGAGCCGCGCCGTCGTCTCCGCCAGTTGGACACCGCGCTCCAGATCGCGACGAACGGCCGCCATCGCCACCGTCGCCGCCGACGCGTTGCTCTGGTTCACCGCGCCGCGCACCGCGCCTGCCGCAACCTGGTATGATCGCGCCCCCAGGAGCGCGATCGGGGCGAAGGCGGCGGCGAGCAACAGACCCCAGACCACCGCACGCCGCTTCCGCCCATGCTGCGGCGTCTCGGCCTCACCATTGGTGGCGGCTCGGTCCATCCGGCCATGCTCCGTTTGCGGATGATTCTACCACATTCAGATCGCATGCCGGCCTCGCGACCGGTATGCCGTGATCCGGTCCCCTCTCCCGGACGCGCCCCTGGGTATCCATTCGCCCAAACATTCAACGCATCTGGGTTAGGGTGAGGGCAAGACCCGACGACGGATTGCGTCCGACACTGCCCTTACCCCGGCCCTGTCCCACGGGCGTTAGGCGTCTCTGTTATGAGTACCCCAAGGTCGCCCGCGGGAGAGGGAGGAGGCCGCGCTTATTCCCCCCACGCCTCGATCTCCGTGACGCCACTGCGGCTGTTCCCCTTGTGTGTGAGAACGACGCGAATCTTGTTCGTCTTGACCGGCGTAAACGAGACTTCGTTCACCCGCCCGCCAGCCGGTCGCCTGGGGGTTTTGACCTGGCGATCGCAGTCGCGCCATGCCTGCCCATCCCAATGCTCGACCGTATACGCCGCCGGGGCCTGCACCCCGCCGCGGTCGTCGTAGATGTGCAGCGACACGCGCGCAACGCTCTTCTCAGCACCGAAATCGATCGCCAACCAATCGCTCTTGTTCGGCGATTCATACGTCGTCCAGCGGTTGCGCGGCTCGGGCGCGAACACGATCTTTCCGTCGATCGCCTCCTCGACCTTGTCAAACCGCGACGTGAACGAGGCGCTGGCTTTCGGGAATCCCTGACCGCTTTCGTTGAGGGCAAGATTCCCCTTCGGCGCGGGAGCAGGCGTGATCGGCAGCTCGCCGTCGCCCCACGCTTCGAACTCCGACAAGCCCGACCGGCCGTTTTCCGCGTGCGTCAGCATGGCCCGGATCTTCTCCGCCCGGATCGTCGGAAACGTGATCGTGTTCGCCCGCCGGCCCGTCGGCGTCTGGGGCGACCGCGTCTGCCCCGGTACATCGTGCCACGCCTGCCCATCCCAATACTGCAGTTCGATCGAGCTGGGAGGCACGACGGTCTTGCCGTCGTCCAGGATATACAACTTCACCGTGTCGATCGGCCGCGCGATGCCGAAGT
>DATBFY010000297.1:0-13267 GCA_036558265.1 Tepidisphaeraceae bacterium | reverse complement strand
CCTTGACCTTGTCCAGCCCCACCAGCGGCTCGAGCGCGTACCAGTAAAGGCACGGCAGGTTGTGGTCGTTCGCGTCCTCGGCATGGCCGACCAGCCCGCGCAGGATCTCCCAACGCCGGGGCATCTCGATCCGCTGCAGCGCGCTCGCCAGGTACAGCCGCACCACCGGCGACGGATCGTTGGCCGCCAGCCTGGCGAACTGCGCCAGCATCTCGTCCGACGCCGCGCGGCCTTCGCACGCGAGCTGGATCGCCCAGCCCCGCACGTACGGGTCGGTGTTGCTCAACTGCGTCGTCAGGATCTTCTCGTCGTCCGCCCCCACGGCATGAAGCGCCCACAGCGCCCGCAGCCGCTTGGCCGGATCGGTCGCGTCGTTGAGCATCGCGGTCAGGTCCGCCGCGACCTCCGCCTTGGCCTGCCGCTCCTGCAGGATCCGTCGGGCGTGGCGCACGAAGTAATCGTTCGGATGCGACTGCAGCTTCACCAGCTCAGCACTGCTCAGCTTCGCCAGGTCGCCCTTGTTCGCCTCCGTGCTGCGCGTGGCCTCGCCGTACGAGACCTTGTAAATCCGTCCGTTCGACCGGTCGAACTTCTCCGGCTGATTCAGGTGACACGCCTGCTGGTCGTACCAGTCGATCATGTACACCGCGCCGTCCGGGCCGTACTTGAGGTTGATCAGGCGCGACCACTTGTCGTTCATCAGCAGGAGGTCTTTGCCGTGATGGCCGACGTACCCGCTGCCCGTCGCCTCCAGGAGGTCTTCATTCACCCGGTTGCCGTGGATGTTGGACATGAAGATCTGGTTGCGGTACTGGGTCGGCCGCTGGTCGCCCAGGTAGATCATCGCCCCTGCGTGGGCGTGCCCGCCGCCCGCCGCGTCCGAGCGATTGTTCCCCGCGTGCGGCCCGCCCGCCCCCGACCAGTGCACGTGGTCCGCGATCGTCTGGATGTCCTTGTACGTGTACGGGTCGAAGTGATTCCCCGCCTGCCGCTGGTAGCGCGCCCCCTGGATCACGTGATACAGGTGCGGGATCACGCAGGCGGTGCAGAATGCCTGCCCCATGTCGTTGAAATCCACGCCCCACGGGTTGCTCGTCCCCTCCGCGAACACCTCGAAGATCTTCTTCTGCGGGTGATACCGCCAGATGCCCGCATTGATCGGCGTACGTTCCGCATCGGTGGCACCAGGCTTACCGACCTTCGAATGCGTGAACACCCCGTGGCACCCGTAAAGCCACCCGTCCGGACCCCAGTTGAACGCGTTGAGCGTCTCGTGCGTGTCCTGGTACGCCCAGCCGTCCAGCACGACCTGCGGCGGCCCGTCCGGCGTCTCCAGGTCCTTCGACGGGATGAACAAGAGGTACGGCGCCGCCCCGACCCATACCCCACCGAAACCGACCTCCATGCCCGACACCAGGTTCAGTCCTTCGATGAACACCGTGTGCTTGTCCGCCTTCCCATCGCCATCGGTATCCTCGAAGATGACGATCCGATCCTTGCCCTGTCCCTCCGGCGCGCGCTTCGGATAGGTCAGCGCCTCGGCCACCCAAAGCCGCCCGCGGTCGTCGATCGCGAACGCCACCGGTTGCACCACGTCCGGCTCACCCGCGAACAGCGTCGCCGTGAACCCGTCCGAAAACGTGATCGCCTTGACCGCGTCCTGCGGCGACAGCCCGGAGTTCTTCACCTGGTCCAGCGGCGGCGGTGGCGGCGCCGGCGCCTTGGCGATCGCCGACACCTGGGCCGGGAACTTGGGCTTCTCGTCGTGGAACCGGAAATCGTCGAAGTTGACGTGCCCCCAGGGCCCGGTGTTCTCGTCCACCAGGCGGATGAAGATCCGCTGCCCCTGGTACTTCTGAAGATCCACCACCGCACGCGCCAGGTTCTCCGTCTCGGTCCCGGGCGTCTTGAAGATCACCTTCTGATCGGCGGCCGACACGATCTCCACCCGCGTCTGTTCCCACGATCCGCCCGCGACCAGGAACGATGCCCACGGGTGCGTCACCTTGAACGCGGCGCTCGTCAGCGTGCCGGTCGGCTTGTCACCCGCGACCTCAAAGCCGCCGATCCAGTAGTTCCCCTGGTGCTGAGACTTCATGTCCGAGCGGCGCGGCGCGACGGTGTCGCCCTTGATCGGCTGGCGCTTGAACGCGTCGCCGGTTGCCGTCCAGTCCTTGAGCGTGCCGGTCTCGAAGTCGAGGTTAAGCGGCTTGCCGTCATCGCCGACCGGCAGCACCCCCTCGGGCACCTTGGTGTCGGCCCCGCGCGAGGCGAGCGAGATCAGTGAGAGAAAGGCAAAAACGATCGTGAACGCCATCACACGAGCGCGAAGGGTCATCGGCAGGTCTCCTTGGGCGGCGGATTATAACCACAACCGCTCGCCCAAGGGACCGCGCGAGAATGAGGGCCACAGAATTTTGACAATCGAGGGATCAGCGCATCCGTCGCCGTCGCGCGACCATCGCCGCCCCGACGAGCGCCAGCAGCCCCAGCGTCCCCGGCTCGGGCGCGCTGGCGACGATGTCCACCGGCACGAACGCCCCCTGTTCCACGCTCGCCGCCGACTCGGCGCTCAGCAGCGCCGACGTCGCCTGAGGCCCCGCGAGCAGCGTGACGACCGGGGCGCTCTGCGCCAGCGACGAGCCCGTGCCCGACGGTCCGCCCTTCTCGGCGGCCATCTGCCCGAAGACGTGGATGTCCACCCCCTGATCAACGACCGCCGCCCCGAAGAACTGCCCCATCCCCTGCGTCGCGTCCAGGGCCTTGTTCTGGCTGAAACCGGTGACCTGGATGTTGTCCAGGTTCCCATAGCTCTGCTGTGGGTTGGCCCCGGCCTTGGTGCTGTACGTGTTCGTCCGTGGCAGGACCGAAATCCAATCGGGGTACGTGCCGAACCGCATGAACGTCGCCGCCGCGTTGGATTGGTCAAAATCCTTCCCGAAGACGTTCGCATCCGCCTGGCCGTCGCCGTCGATGTCGCGGAAGTCGAACGTGAACGGCCGCCCCGCCGGCTGCGACTGGAATGTGATCTCCATCGCCAAAAGCGACTTGCTCCCCGCCTGCTCGCCCGTCTGGTCGTTCCTGGCATAGAACTCGAAGAGGTTCTTCCCGGCCAGATCCCCGCTGCCGGGCGTCACCGTATAATTGATCTGGAATCCCGCCCGGGCCGAGCTTCCAAAAGACAACACCGCTACCGCTGCAGCACACCATCGTGCGCAACCCTTGTTCATGACATCCACCTTTCCGTGGAATGGAGTGATGAGGAAAACCGGCATCATCGACGGCCCCGCCCAAAACCTCTTGGGCGATCGGACCGTCACCGGCCTCAGCGTCCAATAATACGGGGTGTCCAGGTTACAGTCGACCAGGTCAGACCCGCGGACCCTCGCGCCCGTTTGCAACTGCTCCCCCATGGGTGTACATTTTCAAACCCCCGTTTCCCGGCCACCCGCCGACAGGCAAATGGGTCTTTCGTTCGCTCCTGGATAACTCAGCCATTTACCCGACTCGGAGGAAACTCGTGTCCCCGCAATTCCGTCGCAGCACCCACCTATTCACAAGTGAATCCGTGACCATGGGCCATCCCGACAAGGTGGCCGACCAGATTTCCGATGCGGTGCTCGACGCGCTGCTGGCCCAGGACCCCAGGAGCCGCGTCGCCTGCGAAACGCTCGTGACGACCGGCCAGGTGGTCCTGGCGGGCGAGATCACCACCGAGGCGTACGTGGATGCTGCCCAGATCGCCCGCAACACGATCCGTGAGATCGGTTACGTCCACCCGGAGATCGGCTTCGACGCCGACTCCTGCGGCGTGCTCACCGCGCTGCACTCCCAGTCCCCCGACATCGCCCGCGGTGTCGATCGCGCCGAAGACGACCAGAAGGAAATGGGCGCCGGCGACCAGGGCCTGATGTTCGGCTACGCCTGCGACGAGACGCCCGAACTGATGCCGCTGCCCATCCACATGGCGCATCGGCTGGTCGAGAAGCTGGCCGAGGTGCGGCAGAAGGGCAAGCTCCCGTGGCTTCGCCCGGACGGCAAGAGCCAGGTCACGATCGAGTACGTGAACGAGCGCCCGGTCGCCGTGCATACGGTGGTCATCTCGACGCAGCACGATGAATCGGTGCTGGACAAGAAGAAGGACGTGATCTCGGAGAAGGCCAAGCGCGAGATCATCGAGCAGGTGATCCGCCCGGTCGTCCCCAGGAAGCTCTGGAACGACGACATCATCTTCCACATCAACCCGACCGGTAAGTTCGTGGTCGGCGGCCCGCACGGCGACACCGGCCTGACCGGACGCAAGATCATCGTGGATTCCTACGGCGGGCGCGGCGCGCACGGCGGTGGGGCGTTCTCTGGCAAGGACCCCTCCAAGGTCGATCGCTCGGCCTGCTACATGGGGCGTTACATCGCCAAGAACATCGTCGCCGCAGGCCTGGCGAGCAGCGCCGAGGTGCAACTCGCCTACGCGATCGGCGTGGCCAACCCGGTGAGCGTGACCGTCAGCACCGAGGGCACGGCCGTCATCCCCGAGGACCAGATCGCCGAGCTGATCAAGGAACATTTCCCGCTCACGCCGCGCGGGATCATCAAGCACCTGGACCTGCAGCGGCCGATCTACAAGCAGACGGCCCGGCACGGCCATTTCGGCCGCACCCCCGGCAAGGATGGGAGCTTCTCGTGGGAGAAGACGGACAAGGCCGAGGCCCTGGCGCGTGCGGCGGGCATCGGTAAAAAAAAGGCCGGGTAAGGCGTAGAAAACACTGATCGACGAATCGTGCGAACACGCCCGCGATCACGCGGGCGTGTTCCGTTTTGCTGTGACATCGGGCATTGTCGGACGCGCGGTCCGCGGTTCAAATGGTCGTCGGCCTTCGCAACAAGGGATTACACCGATGACCGCCACCCGCCTGCTGTGCGCGTTCGTTACCATCCTGACGCCGGTCCTATGTCGCGCGGCACCAGCGGCTTCTCCGCCGCCGTACGTCCCGGGGCCCGATCCCAAGTTCATCGATCACGCGATCGGGAAGGCCAAGGCATACCTGTACTCGGTGCAGGCGAACGGTCACTGGGACCTGCCCAAACCCGGTCCGGCCGCCAGGCCCGACGAGCGCGGCAATATGTCCCTGACCGATATCCAGAACTCCAGCCAGTGGGGGGGCCTGAGCGCCCTGGTCGTCTACACGCTTCTGTCATCCGGTGAGAACGCGCAGGATCCGAGGCTCGCGCCAGCGATTGAGTTCCTCAAGACGGCCGAGATCGAGGGGACGTACGCGCTCGGCTGCCGCTTGCTCGTCTGGAACGCGATGCCCGCCTCGCGCCACAAGGAGATGTTGGAACTGGCCAAGCGCGACCGTGACCTCCTGTTGAAGAACCTGCGCACCGACGAGACCGGCAACGCCGGCCTCTTTCGCTACACGGCCGATCCGTACGAGGGTGCGGATCACAGCGCCAGCCAGTTCGCGGTGCTGGGGCTGTGGGCGGCCGAGCAAGTGGGGGCGGAAGTGCCAGCGAAGGCGTGGCGGATGATGGAGACGAGGTGGCTCAAGGACCAGGATGCCTCGGGGGGGTGGAATTACGGCAAGCACTTTTCCAACGCGATGCCGGTGACGCCGTCGATGACGGCGGCGGGCGTGGCGTCGCTGTTCATCCTGAACGATCAGCTTCACATCGCCGCCGCCGCTGATTGCCGGGGCAACCCCCCGCACAAGGCGATCGACGCCGGCATCGCCTGGATCAATGCTCACGCCGACGAGTACTTCCAGGCGAAAAACCCGTTCCCGTTCTACACGCTCTACGGCATCGAACGCATCGGCCTGGCGAGCGGCTACAAATACCTGGGAACGGTGGACTGGTACAAGCAGGGGGCTGGCGTCCTGCTCGACACGCAGAACGATGACGGTTCCTGGGGCGCGGGCCCGGCCGACACGTGCTTTGCCGTCCTCTTCCTCACGCGCGGCCGCGCGCCGCTGGTCATGAGTAAGCTCCAGTACGAGATCGACACGCACGGCGACACCCCGCGCCCCGCCAACTGGAACCAGCGCCCGCGCGACGCGGCAAACCTCTCGCGCTGGATCAGCCGCCAGCTCGAGCGCGAGGTCAACTGGCAGATCGTCAATCTCAAGGGCGCGGTGGAGGACCTGCATGATGCGCCGATCCTCTACATCGCCGGCAATCAGCAGCTTTCGTTCAGCAATTCCGACGAGGAGAAGCTCCGCCAGTTTGTCTACCAAGGCGGCCTGATCCTCGCGAACGCCGACTGCTCCAACCCGGCGTTCGCGACGAGCTTCAAGAAGCTGGGGACCAAGCTCTTCCCGCCCTACGAATTCCGCGAGCTGCCGGCCGGTCACCTGGTTTTCGAGAACCTCTATTCGCACGCCCGCTGGAAGAACCCGCCGCGCGTGCAGGCGTTGTCCAACGGCGCCCGGGAGCTGATGGTGCTGCTGCCCCTGGGCGACCCGGCTCGCTTCTGGCAGACCGGCGCGGTCGCCGGGCACGAGCCGGCATACGAGCTGCTCGCGAACCTCTTCCTCTACTGTTCCGAGCGACGGGACCTGCGGTACAAGGGCGAGTCGTGGCTGGTCACGCCCGATCCGAAGCTCCCCGCCACGCGCACGCTGAAAATCGCCCGCATCCGGCACGACTACAACTGGGACCCCGAGCCCGGCGGGTGGACCCGCCTGGCGGCCATCCTGCACAACCAGGATCGTGTTGATCTGACGATTGTCACGGTCAAGCTCGGCGACGGGGCATTGCGGCAGGGGGGGTACGCGCTGGCACACCTGACGACGACCGGCCGAATCAAGCTCAAGGAGCCTGACCGGGCCGACCTGAAGGCGTTTCTCGATGGCGGCGGGACATTGCTGGCCGACGCCACCGGCGGCGATCCCGAAGCGGCGGCGGCGCTGGAATCGGAACTGACCGCCCTCGCCGGCGCGAAGTTCGCCCCGTTGGCCGCCGACAGTCCGATTTTCGCGAATCTAGGCGTCCCCGCCGACCAGATCGGCTACCGCCCGTATGCGGTGAAACGAAGCGTGGGGCAGCTCAAGGGGCCACGGCTCAAAGCGATCAGCGTAAAGGGCCGTCCGGCCATCCTCTTCAGCCCCGATGACCTGAGCGTCGGGCTGGTCGGCGAGCCAATCGACGGCATCCTGGGCTACACGCCCGCGAGCGCGACGGCGATCGTCCGGTCGATCGTGCTGGGTATCCCGTAGAGTGGACTTCGCCCCTCCACGCTTGTGGATCGCGCAGGTGCCGCGCGTCACGGCCGGGTCGTCGCCGCCGTTTCGGCTTCCACTCCGACCAGCCGGAAGACCCGCCCCGTCCCGGTCTTGACCGACGGCTTGCCGTTCTTCGTTTCGACCTGCCCGAAGTCCAGGATGTACATTGCGCCGTCGGGGCCGAACTTCACGTCGATCGGCCGTTCCAGCGCCGGGACCGGCTTGTCCGTCGTGCCGATCCGGCTTGCGGGGAGGTTCCGGGTGTTGTGGATGAAATCCTCGACCTTGCGGGAGTCGATGTTGACGCGGACGACGCGGTAGCCGGTGGGCGCGAGCATGGGCCGGCCGCTGGTCGCGAACGGCGCGCGGTCCCCGAACAGCGCCACGATCGCGTCGCCGCGGTACTTGCGGAACGCCGGCGGCGCGAAGTCGAATTTGCTCGCCCCCGATAGCGGGCGGAACGTCCCGAACAGCAGCGGCCCGGGCGCCGGCGGTGTCAGGTGACTGGCCGCGTGGTCGATGATGAACCGCACGTTCGGATAACCGTATCGGATCGCCAGATCCCGCGGCGGCTGAAACGCGTCGTCGGTCACCGGACGCAGGTCCGTCGAGAAGTCGGGCCACCCGTACCAGGTCTCCCCGCCGACCATCTTGAGGAACGCGTCCGGGTCGTCGCTGATCGGCCTCGTGCCGCGCAGCTCCATTCCCTGGTTGGTGATGTAGAGGGTGTCGTACTCGGTGAAGCGCAGGCCGGCCGGGTTGCGGATGCCGTGCGCCTCCACCTTCAGGTCTCCGCCCCCCTGCTCGCACGAGTAGATCGCCGCGGTCGGTTTCTCGTTGGTGGAGCGTCCCGGCGGCGGGCGCGGGATGCTCGACTGGTCGGACTTGCCGAACGGCTGGTACGGCCCGGTCACCGCCACGTCCTTCCCGGCGAAGATGCTGGCGAACGGGTTTGGCGTGTCGAACCGGAAGCCGTTGAGCTTCACATCCGTGTACGGCACGTCGCAGAAATTTGCGTAGCGCTTGACCCACCCCTCCTGCAGGTTGTCCAGCCCCACCACGCCGCTGTTGGTCGCCGCACCCACCCCGAAGTAAAGCCGACCGTTCGAGCGGTGGATCGCGATGTCGGTGATGCCGTAATCGCCCTGGGTCGGCAGGTCGGCCACGATGGTTCGGGGGGGGATTTTGGGGTCGTAGGAGAATGCCGTGATCCGCCCGCGACCCTTCTCGTCGCGATGGCTCACGAACACCTTCCCCCCGGTCGCCACCATCCCCCCGATCGGCCCGTACAGGCGGAACGCCTTGGACAGGAAGAACGGCAACTGCTTGCCGCGCGGCCAGACTTCGAAGAACGATCCGTCCTTGTGAAACCCGAAGACGCGCGCGTCGTTCCCGTCGATGCCCGACTCGGCGATCAGAAGTGACCCGTCGGAGTCGAACGCGATCGCCGACGGCGCCGTCAGCCCGCGCACGTACGGCAGCAGGTCGAAGCCGGGCGGGTACTCCACCAGCGCCCGGTCGATCGCCGCCTGGTTCTTGAGGATCTCGGGCGTCGTGCGGCAGCCGGTGGCGGCGGTCAGCAGGAGGAGCAGCACGCAGACGGAAAGACCAGCGGAACGGGCGGGCGTGGTTGGCCCGGGTCGAGGGCGGCGTGGGACGTCCATGTTCATGTGCGGGTCTTCTCCGTCGCCCACGGCGTCTTCTGCTGCGCGGCCGCCGGCTGAGGCGGGTAAGTTAATGGAAGCCCGGTTACAGGACAAGCAACGTCGCGTACACGCGAAGCGTCAATGTTCAAGATCCAAATCTCAATCGAATTCCAATGACCGGAAAATCAATGACCAAACGGCGGTGGCCTTCCCCACGAATGGTGGGCGCTCGGGGTTTCAGTTCAACGCCGCCTCGAACTGCTCGGGGCTGACGTAGCCTATCGCGCTGTGTCTCCTCGTGCGATTGTAGAACACCTGGATGTACTCGAAGATCGACCGCCTGGCCTCGTCGTGGGTCGCGTAGTTCTGGCCGTCGACCAGCTCGCGCTTCAGCGTGCTCCAGAAGCTCTCCATCGCCGCGTTGTCCCAGCAGTCGCCCGTCCGGCTCATCGAGCACGTGGCGCCCGCGGCGGCCAGCGCCGCGCGGTAGTCGCCGCACGTGTACTGCACGCCGCGGTCGCTGTGGTGCAGCAGCCCCGCGGCCGGCCGCCGCGCCGCCAGCGCCATGTCGAGCGCGTCGAGGCAGAGCGTCGCCCGCATGTGGCCCGCCATCGCCCAGCCGACGATTCGCCGGCTGCACAGGTCCATGACCGCCGCGACGTACAGGAACCCGTCGTCGGCCGTCGGCACGTACGTGATGTCGCACGCCCACTTCCGGTCGGGCAGGTCGGCGGCGAAGTCCCGATCCAGCACGTTGGGCGCGACCGGGTTGGCGTGCGCCGCGTCGGTCGTCCGCGGGACGAACCGCCTGCGCCGCAGCGCCGCGATGCCGGCGTCGCGCATCGCGCGGGCCACGGTGTTCTCGCACGCGGTCGGCCCGCCGCGCGCGGCCAGTTCCGCCGTGATCCGCGGGCTGCCGTAGACCTGGCGGCACTCGGCATGCGCGGCCCGGATCGCGGCGGTCAGCTCGCGCCGCGCCGCCGCGCGTGACGACTCCGCGGGCCGGCCCAGCCAGGCGTAGAACCCGGCGCGGCTGACCTGAAGCACGCGGCACTGGACGGCCACGGGCCACGTCGCGCGGTGGTCCTTGATGAACGCGAACCTCACGTGTTCTCCTTCGCGAAGAAGGCCATCGCTTTTTTTAAAATGTCCTTCTCGACCTCGAGCTCGCGGATCCGCGCCCGCGCCTCGTCGAGCTGCAAGCGCAGCGCGACCGGGTCGGCCGTCCGCTCGTCGGCCAGCGCGGCGACCCGGGCCTCCTTCGCCGCGAGGCGCGCGGCGGCCGCGTCGGCCGGCGGGTGCGCGACCCAGTACCCGAGCGTCTGCGGCGGGACGCCCAGGCCCTTGGCGACCTCGGCCAGCGTGCGGTCCGAACCCTTGGCCAGGGCGACCGCCTGCTCCTTGAACTGCCGCGTGTGACGAACCTGCTTCCGCTTGACCATGTGCCGTGCTCCTTCTCTCGGCCATCATGCCGAGTTTTGGAGCGCCCACCATTCGTGGGGAAGGCCAGCGGTGTGCCGCGTGATCGATCATTGGGATTTGGAATTTGAATTTCGTTTGGGATTTGATGCTTGATCATTGGTGCTTCGCCCAGCGCAGCGCTATGCTGCTGCGTGCTCGCTGATCCGGCCCTGCGAATCGACCTGGTCGAACTTCACCGCCACGCGCTTGCTGACGCCCTGTTCCTGCATCGTCACCCCGTACAGCACGTCGCAGATCTGCATCGTCCGCTTGTGGTGCGTGATCACGATGAACTGGCTGGTTTCCAGGAACTCCTGGATGATCATGCCGAAGCGGACGTTGTTGGCCTCGTCCAGGGGCGCGTCCACCTCGTCCAGGATGCAGAACGGGCTGGGCTTGCTCTTGAAGATGCTCATCAGCAGCGAGATGCACGTCATCGCCTTCTCGCCTCCCGAGAGCTGGCTGATGCTGACGGGCTTCTTGCCCGGCGGGCGCGCGATGATCTCGATTCCCGCGTCCAGGACGTCCACCTTGCGCGTGACCAGCTCGTCCACGGTGACGACGCTGCCGTCCTCCTTGGTGACCTCGCGCTTGACCTTCTCCTGCACTTCGGTCTCCAGGAAGATGTCCGCGGCTCCGCCCCCGAAGATCTTGCGGAACATCGCCGCGAAGTTCTCGCGCACCGCGTTGAACGTCTGCTCGAAGCGGACCCCCGATTCGTTGTTGATCGTCTCGATCAGCTCCGTGAGCTGGCGCTTGGACTCCGCCAGGTCCGTGAGCTGTTGCTGCAGGAACGTCGAGCGCTGCTCCAGTTCGTCCTGCTCGGCGATCGCGTCCACGTTCACGTTCCCCAGGCGGTGGATCTTGTCGCGCAGCTCCTTGATCTCCTCCGCCACGGACGCCCAGTCCATGTCGGCCGGGACGTAGCCGCCCTCCTGCGCCTGGGCTTCGGCGTAGCGCGCGGGCAAGTCCAGTTGCAGCTCTTCCAGCGTCCGCTGCACCGACGACTCCAGCCGAACCCGCAGCTCGCCGGCCTTGACCTGCACCTGGTGGAGGTCGGACTCGATCTCGGCGTGCCGCTCGCGCGTGGCGTCCACGCGGGCGGTCAGCGTCCGCACTACCTGCGCCACGTCCGCCACCTTCTGTTCAAGCTCTTCGAGCGCGGCCGCCAGGTCCTTCTGCTGCTGGTCGAGGATCTGCTCGCGTTCTTGCGCCGCTTCGAGTTCCCGCTCGACTCCCCCGCGCCGCCCGGCAAGCGACTCGGCCGACTGCGCGATCCGCTGTAACTGCTGCGACAGCTCGGCCTTGGCCGCCGTCAACCGCTGCACCTGCTGCTGCGCCGCGAGCTGTTTCTCCTGGATCTGGCCGAGCAGGACCCGCTTGGTCGTCAGCTCCTCGCCCCAGGTGCGCAGGTGCTCTTCGATCTCGCGCTGGGTGCCGGCCAGCTCGTCCACCCGCGCCTGCCGCGCCGCCTGATCCGATTCCATCGCCCCCTTGCTCTCGGCCAGTCGCGACTCCTCGGTCGCCAGCTTGCCGACGTTCTCCACGAATTGCGCCAGCTCGCGCTCGAGCACCGGCTGCTCGCGCCGCAGCGAGGCCTGCTGGTCGTTGTTCCGCGCCAGTTGGCTGGTCAGCTCCACCTTCGTCTCGTTCGCCTGGTAGATCGCGTTGCGCAGCTCGTTCTGACTGGCCTCAAGCGACTTGGCCACCTGGTTCCCCTCGGCGATCTTCCCGGTCAGGTCGGCGATGCGCTGATCAACCTCGGCGATCTGCATGCCAATCGCCTCCAGCTCCGACCGCCGCGAGAGCAGCCCCATCGACGCCGTGAACGGCCCGGCGCGGAAGGTGCCGTCCGCCTCGATCACCTCGCCGGCGATCGACACATAACGAAATCCCGCCGGACCCTCGTTGTGCAGCGCCGCGGCCGTCGCCAGGTCGTCGACGATCACGGTCTTGCCCAGCAGATGGAGGGCGATCGGCTCGTCGGCGGGTTCGAACCGCACCAGGTCGATCGCCAACCGCACGCGGTAAGCGTGTTGATTCCAGTCGTACGAAAGCTCTGTAGCACGGGCGCCCCGCCCGTGTTGATCTTCTTCCAAATCCACGGGCGAGGCGCCCGTGCTACGAACAACCCGGCCATCTTCGCTAACGGCGAGGACATTGACCCGCCCCTCCAGATCTTCAAACGCCTCCCGTGCGTTGACCACCGCCTCCAGGCTTTCGGCAACCAGCAACTGATCCCGCCCGTCCAGCGCCGCCTCGATCGTCGCGGCGTGTTCCACGTCCACGCGCAGCACGTCCGCCACCAGCCCGCGGATGAAGCCGAACCGGTCCTCGCGCTGCCGCAGGACGCTCTTGACGCCCTCGCTCACGCCCTCGCGCTTGGCTTCCAGGTCCGACAGCAGCCGCTGCCGTGACACCAGCCCGCTGCGGTGTTCCCGCGCCGCCCCGAGCTGCTCGCTGATCTGGCTGATCTGCTGCCCCAGCGCCGCAGCCTCGGCGCGCTTGTCCTCGAGCGCCTTCTGCTGCTCGGCGACGTGCGTCTTCGCCGTCTCCAGCTTCTGTTCCAGCTCGTGGCGTGCCGCCTCGAGGCCTTCGAGCTCTTCCACCACCACCCGTCGCCGCTGCGCCACCCGCTCCTGCTGCGCCGAGATGTTCCGCCGCTCGATCTCGATCGCGCCCAGCCGGCTGTTCGTCTGCGCCAGTCGCCGCATCAGGTCCAGGATCGCGTTCTTGTTCTTGTCGATCTCGCTGATCGCCTGGTTGAGCCGGTGCTGCCCTTCGCGGAACTGCTCCTGCCGCTGCGCGATCGTCTGCCGATGATCGTTCAACTCGGCCGTGAACTGCTCCAGCGCCGCCGACTGCTCGGCCAGGTGGGATTCGACTTCGGCCGCCTTCTCGCCAATGCCGGCGCGGTCGGCCTCGAACTGCTCGAGCTGC
>DATBFY010000296.1:0-7422 GCA_036558265.1 Tepidisphaeraceae bacterium | reverse complement strand
TTGGTCAGGTCTTCCGCCCCCACTATAATCCCCCGCCATGGCGTACACGGTGCTCGCGCGCAAATACCGGTCGCAGAATTTCGACGAGGTCGTCGGGCAGGACCACGTCGCCAAGACCCTCAAGCGCGCCATCGAGAGCGGCCGCATCGCCCACGCCTTCCTCTTCTGCGGTACCCGCGGCACCGGCAAGACCTCCATGGCCCGCATCCTCGCCAAGGCCCTCAACTGCGAGAAGAGCGACGCCCCCACCACCAGGCCCTGCGGCAAGTGCGAATCCTGCAAGGCCATCGCCCGCGGCGACGACATCGACGTCATCGAGATCGACGCCGCCAGCAACACCGGCGTCGATAACGTCCGCGACATCATCGAGAACTCCGCCTACCGCCCGGCGCGCAGCCGCTTCAAGGTCTACATCATCGACGAAGTCCACATGCTCTCGAAGCAGGCGTTCAACGCCCTGCTCAAGACCCTTGAAGAGCCCCCGGAGCACGTCAAGTTCATCCTCGCCACCACCGAGGCCGAAAAGGTCCTCCAGACCATCCTCTCACGCTGCCAGCGCTACGACTTCCGCAACATCCCCACGCGCGAGATCGCCGGGCACCTCAAACAGATCGTCAAAGAGGAGGGCATCGACGCCCAGGAGGATGCGCTGCTCCTGGTCGCCAAGGCCGGCGCGGGATCGATGCGCGATTCGCTCTCGCTCCTGGATCGCCTGCTGAGCGTCGGCGAGAAGAAGCTCACCGTCGAGATGATCGAGCAGCTTCTCGGGTTGCCCAGGGCCCAGCTCATGTTCGACCTCGCGCAGGTGATCGGCGAAGGCAACGTCAGGAACGTGCTGGCGCAGTCGAGCGAGATGATCACCCGCGGCCTGTCCGCCGACTCCCTGATCGCATCGCTGGTCGATCATTTGCGCAACCTGTTGATCCTCCGCACCTGCGGGCCCGAGTCGGACCTCGTGGAGGTGCCCGGCGTCTCGATCAAGGACCTGACCGCCCAGGCCGACCGCTTCGACCCGGTTAACCTCACCCAGGACATCACCATCCTGGAAGAACTCCGCCGCCACATGCGGCAGTCCCAGTCCGGCCGCGCCCTCCTTGACGCCACCTTGGTCCGCCTGACCCTGGCCGAGCAGTTCACCCCCATCCCCGAACTTCTCGCCCGCGTCGGCGCTTCCGTTCCGGCCGCGGCAGGCGACGGCGCACAAAAAAAAAACGCACCTGATTCCGATTCCATCCCGCTAACAGGTGGCACGGGCGTCCCGCCCGTGGTTCCTGCTCCCACCGCGCCGATCGTCTCCGCGCCACCGGATCTGACTTTTGATGACGAAGACGACGACCTGCCGCGTCCCGGCAAGGTCTGGGACGACACCGGTCCGTCCCTCAAGGAACTCCTCGCCCAGCAGCAAGCCCGGTCTGACCCGCCAACGCCCCAGGCCGACGCCTTTACCAACATCGAGCCCGTCGGCCAGTCCGACGTCGCCGGCATCTGGAAATCGCTGCTTGACCTCATGCAGGCTCATGGGCCGGCGCTTCACTCGCTGCTCGCCAGCGGCGACTTCATCGGCATCGAGGACGGCTCAGCAGTCATTCGCTACTCGAAGAAGAACGAGACCTTCACCAAGCTCCTCGAGCGCAACGGCAAGAAGGACCTGGTCCGCGACGGGCTGAGCAAGATCCTGGGCAAACCGGTGGGCGTGCGGTTCGAGGTGGACGAATCCACTGCCGAGCCGGAACCGGCACCACCATCGCGGCCAAGCCTTCCGATCCCCGCCGCGCCAGTCGAGCCGCCCGTCCCGTCAGGCCCACCCCCCGTCCGCATCACCCCCGAGCTGGTCGAGCAGCTCAAGCAGAGCCCGCTGGTCGCTTCGGTCATGGACAAGTTCAACGCCACCCCGGTAAAAGTAGAGCCATGTTCGACTCCCTGAAAAACATGAACCTGGGCGACATCATGAACCAGGCCCAGAAGATGAAGGGGGAGATGGAGCGCCTCCAGGGGGAGATGGCGAAAAAGACCGTCACCGCCGACGCCGGCGCCGGCATGGTCCAAGCCACCGTCAACGGCAAGCTGGAACTCGTTAAGATCAAGATAGATAAGGCGAAGATCGACGTGAACGACACGGAGATGCTCGAGGACGTGATCATCGCCGCCGTCAACGCCGCCCAGGCGAGAGCGGGAGCCATGATGCAGGAAGAGATGCGGAAGAGGGCGCAGGAGATGGGGTTGCCGCCGGGGATGCTCGGGTGATCGCTCTCGATGCTCTATCGCCCCCTATCGCACGCTGATGATGGCGTAGATCAGGGCGGCGCCGGCGCTGTAGAAAAGCAGCAACTGGAGGAAGGGGGTTACGTATCGCACGATTGGACTCCGCGAAACCGGATTGCGACGTCCGTGTCCCGATGAAAAGGAAGTGACGGTGCAGCGGGTTGTGCAAACGGCGTACCCGGGCTCAGGCGTGCCCGCGGCGGCATGTCCCCGTGGAATTCTCCGACAAGCTGTCACCCCGGGGTGTCCTGGATTAGCATGGGGGGATGGACCGCCGACAATTCCTCCGGAGCACTGCGGCCGCTCTCACTGCCGCTGCCTTCTCCAATGTCACCCTGGGGCAACAGCTTGCGGAGCCGACCGTCGCGAGCCTGCCGCGCTGGCGGGGGTTCAACCTGCTGGAATGGTTCGACGGCAACCATCGGCGGCCGTTTCGCGAAGAGGATTTCGAGCTGATCGCCAGCCTGGGGTTCGACTTCGTCCGGCTGCCGCTGTCGTATCGGTGCTGGAACAGTGGCAAGGTGGAGGAGTGGGATCGGATCGATGAGGATGCGCTCAAGCAGGTGGATCAGGCCGTCGAATTCGGGCGGAAACACGGGGTTCACGTCAACATCAATTTCCACCGCGCGCCGGGGTACTGCGTGAACCCGCCGAAGGAGCCGCTGGTGCTCTGGGACGATGCGCGGGCGCTGGACGCCTGCGCCAACCACTGGGCCCACTTTGCCAAGCGCTATAAAGGTCGGCCCAACCGGGAGGTAACGTTTGACCTCTTGAACGAGCCGGCGGACATCCCGGAGGAGAAGTACGTCAAGGTCGTCAAGCGCCTGGTCGGGGCGATCCACGAAGCGGATCCGGATCGCCTGATCATTGCGGATGGTCTTCGCTGGGGCACGAAGCCGGTGCCGGCCCTGGCAGGCCTGGTCGCGCAGTCCACGCGCGGGTACGACCCCAGCCGACTCAGCCATTACAAGGCGAACTGGATGGAGGGGTCGGATACCTGGCCGGAGCCGACGTGGCCGCTGACGTATCGGCGGGAGGACCACGAGGAGGTGTGGAACCGGGAGCGATTGCGCAAGGACCGGATCGAGCCGTGGACGGCGCTTGCGGCGAAGGGGAGCGGGGTGCACGTGGGCGAGTGGGGCTGCTACAACAAGACGCCGCACGCGGTCGCGCTGGCGTGGATGGCGGACTTCCTGGCGCTTTGGAAGGAGGCGGGATGGGGCTGGGCGATGTGGAATTTCCGGGGGGATTTTGGCCCGCTGGACTCGCGGCGTGCGGACGTGCGGTACGAGGACTGGAAGGGGCACAAGCTGGATCGGAAGATGCTGGAGTTGATCCAGGCGCACTAGGAGCGGTGTGCCGGCCAAGAATCGGCCTACACCATCCCGGGTTCCCCGCACCCTCGCCTTGCGCCAAGCTCCAAGATCCAAGCATCAAATCTCAAACGAACGGTCAAATTCGAAATGCCAATGACCCAAACGGCCGGGGTCCGCCCTGCGGTTGGCGCTGGCGATCCGCCTCGATCCCCCCGCGGAGGGTGGACGGCTGCGCGGTTGCCGCCGGGCGGTGTAGGCGGGGTTTGGGGCAGCGCCCCAATGGGCCGGAATTCCAACTTGGCTCCGCCGGATGGAGGCCCAGATTTATTCTGGGGGAGGCGTTAAAATGTGCTGTGTGATTTGCCGCCCGTCCGAGATTGTGCGCCCCGCGGGGCGAAGGGTGCTGAATTGACTCCTAACTGGCAATGCCGGGCTTGTCGTCTTCGCGTCGCCTTGGCGCACTCGCTGGTCGTGTTCTCCTGGCTGGCTGCTGCCCAACCGGCGCCAAAGCCCGCGGATGTGGAGGGCCGCTGGACGGGTCATCTGGAAAAGCCCGATGACGTTCTCCTGTTGCTCCGTCGCTACGACGTGGCGCTCACGATTCGGCGTGACGCCAACGGTTTCATGCGGGCCACGTGTTGGGCCGCGATCTGGGGCGAGAACGAGTGGCCGGTGACCACGCTGGCTGCCGCGGACGCGACCCGCGTTTCCTTTCAAATCACGGCCCCGAGCGGTCGCGCCGGCCGGTTTGAACTCGTGCCCGGCGATCGACCGGACGAGCTAAAGGGAACGTACACGTACGGCGACGCGGCGTACGCCGTCTCCCTGCGGCGGTCGGCCGAGGCGCCGGCAAGTAAAGCGCGAAAAACGCAGATTCCCAGCGCGGCGCCTGGCTATTCGGCCAAGCGTGTGCGGTTCAACAGCGCGGGCGTGACGCTTTCCGGGATCGTGACGCTGCCAAACGGCGACGGCCCCTTTCCCGCCGTCATCCTGGCTCCGGGCAGCGTGCCCGAGCTGGCGGAGCCCGACGTGCCGGGCAACCCGGACGCCGCGGTTTGGATGTGGGTGATCGCGGATCGGCTGACCCAAGCCGGCATCGCCACGCTGCGAACCGACAGCCGGGGCCTGGGCGGGTCGAAGGGGTCGTTCGACAAGGCGACGATGCAGGATTGGGCCGGCGACATCCGGGCAGCCCTCTCGTTCATGCGCACGCAGAATGCCATTTCGCCCGATCGGGTCGGCGTGCTGGCGCACAGCATGGGGACGGCCGCGGCTGCCTTGGCGGTCACCGACTCGAACGACTTCCGGTTCTTCGTGATGTTGGGAGGTGTAGGCGTCCCCGGCGATCAAATCTTCCTCGATCAAGCGGAGCGAGCCTGGCAAGGACTACCGGCCGTCGATTGGACAGAGCATCATGTCAGAATGCAGATCAGCGCTGAGCTCTACCGCCTGGCGAAAGAAGGCCTCGAAACCGAGGAGATTTGCCGGGAGCTCAAGCGAAGGTTCGCGCGGTTGCAACAGGCGGTGAGACCCGGTGAGGACCCGCATATCGAGGTCGCCGCCGACCGGTTCACGCGTCCAAAGTGGCGTTCCTTCCTGCGCTACGACCCTCGACCGGTGCTGCGTCATTGTCGGATTCCCGTCTTGGCGGTGGCCGGCGCATCGGATGCCGAGGGAAACGCCAAGGAGAATCTGGGTGAGATTGAGAAGTCGCTCAAAGAGGGCGGGAACGCAAATGCGAAGGTTGTCGAACTCGCGGGACTGAACCATGCGCTGAGAAGGACGGTGGAGACGGACGGGAGCAACGTGATCGACGAGTCCGCGATGCGGCTGGTGCAGGATTGGATCTGCGCAACCGTGAAACAATAGGTGGGATCGGAACTGACGATCCCTTCCGGGTTCGTCTGACCCATCGCGTGTGACCGACGCGATGCGCCGCTCGCCTGGGCCTCCATGCGGCTGAGTGAAGTTTCCGCTCGGATTGCGCGTGTGCCGTCCCGCCCGATCGCCGGCGCGATGATTCCGTAAGCCATCCACGACAGGACGAATTTGAGCGATTGGGCCTGCACATTGTCTTTGCAGGAGAGTGATATAGTCGCCGGGGACGTTGGTTGTGCGCTTCGCTTGGAGGCCCACTGCAGGCAGCGTGCATCCTGATGTGGGTGTAATCGCGCCTTCCTCCCTTAAGCTTCGGTTGCTCGATGGCCGTGTCATCGATGCGAAAGCCGTGTCCGGCAGTTTGGAATATGGGCGTTCATTCTGGAGGTGTCTGCAGGTGAATTTCAGATTCGCTGGGGTTATCTCAAAAGAAGTGACGTCAGCCTTTTTGCGAATTTGGGATTGTGAATGCCGCTTTACATTCTGAACCGTCGAAGCGGACCGCCGCATGGAGGCCCAGGCTGCGGGGAACCGGGGACGGTGTAGGCGGGGTTTGGGGCAGCGCCCCCAATGGACCGGAATTCCAACTTATCTCCGCCGGATGGAGGCCCAAGGGAGACGCGGAGGTACAATCTCGCTTGCAATGAGTCGATTCGTCCGAATCGTCGTAAACGTCGTCACCCTCTTGTCACTCCTTTTGTGCGTGGCGACGGCCGTGCTGTGGGTGCGGAGTCACATGCGGGAGGACCGGAGCACCTGGCAAGCGTTCGGACACCAGTGGGAATGCATCTCGACTGACGGGAGGCTTGCAATCGGCAACTATTTCGAGGCGGCGGTGATGGCGGTACGCCGATTGCCCGGTGGCGCGCACGAAGGTCCATTGCTTAACGTGGACCCGGCGGACGTGCTGGAGGTGCACGTGCGATTCCGATGGCTGTTTCTGATGTTCGCCGTTATTCCGGCTCTGCGCCTGTTGACGTTGCGGCGCGCGAAGACCCGTCCCGGTGACGGCCTCTGTGCGCGTTGCGGGTACGACCTGCGGGCCACACCGGAACGGTGTCCGGAATGCGGGGCAGTGCCGGCCGAGGCGTTGGGGTGATTGACGCGCGTGTTGCCGCTCGCGCGCGGATGTGGGGTTATCTTAAGGCTCTTTTGTCAGAGGATTCGGCGCTCGGCGGACGCGAACCTACGACTTTGACCCAAGAAACGGCGCTTGGGTCAAAATCTCCGGTGTCGCGGGGACGAGGGGGGCGAGTTGAGATTCGGCCTTGAGGCCGACGACTTCACCGCGATGTCGCGATGCCAACACCGTCGGCGAACGCCACCGCCGGGTCGCCCCCGCCCGGAGCATCGTTACCCGACATCAAAGCGCCCGTCTGGCGCTGGTTTGGGCCTGCATGCGGCGGAGTGAAGAGGGAATTCCGGCCCATCGGGGTTCCACCCCGAACCCCGGCCTACACCGTCCCGCGGCAACGCCGCAGCCGTCCACCCTCCCGGCGGCGCGGCAAGCACCAAGATCCAAGCATCAAATCTCAAACTAACGGGCAGGTTCGAAATGCCAATGACCGAAACAGCAGCAGTGGTTCAGTTCGACTGTTGCTGAAACGCTTTGAACACGTCCTTCGCTGGGGGCGCGAGAATGGCAATAGAATGCCGAACACGATCAAGATGACCAAAATGAGGATGCCGATGGCGACGAACCACATCCGGGCCAACGGCTTCTTTGCGGGTTTAGCGTACTCGAGCGGCGGTGGTGTCACATCGGCAGTATTCCGCTCGGACCTCGAACTGAACGACTACGCAAACCGCCGCGCTGCGCCGCGTGTCGTTTAGCGCAAACAGCCGAGCAAGCGGAAGGGTAAGTAGGTAGGAGGTGGGAGGTGCCATATGGACAACAAACATTGGGGTAAGCTTCTCGAAACCTGTTTGAGGCAGCAGGGCACGGACCTTCTGTTTGTTCCGGGTA
>DATBFY010000295.1:0-8393 GCA_036558265.1 Tepidisphaeraceae bacterium | reverse complement strand
CGTCGCCTGGAGCATGACCGAAGACGGGCAGACCTCGGACTACACGACGGTCTATCACGAAGGCGGCTGGTACGAGGTGTTCGACTCAGACGGCGGCTGGGTCGCCGAGGGCCAGGGCACCCCGCCCGCGGACGACACCGTCGGCACGACCACGCAAACCGTGGACGGCGACCAGGCGATCTTTCCGTCCGAGAGCGCAGACAGCAACACCGACAACGGCAAGGGCAACGGCGACAAGAAGAAGGACGACGGCTCCGGCTCCGGCTCCGACGACCAGAAGAAGGATGATAACGGCCAAAGCACGGACAACGGGCAGAGCACCGAAGCCAGCGGCTCATCGTCATCGTCGTCGTCGGCCGCATCGAGCACGGACAGCACCGGCTCATCCACGAACACCAACCCATCGACCAACGGCACGCCGAACCCCGAGGGCGACACCAGCGACCCGGCCGCACGCCAGCAGTGGCTGACCGGCACGCCGATGGGCCAGGCCGAGATGCAGGCCACGCTGGACGCGCTAGGGCGGATGGAAAACGGTGGGGGTGCCGCGGATCCGGAGAACCCCGGCACCAACCCCGCCGCCAGCGCCGCCTTCTATGCCTCGCCGCTCTTTTCCAACCAGAAGGTGCGGATCAACAGCGGCGGCGGCGGGAACGTGGATTACGTGGACAGCGTCCACACCTCCGTCACGATCGACAAGCAGCAGCTCCAGGCGATCGCGATCAAGGCCGGCGGCGCGGTCGGCGGGCCCGAGGCGGGCAAGGGCTCATCGACTGCCACCGGCGGACCGGCGAACCCTGTGATCGGGACGACGCCGGTCGTTGGCGGCAGCGGCAGCGGCTCGACCGCGTCGGTCTTCTCGACGTCGGCGGTGTCGATGACGGCATCCGTGAAGGTGACGGCCAAGCTCAACGTTGCGGTGACGGCAAACGCGGCGGCGTCGGTGAGGAAGTGAGCGCGCAAAAAACCACCGTCGTCCCGATGGGACGACGGTGGTTTGAATCAATTTGCGGGCGAGTTTACTTGGCAGCGCCGGCGGCCGCCGGCTTGGCCGGCCCCGACGTCTTCTGGAAGCTGTACGTCCCGCCGAACTTCTTGCTGAAGCGCTCGACGCGGCCGGCCGTGTCCACGAACTTCTGCTTGCCGGTGAAGAACGGATGGCAGGCCGAGCAGATATCGACGTTGATCTTGCTCAGCACGCTGCGGGTGGTGAACGTGTTGCCGCACGCACAGTGCACCGTGCAGGTCTGATACTTGGGATGGGTCTTCGCCTTCATGATCGCCAACTCCTAACCGCCGGACGTGCGAAGCAGACATCAGTCCGCGTCGTCAGCCGGACGTCCAATTGTCTTTCGAAAATGCGAGCCACGCATGGTAGCAGCGAGTAATACGGTAGGCAAGGGAAGGCAGTTCGGCGCGCAAGGTGTGATGGCGGCCTGAGTTGGCGTTTGCGGGCGGCCTCGTTCTCCCTCTCCCGCGGGCGACCTTGGGCGCGGAAAGCTCACTTGCGTAACGCCCGTGGGCGAGGGTTGGGGTGAGGGCAGTGTCGGATGCGGGCTGGTGTCTCGGACTTGCCCTCATCCTAGCCCTCTCCCAGACGCGTTGAACGTGTCGGCGAAACACGCCCAGGGTCGCGTTCGGGAGAGGGGACCGGATCACGGCGGAGCTCGGTACTTTAGCCAGAAACCCCCTGGCGCCCCACTGTGCCGGGCGGAGCATCGATACGCGTGATGACCACCACACTGGTGTCCGGGTAGTCGAACGCCGTCGCGCGGAAGCGGGCCAGATCGGCATACGCGAAGTCCACGAACGCGTAGGTTCGGTTTCGAGCGAAGGGTTGTGCGTACAAGAGATCGGCCGCAATCTTCTTGATGTCGTCGGGGCCGAGGGGCGGAATCTCAAGCCGATGCCATCCGCCGTCACGGCGCATCAACGGCGCGACGCCGGGCGCGAGGACGAGGTCCGTGCCGCCGTTCACGTAGCAGGTCTGCAAGAACTTCGCGAACATTTTACGCCAACAACTCCCTCACCACCCGCGCCACCTGCCCATCCGTCAACGTCAACTTCTGCCCGTTCCGCTTATACACGAGTCTCTCGTGATCCAGCCCGAACAGGTTCAGCAGCGTCGCGTGATAATCGAAATGATTGACGACATCCTTCACCGCCCTATGCCCGAACTCGTCCGTCTCACCGTGAACATACCCGCCCTTGAACCCGCCGCCGGCGAGCCACATCGAAAAGCCGTAGGTGTTGTGATCGCGCCCGACCTTGTCCCGGCCGGCGTCGTTCTGGATCACCGGTAGCCGGCCCATCTCCCCGCCGAAATGGACGACCGTTTCATCGAGCATCCCGCGGCTCGCCAGGTCCATCACCAGGGCGGCGGCGGGCTGGTCGATCTCGGCACAACGTGCCGGCAGCGCCGAGACCAGGTGATCGTGGTGATCCCAGGTCTGGCCGTTGTTGAAGACCTGCACGAAGCGCACGCCGCGCTCGACCAGGCGACGGGCGATCAGGCAGCGGGTGGCGTAGTCCTTCGTGACCGGGTTGTCGATGCCGTAGAGGCGCTTGGTCGCGTCGCTCTCGGTGGAGATGTCGAGCGCCTCTTTGGCGGCGGTCTGCATGCGGGCGGCCAATTCAAAACTGGCGATGCGCGCCTCCAGATCCGATTCGCCCGGACGTTTGTCGGCGTGTTCCTGGTCGAGCTTGCGCAAAAAGGCGAGCTGGCTTCGCTGCGGGTCGCCCCGGAGCTGGGCCGGCGGATCG
The DNA here is from genome assembly GCA_036558265.1 of Tepidisphaeraceae bacterium. Classification (GTDB taxonomy): domain Bacteria; phylum Planctomycetota; class Phycisphaerae; order Tepidisphaerales; family Tepidisphaeraceae; genus RYN-433. The sequence goes on along the minus strand of DATBFY010000295.1, from coordinate 5,630 downwards.
AGGTTGAGGATGTGCGGCTCGGTGGGGCGGACCAGCGTGCCCTGGTAGGCTGAGGGCAGCCAGGCGTTGCTCCAGTTCTCGCCGCCCAGCAGCGGCATGCCGTGCGGGTGGGTGAGCGCGACGAAGGCGGGCAGGTTCTGGCTTTCGCTGCCCAGGCCGTAGGTGATCCAGCTTCCCAGCGCGGGCCTGCCGCCGATCGGCCGGCCGGTGTTCAGCGCGTAAACCGACTGCCCGTGATTGTTCACCCCCGTGTGCATCGAGCGGACGAGGGTGATGTGGTCGGCCGCCTTGCCGAGCCACGGTAGCAACTCCGACAATTCCATCCCGCACTGCTCGTGACGAGAAAACTTCCATGGGCTGGCGAGCACCTTCGAGCTGGCCTGGGCGACGTTGTCGTACTTGATCTCACCGGGGAAGGGCTTGCCATCGTATTTGTCGAGCGCCGGCTTGGGATCGAAGAGGTCCATCTGGCTTGGCCCGCCGACCATGAAGAGGGAGATCATCGCGCGGGCACGGGCCTTGAGCACGGGCGGCTTGGGCGTGAGGTCGTACTTGCGCACTTCCAGCTCGGGCATGACGGGGGCTTCGGCGAGGAGCTTCTCCTGCTTCAAGAGCCACGCCAGTGCGACGGCTCCGATTCCCATCGTCCCCTGCTGGAGGAAGTGGCGGCGGGTGTTGCAGAGACCATTGGATGTCATCGGTCACCTCACAGGGTGGCCCATCCTTTTAAGGATGGGGGCGCGAATCGAAGCGCCGTGCAGGTCGATTCGCGCCCCCACCGCTAAAGCGGTGGGTCACCGTCCTGCTGAGTTCAATCCACGTACAAGAATCCGTTGCTCGCCAGCAGCGCCTGGCAGAAGCTGGCCATCGCCGCCACGTGCGTTTTCTCCTCGCGCTCCGACTCGATCGCCCCACGAAGCCTGGCCCCCTCGGCCGGCTTGTCCTTCGCCGCCGCCAGCGCCTTGGTCAGATCCGCCGACACGACGATGCGCGATTTCAACTCCTGATCCTCTTGCGCGACGAATTGCACGGCGTCCAGCGACTGATCGGCGGGCGCCTCGCGCGCGTACACCAGCGCCCACGCCCGGGCAACCTGCGCTGCCACGTCTCCGGGCCGCTCGCGCCGGACGCGCTGCGCCAGCGCCTCGGCCTCTTCGACGACGAACGCATCGTTCATGAACATCAGCGACTGCGGCGCGACCGTGGACGCCCGCCTCAGGTCGCAGTTGGGCGTCATCTGCGGCAGGTCGAACGTATCCAGCATCGCCAGCGGCTGCTTGCGACGGGCTTCGATATAGATGCTGCGGCGGAAGGCGTCATCGCCCACCTCGTCCACACCCACGGCCTCACGGTTGACGTTGCGTTTCTGCCGCCCGACGAGCACGCGTCCCTCGGCGTCTTCGCCGACCGGCACGGACGGCCCGAACATCGCGGGATTGAGTTTTCCGCTGACCGCCAGGATCGCGTCGCGGATCTCCTCGGCCTCGAGCCGTCTTACGTTCATCCGCGCCAGCAGGTGATTGTCCGGATCGACCGCCTCCTGCGCCGCCGACCGCCGCGACACCTGCCGGTACGCCCGCGAGGTGACGATCTGCCGGTGCAGGCGCTTCAATTTCCACCCGTTCGACACGAAATCGCTCGCCAGCCAGTCGAGCAATTCCGGATGCGTCGGCCGCTCGCCCAGCGTGCCGAAATCACCCGGCGTGGCGACGATCCCGCGCCCGAAATGCGCCGTCCAGATCCGGTTGACGATCACGCGCGCCACCAGCGGGTGCGTGCCGTCGGTCAGCATCTTCGCATACGCCAGCCGCCGCGGGCCATTGGCGGGGATGTCCGCGCACTTGCGATGCTGCGCCAGCACGGTCAGCTCGCCCGGCGTGATGGTCTGCTTGGGTTGGTCCGGATCGCCTCGATAGAGCAGGCGGCTGACCACCGGTTTACCCCCCTGCCCATCCGTGCAGGCGGCGATGAAATCCTCCGGCGGCTTGCAGGCGCGCGTCTTGGCCACCTCGGCCCGCAGCTTCTCGATCTCCTTCGCAGCCGCCGGGTCGTAAAGGTCGAGCGCGAAGCGCACGTCGGCGCTGGGATACTTCTTCAAGAGCGCCACCTGGGCGGGCGAGCGCTTCTCCACCGGCGTGTTCCGCGCCGCCCGCACGACCTCGCGGTCGGCCTCGGGGACTTTCACGATCTCGCGCTGGAAGACTTTTTCGAGCGCCTCCTTCTGCGCCTCGGCGACGTCCTTGTCCATCGCCGCCGCCGCCCGCTCGACGCAGGCGGCCATCATCCGGTCTTCGTCGCTCGCCAGCGAGATCACTCGCCGCGCAGGGTTGCGCCAGTTGTTGATGTCCAGCGCCGGATCGAAGATCGCCCGCAATCGGTAATAGTCCGCCTGCGGGATCGGGTCGTAGCGATGATCGTGACACTGCGCGCAGCCGACGGTCAACCCCAGCAGCGACGTGCTGACGATCTTGATCGTCTCCGCCACCGCCTGGTTGCGCGCGGCCGGCGTGTTCTCGACGTCCGTCGGATCAGGCCCCATCCGCAGGAAGCCCGTCGCGATCAGTTTCTCCTGCGTCGCCGCATCCAAGTTGTGATATGGTCCCGGGCCCACCATCTCATCCCCCGCCAACTGCTCGCGCACGAACTGGTCGAACGGCTTGTCGGCGTTGAACGAGCGGATCACGTAATCGCGATACTTGTACGCGTACGGCCGCGGACGCTCGCCCTCGCCCGCTAAGTCGGATTCGGCGTAACCCGCCACATCAAGCCAGTGCCGCGCCCAGCGCTCGCCATACTGCGGCATCGCCAACACGCGATCGACCAGGCGCTCGTATGCATCGGGCGATGGGTCATCGACGAATGCCCGCACGTCCTCCGGCGAAGGCGGCTGGCCAAGTAAATCGAAGTACAACCGCCGGATCAGCGTCGGCCGATCCGCCTCGGGCGCAAATCCAGGCAAACCCTTCTCATGAATCTTCGTCCAGAGAAACGCATCGATCGGCGAGCGCGCCTGCGCCTGGCTCGGGACGACCGGGATGGCCGGCCGCTTCACCGGCTGGAACGCCCAATACGCCCGCTCCTCCTCGGTTATGACCGTGGCAGACGGGTCTGCCGGCTCGGCCCGCGCGGTTTTCGCGCCCCCTGCCACCCAGGCCTCGATGACCGACACGTCCGCCGCGCTCAGGGGCTTCTCGCCCTTGGGCATCTCCCCTTCGCGGATCTTCTGAATGAGCAGGCTGTCTGACGCATGTCCCGGGACGATCGCCGCGCCCGATTCGCCGCCCTTGACGATCAACCGCGCCAATCGGACATCCAGCCCGCCCTTGGTCTTCCCCTCCCCATGACAATGAAAACAATGCGCCTTGAGGATCGGCCGAACCCGCGCCTCGAACGTGACCGACTCGGCGCGCGCTGTGATTCCCGCGAGCGAGACGACGAAGATAAGTGACAGACGCGCCATCCACCCGGACATGCGACCTTCCTCAACGCATAGTAGCGCCGGCTTCGCCCATCCGTTGAGAAGTCGCCTGCGGTTTCGCCCGCTCAATCCGCCGACCGCACCAACCCGATCTTCTCCAGCAACGTCGGTTGCGTCGCGGGCTTGCGCACCAGGGACGCCTTGGTGGCGGACAGTTCCCCATCCGATCTTGCGGCCGCCTCGCGCGCCTTATCGCGCTCATCCCGATACCGTTCCGCGTCGGCGGTCTTCTGTTCCGCCACGTCGCTCGCCTGCCGAAGCTGCTGGGTCAGGTTGGCGTTATTCGCCCGGAATTCGGTGACCTTCGACGCCGTCCACCCCACCGCCACGTAAACCCCGACCGACAGCACCGCCACCGCAGCCCAGGCGCAGCGCGCCGACATCCGCGTCCGCGTGGCTTCCTTCTGCAACAACGTAGAAGTGTGCTGAAACGCGGCCAAGGCCAGCTCGGTGCGGCGAACCTTCTCGTTGGCGAGCTGGATCTCTTTCTCCGCCAGGATGATGGCCGTGCTGTGGTCGCCGGACACGGATGGGGCCGGTTGGGCAGACACGCCGTCCGACACATCCACCGCCTCGGGTGGCAGTTCCGGCTCGGGATCGGGCAGACAAACCAGCACTTCGCGTCTGCCGTCCTCCAGGCGCGTCTCGACCTCTCCCTTGCTGATGCGGCGGTGCAACGTGCGGGTGGAAATCCCCAGCGTGACGGCAGCTTCTTCCACGCTCTGCCAGGCGTAAGCCATGGGCGTCTCCTTACTTATCTCAGCATCCGTGCGCGCGACCGGCTCCGCCGATCGCCCAGGTCGGGTCCGTCCGACTATTGTCGGCCACCTGTTTTACCGGACTTGAGTCCCATAACAAGGCTTGTCCGACCCCTGTCCGACAAGTCGGACGTGAACCGGGGCAAATGAGGTGAGATTGTCAAATCGCCGACCCGTAAATTTGCCTATCGGACTTGCTCCATCGATCGATGAATCGTAGTTCAGGGACGCCGCGGTTGCTGCCCGACGTTTCGGGCATACCGCGCCTGCGGATGACCGCAGAACCATCGGAGGATCGCGATGACGTTGTTGACCGACAATGCGACACCTGGCCAGCCCCCCGGAGGGGCGGTTGCGCCGGCGATCCTCCCCCCGGAGGTCGAATTCATCCTCTCCGCCCTGGAGGCCGGACAGTTCTCCGGGCTCACGCGCCGAAGGGAACAACGGCGCCGCTACCGCGTCGAAGCCACCCTCAAGCTCTTCAGTGACACCCCCCAGACGGCTCCGTGGACCCTCTACACCCGGGATGTCAGTCACCAGGGGCTCGGCTTCGTCACTCGACATCGCCTGCCGCTGGGCTACGGCGGCATCCTGACGATCACCAGTCCGCAGGGCAAGTCGGTCAGCATCGACTGCACCCTGCTGCGCTGCCGCGAAGCCGTCAGCGGTTGGTTTGAAGGCTCGATGTACTTCAACCGCGAGCAACCCGGCTTCCACCCCGACTTCCTCGACGTCAGCCCGCGCTGACGCGCGCTACCCCCCTGCTCCTTGTGCGGATAGACTATCGGGTCGCACGCGCAAGGAGATTTCATGCCGAAGTTCCGCCGATCGACCTGGGTGCTTGTCCCATGGATGGCGCTGGCCTTGTGCGCCCGGGGCCAGGATCAGGCTGCCAGGCCCGATGCCTCCAAGATGCCCCACATGTCCGTGGATGTGAAGGCGAGGCAGATCCGCATCGAGGCCCAGGCCCTCAATGCGCAGATGCCGCTCGAATTCTTCTGCTGCATGACCGGCACGGCCGAGCACGAGGCGGTGCTGCGCAGCGAGGTCAGGCCCTCGCACGTCCACCTGGGTCTCTTGATGCTGGGGCTGCAACCGGGCGAACCGGTGCATTACTCCAAGGCGGCCGACAAGTGGCTGCCACCGCACGGACCTCCCCTGCAGATCTCCTGCGAGTGGGAAGGCAAGGACGGCAAAACCATCCATGTGCCCGCCTACCGCATGATGCGCAACGTCAAGACCAAGAAGGAAATGCCCCCGATGACCTGGATCTTCGCCGGGTCGCGGCTGATGGAAGATGGCAAGTACGCGGCGGACACGACCGGCTACCTGGTGTCGGTCGTCAACTTCGACCTGACGGTCATCGACATCCCGGAGCTGGCCAGCAGCGCCAA
>DATBFY010000294.1:0-6902 GCA_036558265.1 Tepidisphaeraceae bacterium | reverse complement strand
GTGCGGGCGTGTGGGTTAAGTGGTTGTTCAATATGCAGTTATCTCAGACAGCTTCCATGCGGCAGGAGATGCGGCAGCTCCTCACGCCGCGCATGATCCAGTCGATGGAAATCCTCCAGCTTCCGCTGATGGCGTTGGAGGAGCGGATCGAGCAGGAACTGGTCGCCAACCCGGTGCTGGAGATGCGCGAAGGCGACCCCGACGCGGTCGCCACCGAGACCGCCGCCGATGCCGCGGCCGCCCCCGACGCCCAGGCCCAGTTCAGCGAAGGGGAGCAGACCCTGGTGGTCGAGGCGGAGGGAAGCGACGGCTCGGCGGATTTCGAACGCCTTGAGAAAATCGCCGATTACCTCGAAAATGAGGAGTTCGGCACCAACTCCTCCTTTCAGCACCGCGCCGCTGCCAGTTACGACGGCGAGCGCGACAAGAAGCAGGACGCCCTCAACAACTCCCCCGACCGCGTCGGCAACCTGACCGACTACCTGCTCGAGCAGTGGAGCTTTATCGAGTGCCCGCGGGTCGTCTGCCAGGCCGGGACGGCGATCATCAATTACATCGACGACCAGGGGTACCTGCGCACGGACCTGGAAACGATCCGGGCGGATTCCAAGATGCCCCTGGCGATCGAGGACCTCTACGCGGCGCTGCGGCTGATCCAGACGCTCGAACCGGCGGGCGTGGGGGCCCGGGACCTGCGCGAGTGCCTCCTGATCCAGATCGACGCGCTGGAGCAGGACCCGGAGAACGACGACCACGACTTCGACCTGGAGCGCAAGCTCGTCTCCGATCACCTCAAGGATCTGGAGATGAACCGCTACCCGCAGATCAGCAAGCGGCTGGGGCGGCCGATCGACGACCTCAAAGCCGCGGTCCGGCGCCTGTCGCGGCTGCACCCGCACCCGGGCAAGCAGATCGGGCACGACGACGCCCCGCCCATCACGCCGGACGCCACGATCTACCTCGACGAGGACACGGGCAAGTACGAGATCCGCATGTCCAACGACCCGGCCGAGAACCTCTACATCGGCGGGCGCTGGCGGAAGATGCTCAAGGAAAAGGGGCTCGATAAGAAGACCAAGGAATTCCTCACCAACAACGTGCGGAACGCGCGGTGGCTTCTGGAGAGCATCGAGCAGCGCAAGAGCACGATCGCGCGGGTGATCCGGGTGGTCGTGGACGCCCAGCGCGAGTTCTTCGAGAAGGGTCCGGAGTTCTTAAAACCTCTGCTGATGATCAGCGTCGCCGACCAGCTCGGCATCCACGTGGCCACCGTCTCGCGCGCGGTCAGCGAGAAGTGGATCCAGACCCCCCGCGGCGTCTTCCCGCTGCGGCGCTTCTTCTCCGGCGGCACGACCAACGCCGAAGGCGAAGACATGAGCTGGGACGCGGTGAAGGAGAAGCTGAAGGTCATCATCGACAACGAGGACAAGCTCAACCCGCTGAACGATGACGAGATCGTTGAGAAGCTGAAGGAACAGGGCATCGACCTCGCCCGCCGCACGGTCGCCAAGTACCGCAAGCTCCTGAACATCCCCACGGCGCGGCAGCGACGGGAGTTCTAAGATGACGAAAGCCCCGTAGCACGGGCGCCCCGCCCGTGAATTGCCCACGCGGCGGATCCGTCGTATCACGGGCATCCTGCCCGTGCAGACGCAGCCCTCCGCCAACCAGGGGAATGGGCAAGAGGGGGCGAAGTCACAATCCGGGAACTATCGCAACGCTATGATGAGCAACCAAGCTCCCCAGATCCTCGACTACGTCAACGGTCGAGAGCGAGCACGATCCGCGGACGCTCGTTTACCCGATTCTCCCTTGGGGCGGGCATCATGCCTCATCTGCGGCTCGAGCATTGCGACCACTGTCTTTGGCGCCTTTTTGAAGCACGTGACCGGGGAGGAAATCGGAATCGTAGGTTTCGTCGGTTTCGCGGCAGCCATTCTTCTGGTCCTGTGTCTCGTGGCAGGCGTGCCGTTGGCCCTCGGCGGGCTGGCATCCCCCGGCTATCGAAAGCGATTGGCCATAATCGGCCTGGTGGCGAACCTCACGTGGTTGGGTTCCCTGGTCACCGTGTTCTGGTGGATCGCGTCGCATATGGATTGAAGATCAAAAAAGGGACGGGAGCCTTTTTTTCCCGTGTGGAGATCGAAAAAGGGACGGGAGCCTTTTTTGATCCCGTGTGGCTCGTCGTCCCCCGTTTACACGCCTTGATGGCCGTTTAGGATGAACGGCATGTCACGCCCAGCGCCGGGATCGTCACGCGTCTACCAGCTCGTCGCCTTGCTCCTGGGTGTTTGGGCGATCCCCGCACTGGCCCAGGTGCAGTTCTCGGTCAAGGTCGAGGGGTTGCCCGACGACGCCAAGGCGCTCGAGCCGTTGATCTCGGCCAACGTTGTGGCGGCGGCGCGGGCGTGGGCGGAGCGCGTCGAGGCCAAGCCGTGCACCATCGCGATCCTGTTCCGGCTCGATCCCGCCGCCCAGTCCGGACGGGGCTCGGGGCGCAGCCTCCGAGCGGTGCGGCTGGGAAACGAAACGTTCAAGGACAAGCTCGTTTCCGAGCAGGGATGGGCCGCCCGGATGCGCGCCGGGATGCCGCCCGACGAGCGGAAGAAGAGCGGCGGCCGCGATAACGACCCGCCGCCCGACGTCGAGATCGTCTTCGAGCCACATTACTTCCGCACCATCTGGTGGGATCCGGAGCCGACGCTGCGCAAGCGCCCGGTGCCTAACGACAAGCTCGACTCGATGACCGTCCTGCTGCACGAGCTGGGTCACGCGCTGGCGTTCAACGGCTGGCTCGACCCCAGGACCGGCAAGGTCCCCGGGGAATTCGTCTCCAGCTACGACCGCCACGTCACGTTCGACGGACGCGATTTTCACTTCACCGGACCGGAGGCAATGAAGCTCTGGGGCGGGCCGGTCTTGCTGGCGCACACGAACAACAACTACCACCACGTCGGCGACGCCAGGGCAGCGGCGGCCGGACGCGAGTCGGAGCTGAGCGCGGACCTCATGAACGGGGTGGTGTTCGAATACGGTCGGCGGTACTGGATCGGCCGACTCGACCTGGCGATCCTGGCGGATTGCGGAATCCACGGACGTCAAAAGGGGACGGGAGCCTTTGGGTTCCCGACCAGCCGCGCCAGCGTGGAAGACCATGGTACGCTAATCCCCTATCACGCGAGCAGCCCGGACACACGGCGCGAGCCGCCTCGGAGGTAAGGCGACTACGACGGAGCACCCAACTGGCACGGCGGACGCGGCACGTACGCGAGTCCCTGCCGTGCATTTTTCCGGTGCGGTCGTCGCGCTGACCCGGTATACTCGCCGACGCACGTCGGGGAATGTTCACGGGGTCCACCCCACCCGAATCATTGGTCGGACAGGGAGAGTCATGAGCGCACCGCGCACACGTGCGATCCGCAGCCGCAGCCGCCGTCAGCGCGCCCTACGAACGGCAGCCGCCGCCGTCTCCTTGATCTTCGGGGTCGGGCGCCCCGCCCACGCCGCCTTCGTCACCATCCATCCCGGACCTCTGTACGACCCCACCGCCGCCAGCGGCTACGCCGACAGCTACGTCGTCAACGTCGGCCGCCCGGTCACCGACGCCGGCGTCGCCATCGGCCAGGCCATGTGGCGCGTCGCCGGCGCCAACAAGGGCTTCCGCGCCTTCCGCTGGGACGCCGCCGACAACCGCGTCGATTACCAGTTCCTGGGCACCGACCCAAACGGCAAGAGCGACGTCTACCCCTACAACCTCCGCGCCGACGGCGTGGCATTCGGCGCCGTGGACAAGTACGTGAACAACTCGCCCTTCGGCCCGCGCCCGGTCCGCTGGGACGCCCAGGGCAACGTCACCGAGCTGGGCACCATCGGCCTGAGCACGTTCGGCGCCACCGAAGGCCGTCCGTTCGCCCTCAGCCCCGACGGCACGCGGGCCGCGGGGTACATGTCCAAGTACGTGGGCTCGTCCTCGCGCGGGTACCGCGCCGTGCGCTGGGACTCCTCTGGCAACGCCACGGACCTGGGCACGATCAACACCGACTCCACCGGCATGGGCAACTCCTACGCCGAGGCGATCAACGATGCCGGCGTGGTCGTCGGCGAGGCGGACCGGTTCGCCACCGGCGACGTGCGCCTGGGCCGCCGGGCCGTGCGCTGGGACACCGCCGGCACGCTCCACGAGCTGCCCAACCTCGGCCTCGACACGCGGGGCTCGACCTTCTCCGAGGCGCGCTCGATCAACGCGGCGGGCATCGCGGTCGGCGACGCGCAGAAGTTTACCGCCGCCGGCGCCAGCCTCGGCCAGCGACCCGCCCGGTGGGATGTGCAGGGCAACCTCACCGAGATGGAAATTCTGAGCACGCTGCCCAGCGGCTTGGGCAACGGCTACGCGCTGGTGATCAACGACGCCGGGACCGTGATCGGCGGATCGGTTCGCTACGCCGCCGACGGGTCGTACAAGGGCGAGCGCGCCGTGCGCTGGGACGCCGCCGGACACATCGCCGAGCTCGGCAACCTCGGCACCGATCTCAACGGCCTCACCACCTCCGCCGCCATGACCCTGGACGACGCGGGCGCGGCCGTCGGGTGGGCCGAGTCCTACGTCGCCGGCGTGGACCGCGGCCGCCACGCCATGTACTGGGCCGCCGACGGCACCGCCGTGGACCTGAACAGCCTGATTGACCCCACGAGTGGCTGGACGCTCACCGAGGCACTGGGAATCAGCCCGACGACCGCGTGGATCGCGGGCAACGGCCTGTTTGACCCGGACGGCGCCGCCGGGCCGCAGGCGGCGTACAACCGCGCATTCCTGATCCAGGTGCCCGAGCCGGCGTCATGGGTGGTCGGCGCATCGCTCGTGCTGCTGACCGCGCGGCGCCGGCGCGAGCGATAGCGGATGTGGGACGGTTGACCGTGCTGGATTGGACGTGCTGGGTGATCGTCGTCGGATCTGTCGAGACGATCCTCGTCCGACTCGCCAAGACGTTGGGCCAACTCAAGGAGCGCGCTTGAACTGGCACACGGCCGTCGCCGACCCGGTCTTTCGCCGCTACGTCGTCATTATCCTCGCGCTGCTCCTGCTGGGTGGGATCATCCTCGCCGCACGGGCGATACGTGAACGTCCCGATCCTCGACCTGACCCGACCCGGCCACGCTCCGCCGCGCCGCGGAGGCGATCGAAAACGCGCGCGGCGCCGGCGGCGTCTACGTCCATTGCGCGCTAGGCTACGGACGCAGGGCGATCGTCGCGGCCGGATATCTGCTGGCCAGCGGCCAGGCCGACGACGTCGACGACGACGCGATCTCGCGCGTCCGTCAGACCAGGCTCGGATCGGTTTTCTCCCAGCGCGGCGCCGCGTTGCTGCGGGAATTCCAGGCGGAGTGGGCACGCGCCCGACCCCGCGTCAGTGATGATGATGATGGCCGTTCGCCCCGTGGGCGTGCCCGTGGTTGATCTCTTCCGGGCTGGCCTGGCGTACGTCCACCACCGTCACGTCGAACTTCAGCTCCATGCCCGCCAGCGGGTGGTTGGCGTCCACCGTGACGTTCTGCGGATCGACCTTCACGACGGTGACCACGTGCTGGCCGCCCTGGGGCGTCTGGGCCTGGAACTGCATGCCCGGTTTGATGTCGTTCACGCCCTGGAAGTTGGAGCGCGGGACCGACTGGAGGAGGTTAGGGTCGCGCGGGCCGTAACCCTTTTCCGGCGGGACGGTGACGTTCACGACCTCGCCGGCGCTCTTACCCTCCAGGGCGCTTTCGAGGCCGGGGATGATATTCGACGCACCGTGGAGGTACGACAGCGGCTGGCGCCCCTTTGACGTGTCGATCACCTGGCCCTGCGGGTCGGTGAGCGTGTAATCGATGGTGGCCACGGTGTTTTTGGCGATCTGCATGACGGCGAACCTCTCCCGCGCGGGATATGGGGAAACCTTGCGTCGGCATCGTGCGCGCGACACGGGGCGCGCGGCGCCTCAGTCGCGCGCCATCGTCGGCGTCCTTTACGGGTTACGCAACGTTTGATCGATCGAAAACAATGCGAAATTCGTTAGGGCATTGTGCGGATCGGGGCAGTTCCGGTATCTTTCGCGCCGATGAAACTGCCGCTGATCGAGAACGCGGACGGAGCACCGGGGCTCAAGAGCCTGCGGGGCCGGGGGGCGGCGGACAATCCGAAAAACCGATTCGTCCCTCTCGACATCGTCCCCGACGAGGACGCCGCGGACGCGCAGGCGCCACCGGCCGCGACGCCGACCGTTTACCTGCGCGATACGACGCGCTCGATCATCGCCTATAACGACTCGCCCGACGTCGGCTTCGACGCCGGCATCAACCCCTATCGCGGGTGCGAACACGGGTGCATCTACTGCTTCGCCCGGCCGACGCACGAGTACCTCGACTTCTCCCTGGGCCTGGACTTCGAGACGAAGATCCTCGTCAAGACGGACGCGCCGGCGCTCCTGCGCAAGGAACTGAGCGCGCCCAACTGGCGGCCACAGACGCTGGGGTTCTCCGGCGTCACCGACGCGTACCAGCCGATCGAGCGCAAGCTGCGCATCACCCGGCAGTGCCTGGAGGTGATCGCCGAGTTCCGCAACCCGGTGGCCATGATCACCAAGAACCACCTGATCACGCGCGATGTGGACCTCTTAGGCGAACTCGCCAAATACGACGCCGCGATGGCCTGCATCTCGGTGACCACGCTCGACGCGGACCTGGCGCGGGTGATGGAGCCGCGCGCCTCGGTGCCGCGGGCGCGGTTGGAGGCCATCCGCGCGCTCGCCGATGCGGGCGTGGCGGTGGGCGTCCTGGTCGCGCCGGTGATCCCCGCGCTGACCGACCACGAAATGCTGAGCATTATCGCCACCGCGCGCGAGCACGGGGCCCGCTTCGCCGCGTAC
>DATBFY010000293.1:0-5442 GCA_036558265.1 Tepidisphaeraceae bacterium | reverse complement strand
CTTGGTCTTGGGTGTCGCAGTCAGCTCAGCCGTAGCTGATGCGGGGATCGAGCCATCCATAGAGAATATCTGCGATGAGGTTGAACAGGACCACCAGAATGGCGGAAACGAAAGTAACGCCCATCACCACCGGCGTATCGTTGGCGAGAATGGCGCTGATCAGCAGCGAGCCGATGCCCGGAATGCGAAAGATCTGTTCGGTGACGATCGCGCCGCCGAAGATGGTGGGGACCTGGATGGCCACGAGGGTGACGACGGGGATCAGCGCGTTGCGGACGACGTGCTTGACGAGGGTGACGCCCTCCGAGAGGCCCTTGGCGCGCGCGGTGTTGACGAAATCGAGCCGGATGACGTCGAGCACGGCCGCGCGCATGAAGCGCGTCATCGAGGCCGCCTGGGCGAGCCCCAGCACCGCCACCGGCATGATCGCCTGCCGCACATGCTCCCAGTACCAGCGCCAGCCGGTCGCGCTGATGTCCGACCGATAGATGAACGGCAGCCAGTCCAGGTAGATGCTCAGCAGCAGGATGAAGAGGAGGCCGGTGAAGAACGTCGGCAGCGAGAAGCCGATGAACGCCAGGGTCGTCGCGATCTGATCGAAGATCGAGTAGGGGCGTAACGCCGAGTACGTCCCGATCGGGACCGCGATGAGAATGGCCAGGAGCTGGGCCGAGCCGAGGACGATGAGCGTCGTCGGCAAGCGTTGCCAGATCAGGGTGTCGACGTCGACGCGGCTCACGAACGAGAAGCCCCAGTCGCCCCGTACCATCGCGGCCACCCAGCGGGCGTAGCGGACGGGCAGGGGGTCGTCGAGGCCGAACTTGGCCCGGAGGTTCATGCGCACCTCGGGCGGCACGTTGGGGTTGGTGGCCAGCTCCTCGAAGGGATCGCCCGGCGCCATCACGAGGATCGTGAACAGAACGGCGCTGATCCCGAAGAGCACGGGGATCAGGATCAGGGTCCGACGCAGGAAGTACTTCCACATGCCGTGCCGGCCACCGGCGGGGCCCCAGACGGCTCGCGCCGCCCGGCCCCGCCCGACGCGCCTAGGCCTTCGTCCAGTACGCCAGCGCCCAGAAGTCGCTGTCCCAGCCGCTCTGCACCACGTCGCGCATGCGATTCGAGATCGCCGAGACGCGCGGGCGGTACACCACGGGGATGACCACGACGTTCTGGATCACCAGATCGTTCATCTTGATGAACAGCGCCGCGCGCTTGACCGGGTCCATCTCGGTCTCGGCGGACTTCCACAGCTTGTCGTACTCCTCGTTGCGCCAGCGGGTCTTGTTCGTCAGCGCGAACTTGTTGTTCTTCGCGGAGACCTCCCACGACGTGAACTGATCCATGAAGCGCTGCGGGTCCGGCTGGGTCATCGTCGTCGTGTACATCTGCAGATCGGTGTAGAAGTGCGAGTATGTGTCCGGGTTGGCCGGATCCGACGAGAAGAAGACGTTCGCGGTGATGGCCTTCAGCTCGACGTCGATGCCGGCCTTCGCGCACGCCTGCTTCACGATCTGCTGATTCTTCTGGCGCGGGGCGTTGATCGACGTCTGATAGACGAACTTCAGCTTCTTGCCGTCCTTGGCGCGGATGCCGTCGCTGCCGCGCTTCCAGCCCGCCGCGTCCAGGATCTGGTTGGCCTTGTCGACGTTGAACTCCCACTTGGTGTTCTTCGAGACGAACCGCGACGGCGCGTTGAGGAAGTTGGCGGTGGCGATGCCGGTGCGCCCGTAGATCTCTTCCTGGACCGAGCCGCGGTCGACGAGCACGTTCAGCGCCTGGCGCACCGCGGGGTCGCTCAGGGTCGGATGCTTGGTCTTGATCGACGACCGCTCGCCGTCGACCTCCGTCCACGGATCGGTCGTGTTGAGCTGGATGTGCTCGATGTTGCCGCCCGCGACGATGTCGGCGCGGCCCTTGCCGCCCTGCTCGAGGCGCTTGAGGATCTCGTCCTCGACCTGCATGTTCCAGGCGTAGTCGTACTCGCCGGTCTGGAGCACGGCCCGCGCCGCCGAGGGCGCGTCGCCGCCGCCCTTCATCTCGATCTGATCGAAGAACGGGCGGTTCGGCACGTGGTAGCTCGGATTGATCTCGCCCCGGACGATGTCGCCGGGCTTGAAGTCGACGAACTTGTAGGGGCCGGTGCCGATCGGCTTCAAGTTGGCCGGCGCCTCGCGGGACTTGTCGCCCTTGAAGGCCTGGAACAGATGCTTGGGAATGATCATGCCCGACGGACCGCAGAAGGCCGCCGACCAGAAGGGCATGGGCGATTTGAAGACCAGCTTGACGGTGTGACTGTCGAGCTTGTCGATCTTGGCGATGTCCCGATACTGGCCGACCGTGACCGCGGCCGTCGCCGAATCCATCACGTATTCCCAGTTGAACACGACGTCGTCCGCGGTGAACGGCTTGCCGTCGTGCCAGACGACGTTCTTCTTCAGCTTCCAGGTGACCGACATGCCGTCCTTCGCGACGCCGCCGTTCTGGAGACTGGGCGCCTCCGCGGCCAGCACCGGAGCGATGTTGCCGTCGGGGTCGTACGCGGCCAGCGGTTCGTAGAAGATGCGGCAGGCGTCCTGGTCCTTCGTGCCGTTGGCGAAGTGCGGATTCAGCAGGGTGGGCGCCTGCCACCAGAGCGTCTTGACCGGCCCACCGCCGCCACGCTTGGTTGGATTGAACGTCCACTTGTGCTGAGCCTGCGCGATCCCCGCCGACGCCAGCATCTGCGCGGCCATCGGGGCCGTCAGGCCGAGCCCGACCATCGTGCGAACGAAGCGACGGCGGCTCAAGGTTCCCGCCTTCACCTGACCGACCAGCGCCCTCAATTCACGTTCTTCCATTGAATCTCCTCTCTCGCCCGGCCGTCGGCCGGATCGTTGGCTTCTTACCGCCTCGCACGACGGGGTGTCAAGGCTGCCGGTACCAGTATGCGAGGCGCCACAGATACGAGTCCCAGCCGGAGAGGTCGTTGCCCTTGAGGCGGTTGGACACTCCGGCGACCGCGTTGCGCCAGATGATCGGGACCACCACGACATTCTGCGTCAACATGTCGTTCATCCGGATGATCAAACCGGCGCGTCTCACCGGGTCTATCTCGCTCTCGGCGGCCTTCCAGAGACGATCGTACTCTTCGTTGCGCCAGCGCGTCGTGTTGCGTCGCGCCCACTTGTTTTCCTTCGAGCAGATCTCCGCCGAGATGAAGTTCGACATGAACGTCTGCGGGTCGGGGGCACCGGGCCCGACGGTGTACATCTGGAGGTCGGCATAGAACTTGGTGTAGGTGTCGGGGTTCGCGACGTCGGACGAGAAGAACACGGACGCCACGACGGACTTCAGCTCGACGTCGATGCCCGCCTTCGCGCAGGCCTGCTTGACGACCGCCTGCGTTTTCTGACGTTCCGGGTTGATCGAGGTCTGGAAGACGACCTTGAGCCGTTTGCCGTCCTTGGCCCGCACGCCGTCGGTGCCGCGCTTCCAGCCCGCGGTGTCGAGCATCTGGTTGCCCTTGTCGATGCTGAACTCCCAGCGGGTGTTCGGCGAGCGGAAGCGGGGCGGGCCGTTGAGGAAGTTCGGCGTCGCCTGGCCGAGGCGGCCGTAGAGCTCCTCGTGGATGGCGCCGCGGTCGACCAGCAGGTTCAGGGCGCCGCGGACAGCCGGGTCGGTCAGGAACGGGTGCGTGGTCTTGAGGGACGACCGCTCCCCGTCGAGCTCCTTCCACGGGTCGGTATTGTTGAGCTGGATGTGCTCGATCGCCCCGCCGGTGGCGATGTCGACGTGGCCCTTGCCGCCCTGCTCGAACCTTTTCAGGTTCTCGTCCGCGACCTGGAGGTTCCAGGCGAAATCGTACTCGCCGGTCTGCAGCACGGCGCGGGCCGCCGACGCGGCGTCGCCGCCGCCCTTCATCTCGAACTGGTCGAAGAATGGACGGTTCGAGACGTGATAGGCCGGATTGATCTCACCCCTGACGAGGTCGCCGGGCTTGAAGTCCACGAACCGGTAGGGGCCGGTGCCGACCGGTTTGAGGTTGGTGGGGGCCTCCCGTGACCGGTCGCCCTTGAATGCCTGGAAGAGGTGCTTGGGGATGATCATCCCGCGCGCCCCGCAGAAGGCGTCGAACCAGAATGGTGTCGGGTTCTTGAAGACGAGCTTGACCGTGTGAGGGTCGAGCTTCTCGACCCGCTCGATGTCGCGGTAGGTCGTGATCGTGACCGCGGCGGTCGCCGGGTCGGCCGCGTACTCCCAGTTGAAGACGAGATCGTCGGCGGTGAAGGGCTTTCCGTCGTGCCAGCTGACATCGCGCTTGAGCTTCCAGGTGACCGACTTGCCGTCGCGGGCCACCCCGCCGTTCTGGAGCGTCGGAATCTCCTGGGCGAGGATCGGGAAGAGATTGCCCTCGGGGTCGAATGCCCCGAGCGGCTCGTAGAAGACGCGCGAGCCGTCCTGGTCCTTGGTGCCGACCGCGAAGTGCGGGTTCAGCAGGGTCGGCGCCTGCCACCAGAGCACCTTGAGCGGGCTGCCGCCGCCCCGCCGCGAGGGCGTGAACGCGTCGGGGCGCGGCTGGGCCGCGACTCCGGCGGCGCTCAGCATGTGCGCCGCGAGGGGCGCGGTGAGACCGAGGCCAACCATGATCCGGGTGAACTCGCGACGCGTCAGGCGACCGGCCCGAACGTCCGCGATGAGACCGTGGAGATATCGCTCGTCCATGAGGTCGTCCTCCAACCGGTGGCCGTCGGGCGGCCCGTCCACGGTGTGTCGCGCGGCCGGGTTGCTCGTCGGTGAGGACTCGCGCGGGCCAGCCAGGTCCGCCTACTATATGCAAGTGACCCGGTTGGAGCAAATCGAGTCCGCGCCGTAGGGGTATACTTTTTCGGGTGTCCTTCATGATGAGCCGAGCGCTCGACGGACAGGCGTGCGCGCGAAGCTGATCGCAGCGGGGACGGCGGTGGCCGGCGCTGCGCTCGTCGGCGTGGCGCTCGTGACGCTGCTGACCGGGGGCCCTCGCGATCCGGCCGCGGCGTCGATCGACGGGCCGGCCGAGGCCCCGGTGCTGACCGCGAGCGTGGCCCACGCGGGCGGGATCGACGACGCGGTGCGCGAGCTCGATCTGATCAGGCCGCCCCGGCCCAAGCAGGCTTCCGACTTCACGGTGTCGCTCCTGGGCGGCGAGACGCTCAGGCTCAAGGGCCAGCGCGGCAAGCCGGTGCTCGTGAACTTCTGGGCCACCTGGTGCGCGCCGTGCCGCGAAGAGATGCCGGCGATGCAGCGGCTCTACCTCAAGCACCGCCAGCGCGGCTTCGTGCTGCTGGGTGTCTCGGTCGATACCGACGCCGCGCTCGTCAAGCCGTTCCTGGAGCGGTTCAAGCTCACGTTCCCGGTGGCGCTCGACACCAAGATGGACCTGGCCAACGCCTACGGCGTGCGCGCGCTGCCGGCGAGCTTCCT
>DATBFY010000292.1:0-4212 GCA_036558265.1 Tepidisphaeraceae bacterium | reverse complement strand
CGCCCCAATCGGGCAGAACCGCAAGCCGCACGACCCGCCCAAGGAAGGCGAAGTCCGCGACCTGGCCATCAAGGACCTGGGCAACTTCGACTACGACGCCGACAAGGGCGGAAACATTCCCAAGGACGTGCTGGCCCTGTCGGGCGCGACCATCAAGCTGCACGGCTTCATGATCCCGATCGACCAAGCCGAGAACATCAGCCAATTTGCCCTGGTTCCCAGCCTCTTCGCCTGCTGCTTCGGCCAGCCCCCGCAGATCCAGCACCAGATCGTGGTTCACACGCCCAAGGGCAAGGCCGTCAGCTACTACCCCGACGAGATCGTCTGCGAAGGCACCTTGAAGGTCGAGGAGAAAAAGGACGACGGGTACATCATCAGCGTCTTCGAGATGGACGTCCAAAGCGTCAAGCCCGCCGCCAAGTAATCGCGTTTAGCCGGCCCGGCCACGGGCCGTATTTGCTCGGAGAAGTCGAGAAATGGAAACCTCCGCCGCCAACGTCACCCCGACCCCCATTCAGCGCGTCGAGACTCGCGTCAACTGGGGAATGGTCATCCGCGTGGGCATCGTCGTCTCCCTCGTGCTCGCCCTGGTCGGCTACGCGATGAAGGTGACCTACGAGAGCGTGATCCAGGGCGGCGTGGTCAGCAAGGGCGACTACTTCGAGGTCGAGCTCAAGCAGATGAGCAACTTCGAGATGGACCAGAACCTCGGCACCGCCCTGGACGTCCCCGAGCGCTTCCGCAAGCTCGACGGCAAGCAGGTCCAGCTCGAGGGCGAGGTCGCGCCGATGAACTTCTCCGCCGGTGACAAGCTCAGCTCGTTCACCCTCTGCTACTCGGTCGCCAAGTGCTGCTTCGGCGGACCGCCCAAGGTGCAGCACTTCGTCGCCTGCAAGGCCTCCGAGGGCAAGCAGGTGCGCAACTACGAGGGGTCGGGCACGGTCCGCGTTTTCGGCACCCTCCACGTCAACGTGATCAAGGACAAGGAGACCGGGAAGATCAACAGCATCTTCCAGATGGACCTCCAGCACGTCGAGCCGGTGTCGTAGCGCCGATGGATGAGGCGGGCACCCATTAAATGGTGGGGCAGACATTCTTGTCTGCCCGAAAGGAACCTCCGCACAACAACCCGCTTCCGCTCCGGCTACTCCCCCACTTCCTGCACGATCGGCCTCCGAACCCGCAGCACGCCGCCCCCACCGTCCGACCCATCGAACATCATCAGCAACCCCGTGTAGATCGTCGCGGCAACGACCAGGGCCAATAGAGAGAATAGAACCACAGCCCGCCTCCCGCTCCGCAGCTTCGCTGAGCAACCCATCGCCGCCGTCAGCACGACGATCCCGCCCGCGAGCACCAGGTGTGCCCGATCCCGCGGCTGCCCCACCAGCGCCACGACCTGCTCCCACCGCCACCCCGCCGCCACGAACCCCGCCGCCGCCGTGCCGACCGCCAAGAGACACGTGATCCCCCACGCCCACCGCCGGTCCGCACGTCCGCGGATCGCCATCGCCACCGCCGCGCCCGCCACCGCGATCGTCATCCCCGCCAGAACGACGTGCAGCCGCATCGCCGACCAGCCAGCGCTATCCATCCCACGCGCCGTTGCCCCCCCCTCTCGCCGCAACTGATACCACGCGAAGTTCACCGGCCGACCCCCCGTCTGCCCCGCCGCCCGCATCATCGCCCCATGAACCGCATCGATCACCGCGAACGCCCCCGCCAGGCTCGCCACCGCCCCGATGAGCAACAGCCATCGCCCGACTCGCCGGAGCGTCAGCCCCTGCCGCACCCGCGCGGCCGCCTCAATCCCCAATCCCGCCATCAACACCAGGATCGACACGTAAAACAGAACCTGCGCCGTCACGCCCGCCAATCCTCACCGCCCGCCAATCCGCTTGCAATCACCTTCCCCCGCGCCAATCATTACCCGCCCATGACGCAGACCGAGCTGATGAGCGACTTTTTGACCCGCAACGGCGAGATCCTCAAGCTCACGCTCGGCGATTTCACTGATGACGAAATGCTCGCCCGACCCGTCCCCGGCGCCAACCACGCTGCCTGGCAGCTCGGCCACCTCATCGGCTCCGCCGCGTACATGTTCGGCGCCGTCGCCCCAGGCCTCATCCCCGAAAACGCCGCCCGGCTGGGCGAGCGCTTCACCGGCAAGACCGCCAACGTGGACGACCCGGCCTTCTACCCGAAAAAGTCCGAGCTCCTCGAGGCCTTCGCACAGGCCCACGGCGCCATCGCCGACTGGGTCACGACGCTCACCCCCGCGGACCTCGCCAAACCCACCCCCGGCCGCATGGCCGAGTTCGCCCCCACCGTCGGCCACCTCGCCCTGATGACCGTCAGCCACCTGGCCATGCACGTCGGGCAACTTCAAGTCATCCGGCGAAAGTTGGGAAAACCCCTGCTGTTCTGAACCGCTTGCGGAATGTTGTGGCAATACCGGGCTTTTTCTTGCATTTGCTAACGGGCAGGGCAATACTACCCGCGTTGTTGTTGTCGTTGGCTGTTGTGTGAGCTGCGCGGGAGCGGGTAGGAAATGCAAACGACGGCCTGATCGGGCATCGCCGGGCACCTGCCGACGCCGTTGTCGTCTCATCTCGCCGCGAACCTGCACGTCACGTCACTTCACGCACCCAGACGGTCGGTCCACGTCCCGCGCCGACGGTTTCGATCCCGCCCGTGCCGCGCGCGTGCTGCGTCGAAAGGAGCTGTCATCGTGTCGAGTCGTCCCTCTGCCGCGCCTCGGGGCCACCGCTATCTCCCCCTCGGCCCGGTCCGCAAGGCCGCAACCCCGGTCATTGAATCCCTGGAGCACCGCTGGCTGCTCTCGGCCAGTGACGTGAACCTGGACGTGCGGTTGCCGCTGATGGGCTCGACCGACGACACACCGACCGCGGTCGTCCGCGGGGCCGACGGCAGCACCCTGGTCGCGGGCACGCGGCCGTCCCTGGCCGGTGGCGACGTGCTGTTCGCCCGCTTCGACGCCTCGGGCGCGCTCGATCCCAGCTTCGGCCCGGCGCACGACGGCAAGGCCGTCATCCCGCTCGCCGCCGGCTCGATTGTAACGGCCCTCACGGTCGATTCGGCCGGCAACATTTACGCCGCCGGCCGGACCGGAACGGACGTGATCGTCGTTCGCCTGACCGGCGCCGGCGCGCTCGACCAGGCGTTCGACCCGATCCACCTTGCCGGCGCCTCCGCCGATGCCGACGCGATCGCCGTCCAGGGCAGCGGCGCCGCAGCGGTGATCGCGGTCGGCGGCAGCAGCGGCGACGAGGGCACGCGCCAGTTCCTGGTCGCCGAGTATGGCGCGGACGGGCATTTGCTCGCCGGGTTCAACGCCGGCCAGCCCGTCCTCACGACGATCGGCGATGACGCCGCCGTCCATGCCCTGGCGTTCGATGACGCGACGGGCAGCCTGTTTGCCGGGGGCGAGTCCACGACCACGTCGCACAACCGCTTCGCGGTGGCCAAGTACACGTCCGGCGGGGCGCTGGACGCCGCCTTTGACGGCCCGAGCAGCGCGGGCAATGGCATCGTCACCACCGACCTGGGCGCGACCCCGGTGACCGGCGCGCGGCTTGGCATCCTCTCGCTCGCGCTCAATTCCACGGGCAACGACCTGGTGGCCGCCGGAACCGACGGCGGCGTCGCGATCGCGCAGTACGACCCGGCCACGGGCAATTTCTTCGGCTCGACCGCGCCGGTCGAGGACGCCGGCACGGGCTTGAGCGTCCTGGGCGCGGGTATGGCATTGGGCAACGTCTACCTGACCGGCATCGCCTCCGACGCCGGCACGGACCGTCCCGCGGCCCTTCACTATGCGCTGGCCGCCGATGGCTCGCTCGGGCCCGCGAGCCCGCTCGCCTTCACCGCCCTGAACGCGTCGGGCCTGCAAGGTGGTGACGTCCATACAAACGTGGGCCCGGACGGCGGCGTCTCGGCGGCGATCTTCCAGACCGCCCCGCACGAAGGCCGGAACTTCGCCCTCGGGTCGATCACGGCCGCCGGCGCGACCGGTCCCAGCGGCTCCGCCGACTTCCTGGCTCCCGCCGATGCCCAGGTGACCGCCGTCGTCGTCGCCCAGCAGGCCGGTGGCAAAATGCTGGTTGGCGGCTCGATCGCCTCCACCGGCCGCGCCGTCCTGCTGCGCCGCCTCGCGGACGGCTCGCCCGACCCGACGTTCGGCAACGGCGG
>DATBFY010000291.1:0-14592 GCA_036558265.1 Tepidisphaeraceae bacterium | reverse complement strand
TGGCTGTCGGTACACCTGCTGGGGAACATGCTGGCGCTGTACATGTTCGGGAACAACGTGAACGACCGGCTTGGGCCGGTGGGGTACCTGGCGTTGTACCTGGCGGGCGCGGCGTTCGCGGCGACGGGGTGCGTGCTGCTGCCGGGGTCGGGCCCGCGGGTGATCGGCGCGAGCGGTGCGGTGATGGCGATCACGGGGGCATACCTGGTGCTCTTCCCGCGCTCGCACATCACGCTGATGTACGTGCTGGTGCTGGTGAACGGCGTGGTCGAGGTGCCGTGCATGTACCTCGTATCGTTTTTCGTCGCGCTGGACCTGGCGATGAACCTGGCCGGCAGCAGCGGGGTGGCGCACACGGCGCACATCTGGGGGGCGCTCTTGGGTTTCGGCGTGTGCGTGGGGCTGCTGACGCTGCGGCTGGTGCCGCGGGATCCGTTCGACTTCCTGGCGCTGGTGCGGCGTTGGAACCGCCGGCGGCAATATCAGAGCCTGGTGGCTGCGGGGTACGACCCGTTCGGCGCGCCGCCACCCGCGTCGCCTCAGGCTGCGTCTGCAGCGCGAGACGCCTCGTCGTCGTCGATGCGCGAACAGAGGGCGCGCGAGCGGGAACGGGAGCGGGATTTACATGACGCAAAAGTGGAGCGGATCAAGGAGTTGCGCGCCCAGGTTCACGAGGCGATCGCGCATCACAACCTGCCGCACGCGGCGATCGTGTACAAGGAACTCAAGACGCTGGATCCGAACCAGGTGCTGTCGCGGCAGGCGCAGTTGGACGTGGCGAACCAGCTCACCAGCCAGCAGTTCTATCCTGAGGCCGCCGACGCGTATGAGCAGTTCCTGGGGCACTATCCGAATTACAAGCAGATCGAGCACGTCGAGTTGATGCTGGGTCTGATCTGCGCGCGATACCTGAATCGAAAGGCGCGGGCACGGGAGCTGCTGACGCACGCGATCACGCGATTGCACGGGGAGCGCGACCTGCGGATGGCGCAGGAGGAGCTGGAGAAGCTGGGGCCGGTCGTGAGGCGGGAGGTGTGAGCGCGGCGAATGATGCGGGGATGTTCCGCGAAGCGGAACCTACGGAGTCTGTTTGAGCAATTGTTCGCGGCGGGCGCGCAGGGAAGTCATCAGGTCGGGGTTGAGCTCGTCCTTATAGAGGTCGTAGAGCTCGGTGATGCGCTGCCACGCGGCGTCGCGCGTCAGGGCGTCGTCAGGAACCAGGGGGTTTTCGGGCAGGTACTCGCGCAGGTGTTCGACGATCTCCTCGTCGCGAAGGAGATGGTAGCTCTTGTTGAGTTGGGCGCGGAGTTCCATGAGGAGGCGGCCGAGCGTGTTCTCGCCAGCGCCGCCGGGCGTATGCCAGTACGGTTCGGCGTCGGGGGCGGTGTGGGCGAGGTGCTTCTCGCCGGTGCCGATCAGGGCTGCGCGGAGCTGCGGGTTGGCGAACTTGGAGCGAAGGAGGCGCCGCATGAGGCTGGGGCGCTTCTCGTCCCATTCCCGCTGCATGCCGGGGCGGAGGCGGTCGTGGAGTTGCCTGGCGGCCTCGAACGCCAGCGTGACGCTGGGGAACGGCTGGCCGTCGAGGTGGACGGTGGCCGGGGAATCGTTGGAGAGGAAGCCGCTGTCGCCCTCGAAGAGCGTGATGCGCTCGACGGGCTTTGGCGGTGGTGGTGGCGCTGCAGCCTGAAGGGACTTGGCGGGGACGAACCGTGCCCGCGGCTCGCCGGCGCTGCGGCGCGGCGAGCGGGCGCGCGGTGGTGCGGCGGACCGGCTGGGCGGCTCGTAGACCTCGTGCTTGCGGTAAAGCTCGTTGAGGCGGTTGACGATGGTCTCGGGCGGGACCATCCAGGTGCGCGCGTCGGCCCAGTTGTCGCCGTCCCAGACGTACTTCTTGCCTTCCAGATCGACTTCGGTCATCTCTTCCATGGGTGGTGTTCTTCCCGTCAATTCGAGCGGCGCATGGTGACGAGTTGCGGTCGTGACGTCAACCGGAATTAGTGCCCATTGGCGACAAACGGGTCTGGCGGGTGTTCCGAAGGGCCTTGCCCCGCGGCTATCGTTGCGGACGGGTCGAGGGGTTATGATGCGACGAGGAGGTTGCCGCGCCATGAAATCCATTGCACTTGTGCTCACGACGATGTTGCTCATGACGACCGCGGTGCTGGCCGCCGATGCGCCGCTGAAGGTGGAGATGTTCTCCGGATCGTCGGAGTACGACTCGAAGGATTCGCTGCAGGCGTTCAAGAAGTTGCTGGAGGAGAAGTACAACTGCGCCTGCACGGTGAACATCGTGGAGGAGAAGGGGACGGTGCTGAACGGGATCGAAGGGCTGGATACGGCGGACGTCGCGGTCTTCTTCACGCGACGGGTGAGCCTGGCGCCCGATCAACTCGAGCGGATCCGGAAGTTCATCGCGTCGGGCAGGGGCGTGGTGGGCATCCGCACCGCGAGTCACGGGTTTCAGACGTGGCTGGAGTTTGATCCGCAGGTGCTGGGCGGGTCATACGGCGGGCATTACAACAAGGACGAGCCGGCGGAGATCACGATCGATCCGAAGGGAAAGGATCACCCGGTGCTGGCGGGGGTCGAGCCGTTCTCGACGCAGGCCAAGCTGTACAAGAATCCGAAGATCGCGGACGACGCGACGGTATTGCTGCGCGGTCGGACGGCGTCGTATGCCGAGCCGGTGGCGTGGGCGCGGGAAGCCAAGCCGGGCGTGCGGGGGCGGGTCTTTTACACGTCGCTGGGGGCGGCGAAGGATTTCGAGGACGTGCATTTTCAGCGGCTGCTGACCAACGCGGTGATCTGGGCGAGTGGGAAGAAGGTGGAGGAGCGGAAGTGATTCCGGGGCGCGTGTTGGTACGATAGGGGTATGCGCCGCCTGGGCCGCTGGCTGCTCAACGCAGCAACCGTTCTTTCACTGCTGCTTTTTTCGGCGGCGGTCGGGCTGTGGTCGTACACGCTGACATCGCCGCAAGTCGACCTCCTGACGGAGATCTCCCCGGCGCGCAGTTATGGGCTGGGCACCGAGCGCGGGGCGATGATCGGCTTCCTGCAAATCGAAGCGCCGTCGTACCGGGAGGGCGATCCGGATGACGCGTGGCGCGCGGGGGCGGGCTTCCGTTACGTGCGGATCACGTCGGACGGCATGCGGCGTTGGAACCTGGTGCTGCCGTTCTGGGCGTTGGCGGTCCTGACGCTGGCGTTGCCCGTGGCTCGCGGGCTGCGGCAGCGGCGCGCGCATCGGCGGCGCCGCGCGCGCGAGCGGTTGGGCTTGTGCCTGGCGTGCGGTTACTCGCTCGCCGGCAACGTCAGCGGGGTCTGCCCGGAATGCGGTGAACAGGCTGGAGATGGGCGGACGAGGGCGCCGGCATGAGCCGGACCGCGAAACTTCAACGTTCATCTGCATTGTCGAGTAAGACCCTCAACCGGAGACACTCATGAAAATGCGAACCGCCGTTGCGATGGGACTTTCACTCGCGCTGTGCGCGACCGTTGCCGTTTACGCCGCCGATCCGAAACCTGCCGCGCCGCAGGCGAAGAAGGAGAAGCCGACGTATCTGACGGTGGAGGAGGCGGGTCCCGACTTCAAGATCCAGGGCGAGTATTTCGCCGACGGCGCAAAAGAGGGCGTACAGGTCATCGCGCTGGGCGATGACAAGTTCCGCGCCGTACTCTACCCCGGCGGTCTTCCCGGTGCGGGTTGGAGCGGGGACAAGTCGACCAAGGTCGAGATCGACGGGCAGCGCGAGGGGGACAAAGTCGCCTTTGACGGAAAGGGATGGAAGGCACAGATCACCGACGGCGCCTCGATCTCGCTGACCAGCGACAAGGGCGCGACGGCGACGATCGCGAAGATCGTGCGCCAGACCCCGATGCTGGGCGCCAAGCCGCCGCAGGGGGCGAAGGTACTCTACGGGGCGCCGGAAGACGCGTCGAAGTGGAAGGGTGCGCACGTGGACGGGCGCGGCTTGCTGGCGTCGGGGTGCTCGTCGCTGGACAAGTTCGGAGATTGCACGCTGCACGTGGAGTTCCTGCTGCCGTTCAAGCCGCTGGGGCGCGGGCAGGATCGGGCGAACTCGGGCGTTTACCTGCAGGATCGGTATGAGTGTCAGGTGCTCGACTCGTTCGGGCTCAAGGGTGAGAACAACGAGTGCGGCGGGTTCTATCAGCAGTTCGCGCCGAGCGTGAACATGTGCTATCCGCCGCTGCAGTGGCAGACGTACGACATCGATTTCACGGCGGCGAAATTCGACGAGTCGGGGAAGAAGACCGCCAAGGCGCGGGCGACGGTTCGGCACAACGGGGTGGTGATCCAGGACAACGTCGAGCTCGGTCATCCCACCCCGGGCGGCGGTCTGTCGAGCAAGGACACGGCGGCGCCGGGGTCGATCCAGCTTCAGGGGCATGGGAATCCGGTGTTCTATCGGAATATCTGGATCGTGGAGAAGTAGGTTTCGGGCGGCAAGGGCGTCCCGTAGCGTCCCGCCCGTGTTTTCGGCGCGCATGCGGCTGCCAGGGTAGGAGATGAAATGAGTGTCGCGTATTACCCCGTTTTCGAGACGGAGATTCCGGGATTCGAGCCTGCTACTGCCGTTTCGGGCAAGTCGCTGGCGAAGGCGATGGAAGTGCTCGACCGTTGCGCCGCCGAGGCTGGAGTGCGGCCCCTCTCCGAGTTTTTCAGCGAATCGCCGGAAGAGTCGTTCGAATCCATCGGGGAGGACGTGCCCGAGGGGATGGAGGGTTCGGACGTCCAGTGGTTCGCGGCGGAGGAGGGGTTGGCATCGATCCGCGGATTGGCGCAATACGTGTCGGCGCACCCGGGGGTGCTCAATCCGCCGAAGTCTTCGGAGGCGCAGAAGCCGAAGAAGACGGCCGGTGAGATGCTTGCGGACCTTGAAGCGTTGGCTGCGAAGATCACGAATGCGCGCCCGGGCGATCCGTTGCCGCAGCTACCGGGAAGTGGGCGGCTGCCGTCGGCCCAAGCGGTAGTCACGGATCTGAATGCACTGGCGGGAGTGCTGGAGGTTGCTCGCAAGCACGGCACGCGTTTTCGGCTGAGAATCGATTTCTAAGCCGGGTCGAAAGGGAGCGAATTGAAGAGCCGCTGGCGCGGGGAAGACACGGGCGAGACGCCTGGCGAGACGCCCGTGCCACCCGGATTACACGCGCGGGGTGACGCAGATTACAAGACATTCCGTCTGAGGGGGCCTATGATTGGCACATGAGTGCCGCAACATTGAATCCGATTGAGCGGGACGTGCCGGCGGAGGAGGAGATCCTCGACGCCTATTCGCGCGCCGTCACCGGCGCGGTGGAGGAGATCGGACCGGCAGTCGTCAATATCGAGGTCAAGATCGCCAACGGCCGCCGAGGTGGTGGCGGGGGGAGCGGGTCGGGGTTCATCTTCACGCCCGACGGGTTCGTGATGACCAACAGCCACGTGGTGCACGGGGCGGCGAGCATCGACGTGTTGCTGGCGGACGGGCGAAAGGTGCCGGCGCGCCTCGTGGGGGATGATCCCGAGACGGATCTGGCCGTCATCCGCATCGACGCGCCGGACCTGGCGTGGGCGCGGCTGGGCGATTCAGGCGAGCTGCGGGTGGGGCAGTTGGTGGTCGCGGTGGGAAACCCGTACGGGTTTTCTGCGACGGTAACGGCGGGCGTGGTGAGCTCGCTGGCGCGGTCGTTCCGGTCGATCGGCGGGCGGCTTATTGACAATGTCATTCAGACCGACGCCGCGCTGAACCCGGGCAACTCGGGCGGGCCGCTGGTGACGGCGCGCGGGGAGGTCGTGGGCGTCAACACGGCAATCATCCCGATGGCGCAGGGGATCTGCTTCGCGATCCCGTCGAACACGGCGCAGTTCGTCGCCAGCCGCTTGATGCGCGACGGGCGGGTGAAGCGAAGCTACATCGGCGTGGGGGGGCAGAACGTGCCGCTGCAGCGACGAGTGGTTCGATACCACAAGCTGGAGGCCGACACGGGCGTGATGGTGACGCAGGTGGAACCGGACAGCCCGGCGGCGATTGCTGGGCTGAAGGACGGCGATACGATCGTCGAGTTCTGCGGGCAGAGCGTGACGGCGATCGACGAACTGCACCGCGTCCTCACGGAAGACAAGGTCGGGATGCCGTGCCCGGTGACGATCCTCCGCGGCGTGGAGAAGCTAAATCTGGTCATCACGCCGGCCGAGTCAAAGCGTAGTTGACCGGTAGGTCGGCGCGGCCAAATCGCCCGTGCTACGCGGCTGCTAGTCGTCGTCATCGTCTTTTAGTTTCGGCATGGTGACGCCGGCGATGCCGTTTGGCGTGGGGGGCATGGTCGAATCGACCCCCTTGGTCAGTTTCCAGATGATCTGGTTGAGCTTGTCGGCGGGCGCGCGGTCGGCGACCGAGAAGTCCATCTTCAGTGACTCCTCGATCAGGCTCGCCTGCTCGGGGCTGATCGGGTTGGCCTGGTTCTGCTTCGGGTTGGTGTCACCGATGATGTCGGCGGCTGGCAGGATGGCGGCGTAGGCCCGATCGTTATTGGGGGCCGAGTCCCAGTCCATGACGGGCTGGGCGATCGCGTCGTACTGGCACATCGGCGGGAGACCCAGCAGCAGCTCGATCGTCCGCAGGCAGCTCGACGTATTGTGGAAGGTGTGATCGACGCTGCCCTTCTTGATCCACGGGCTGATCACGAAGCAGGTCGAGCGGTGGGCGTCCACGTGATCGGGACCGTTCTGGGCGTCGTCCTCGAGGATGAAGATGGCGGTACTCTTCCAGATGGGGGACTTGCTGACCGCCTCGACGAGTTGGCCGACGGCGTAGTCGTTGTCGGCCACCATTGCTTTGGGTGATTTGAAGCCGGGGTTCGCGCCCGCCGTGTGGTCGGTGCAAAAGCGGATCGTCATCAGGTTCGGGACCGAATCGCCGCTGGGGTCTTTGGCGAGCATCATCTGAAACTCGCGGTGCCACTCGGAGAAGCGGCTGGGGGCGTCGTAGTGGCCGAACCTGGTCTTCTTCCAATGGAATTTGGCGTCCTTCGTGCGATCGAAGTAGGTTCGCCCCGCTTCGCTGTCGGGGTACTCGGTGTCGAAGCGGCGGAAGTCCACGTTCGTCACGCCGTCCAGGTCGCGGCCGCCGGGTTGCAGTCCGGTGCTGGCGGGGTAGTTGTCGGGAATGACGATCTTGCCATCCTTCTTCACGCCGTTGGACATGAAGAAGCCGTAATTGCGATAGGTCAGCCCGTGCTTGCGCGCCAGGTCCCAGAGGTGTCCGCCGGGGGCTTCGGCGACGTCGGGGAAGGGCTTGGCGCCCTCCTTGAACATCGGGTTCTCGGACAGCGGCTTGCCGTCGGGGCCCTTGGCGGGGAAGCCGCCGGTGGGCCATTCATTGTTGCTGCCCTCGTAGTCGAACTTACGTCCGCGGTCGCTGTACTGGTAGGGGACGTTGCGGATCGTGTACTCGTTGGCCATGGCCTGGGTGGACCAGGTCCACCCGTCGCCGCTGACCTCGCCGCTGTCGTAGAAGTTGTCGAGGAGGACGAAGCGCTCGGCGAGCGCGTGCTGATTCGGGGTGATGCGGCGGCCGAAGATGTTGTAGCGTGCGTCGCCGTTGCCCTGCTTGAGGTCGCCGAGCACCTGGTCGTAGGTGCGGTTTTCCTTGACGATGTAGATGACGTGCTCGATCTTGCCGGCCTGGAGGCCGATGTCCTTCAGCGGGTTCTCGCCGTCGATGAACTTGGGCGTCAGGCGGTTGTATTCCAGGACCTGCTCCGTCTGGGTCTTGAGTTCGTCTTTCGTCGGCACGGCGACGCTGATCACGTTGCCTTCGATCAGGTTGTTGGGCGATTGCTGCCGCGCCTTGTCGCCGCCGCCCGGCGGGTTCGGATGCCGCGTCACGGTTCCCTTGGCGTTGGCGATCAGCAGCCGCTTGCCGTCGGGCGAGCAGAGGACGGACGATGGATACCAGCCGGCGGCCACGTACCCTTCGAGTTCCTTGTCGGGCACGTCGATCACGGCCACCGCGTTCATGTCCCCCAGCGACACGTAAAGGAACTTCTCGGTCGGCGAAAGCGCCAGCCCGGTCGGCGTGGCGCCGGCGACGGATCGCGCGATGTCCGGCCTCAAAAGCACGGTCGCCGCGATCGTGTCGTTCGACGTGTCCACGAACGAGATCGTGTCGCTCTGCGCGTTGGCGACGAACAGCCGCGTCTGCGCCTTGTTCAACAGCAGCGCCACCGGGTGCGAGCCGCTTTCGATCCTGCCGGCCTGCCGGATATGCGCCGGGTCGGACGTGTCGAGCACGTAGACCGCCGCGTCGCGCTCGCTGGCCACGTAGAGCTTTTTCCCGTCCCGCGTCACCGTGATCGCCAGCGGGAAGTTGGGCGTGCCGCCGAAGCTGTCGGCGAACGCGTACCGCCCCAGCTCCTTTCCGGTCGCCGCCTCGTACACCGCCACGCTGGACGGGTGAATGACGGGTGGGAACGCCACGGGGTCGTTATTCGCGACGTACAATCGCCCCTGTCCGTCCAGCGCCAGCCCCGCGGGGAAGTCGCTCTTCTTCGCCGTGATCGTCCGCTCGCCGCGCTTGAGCTGTCCCTCCGCGTCGAGCGACAGCACCGCGATCGTGTCGTGCGCCCCTTGGGCGGCGTAGATCGTGCCGTCCGGCGCGGCGGCCAAGCCGTAATAGAGCCCCCGGCTCTTCTCCTGCGTTGTCGCGGTCTTGGTCCTCTTGTGAGGAAACGGTACGCTCGACACGCCCATCCCGTCGGCGATCCGGATTGACCATAGCGACTGGCGATACCCCGCGTCCGTGCTGATCGCGTATCGCCCGTCCACCGACGCGATCAGGTTGACCGGCAGGCTCCCGACGTCCTGGCTTGCGAGCGTGGTCGGGTTGATCGACTTGCCGGTAACCAGGCGGTCGGTCTTTTCGGTGTGGTAATTCGATTCCGACGACCGGCAACCGGCGAATGCCAGCGCGGCTGCGAGGACGAATGAGGCCATGGTGGCGCATCGGCGGGGTCGGATCACGTATCGCTCCTTGGATCGCACAAACGTTTGGATCGAGTCGCGCGGAACATAGTACCGGCATGTTGCCGCTGCGCTAATGTTACCGGCTGATCTTGTACAGCGTCCCCGTGTTCGGTTTCCACGCCTTGTCGATCACCCACGCATTGCGGTCGAGCACGTACAGGCTGCCATCGGGCGCGTAGGCGATGTCCGTGATCTTGCCCTGGTTGGTGGCAAAGTCGCTGGCGCCTCGCTCGGGATGATCCGGGTCCAAAACCTGGATGAACCCGCGCATGTAATCGGCGAAGAAGTATTGGCCGCGGTATTGAGGCGGGAAGCGCGTGTTGTCTTTCGGGCAGAACGCCCCGCCGGTGATGCTCGCGACCGGGTAAGAGAAAATGCACTTGGTGAACTTCGGATCGTCCGACGTCTGCCCGTGCTCGACGACGGGCCAGCCGAAGTTGGCGCCAGCGTTGCCTTCGTTGATCTCCTCCTTGGCGCCACCGACGTCGTTGATCAACATCCGCCCGGACTCGGGTTGAAAGGTGAAACAGAACGGATTGCGGCAACCCAGGCACCAGATCGCCCGATATTTGCCGGTCGTCTGCGCGAAAAACGGGTTGTCCGTGGGGATCGATCCGTCGGGATTCAGGCGGAGGATCTTGCCCAGGAGCGAATGCAGATCCTGCGCAGGCTTCTCCGCCGTCTGCTCGCCCAGGCCGATGTACAGCTTGCGGTCAGGCCCGAAGTGGATCGCGCCGCCCTGGTGGCCGTTCTTGATCTTGCCGGGCATCTTCGTCTGGTCGTCGCCTTCAAAGAGAACCTGCTCCGAGCCGGGGACGGCCAGGTCGCCGGCTGCCTTGAAGCGGCTGATGCGATGGTGCGGATACGGCGACGGGACGACGTAGTTCACGTAGACCCATTGCGACGCCCCGAAATCCGGCGGGAACGCGACGCCGATCAGTCCCCGCTCCCAGGATTTGTCCACCGTCACGGTGACGAAGGGCGCTTCGAGCAGGCGATCGTCTTTGACGACGCGCAATGTGCCGGTCTGCTCGCAGACGAATACACGACCGTCTGGGGCGATGGCCATCGTGGTGGCGCCGGTGAGATGCTCGGCCACGGCCATGCGGACGAAACCCGGCGGAAGCCTGGGTTCCGGCGCCGCGGCCGAAAGGTTCACCGTGGAGGCGCAGAGGACGAAGAAAAGCAGGGCCCTGTATGACACGGCGGCATTCTACCTACCGTCACCGATCACTTCCCCTTGGTCGATTCCAGGAACGCCAGGATCGACGCCAGATCCTGCGGCGTGAGCTTGGCGACCAGGCCCTCGGGCATGATGCTGGTCTCGCGCTTGCCGCGCTCCTTGATCTCGGACTTCTTGAGCGTGGACGTGACGCCCAGGATGTTGCGCACGTCCAGGTCGTCGCCGGACTCGCGGGTGACGAAGCCTTCGTAATCGTCGTCGTCCCTGGTCTTGAACCACTGGGTCTCGAACCCCTGAGAGATCTTGGCGCTGGGCTTCAGGATCGACTCGCACAGCTCGGCCGGGCTGTAACGCGTCGCGATACCGCCCAGGAACGGGCCCTTGGGCGGGTCCTCGGGGCTGGTCGTGTGGCACTGCACGCAGCCGAGCTTGGTGAAGAGCTCCTGGCCGGCCTTGGCGTCGCCCTTCGCCTTGGTGGCGACCGCGACCACGTCCGCGTACTTCAGCTTCTCGATCAGCGCGGCGGACGCCGAATTGCTCTCGGCGACGTTTCCGCTCCCGGTAAGCCCCAGACGTTCCGCCGCAAGTTTCGCAGCCGAGGCGACCTGCGGGTTGGGACTGGCCATCGCCGTCTTCACCCGATCTGCGAATTGCTCCGACTTCGTGCGGGCGATCGCGTTCAGCAGACTCGCCGCCAGCGGCGGCTTGCTCCAGACCGGATCCAGCGCCTTGGCAAGCGACTCCTGCACACGCCGATCCTTCTGGAGCAGCTTGTTGTTCGAGAGGTTCACCAGGATCGTGTAGACGACCTCCCGCTTGGCTGGCGTCGCGCTGGCGCCCTGGGCCAGGTTCGACAGGTTGTACACCTGCTGCGAAAGCCGCCCATCCCGCACGAAATCGTTGAAGACGTTGGTCAGCTCCTTGTCCTTGCTGTCTACAATGGACGCCAGCGCCGTAATGGCCGGCGCCAGCGTGTTATTGCGGTTCGCGTTCTTCTGCAGCGCCCGGATCGACTTGGCGCGAAGCTCCGCCGGCTCCTTCTCCGACGTCGCCACCCCCACCAGGATCTTCACGCTCTCGTCGGTCAGGTTCGGCCGATTGGCGACCAGGTCCACCAGCACCGACTTGAACGACGGGTCCTGCGCCGCGAGCCGCTGAATCGTCGCCGTCAGCTCGGGGAAGTCCACCTTGTTCTTCTGCAGGTTGACCGCCAGCTCCTTGACCACTTCCGGATTTTCGCTGGTCAACGCCGCTTTGAGCACGGATTGGATCTTGGCCGTGCCTTCCCACTCGGCCGTCTTGAAATACGGGCCCGCCGTGTCCGGCCGCGTGCCCCACCACCCGCCGTCCCAGTCCGCCTCGCGGTAGTTCAACCGGCACAATCCCTTGTAAATCTGCCCGCGAAGGCCAGTGTCCTGCGTCGTCTTGAGCTTGTCGAGCAGCGCATCCACCACCTGCGTCTCGTGCAATTCCTGCAGCACGCGAATGGCGCCGCTCACCAGCGTCGGCGTGGACGGATCGAGCGCCTTGAGCGCCGCCTGGCTCGCGTGCAGGCTCACCAGCGCGGTGATCGCCACGTGCGAGACCAGCGGATCGCTATCCGCCACGAGAGGCATCAGTTGCCCCGCCGCCTCGGTCTTGTTCAATCGCCCGAGCCCCCACGCCGCGATCAGTCGCACGCGCGGGTTGGGGTCACTCAGGGATTCGACGAACGGGCCGACCGGCACGGCCGGATCGTTCTTCACGTCGCACAGAGCCCGCAGCGCGAACTCGCGCATCTCCTCCTGTTTCATCATCCCCACGATCGCCTCGTTGGCCTTGTCGCCTTCGAGTTGCTTAAGCGTGAACAGCGCCGCCACCCGCGCCGGCAGCGATTCCTGCGACCCAGCCAGCTTCGCCAGCGCCGGCCCGAACGCCGCGGCGTTCGACTTGCCGCGCCGCAGTACCTCGCGCTGTGCGAACTGCCGCGTCACGGCACTGGGCGAGGCCATCTCCTGAACCAGTTGATCGTCCGACAGTTTTTTCAGATCCGGGAACGTGGCCGGCTGGTGATTCTTAGGCGTCACGCGCACGACGTAACCCACGTTCGGCCCGGAGTAACTGAATCCCCCGTTCACCCACGACGCGACGTACAGGTGCCCCAGCGCGTCGGCGTCCATGTCGATCCCGCGCGGCACGACCATGAACTCTTCCTGCTTGGCCTTGAAGTTCGCGCCGTTCTGCTCCAGCGGATGGCGAAACACGCCTCCGCGCCCCCACTCGACGGTGTAGAGCGAGTGCCCGAGGTCCCCGGGATAGTTCGGCTCGTCCAGAAACAGCGACCCCACCGGCGACCCGCCGCCGTAATCCGCCAGCGGCTGGATCATCTCGTCCTGGAAGTGCTTGAACTTCGAGGGGTAACCGTAGTACCCGCTCGGGACGATGTACGACAGCCGCACGTCCCACCCGTCGCCGTCGTTCGTGTTGTCGCGCGTGAAGACGTTCATCAGCGGATCCACCGCCACGTCGCAGATGTTGCGCTGGCCCGTCGAGTACATCTCCAGGCCCGTGCCGTCGAGGCGCATGCGCGAGACACCGCCGCCGTGCCGCACGTAGGTCGATCCGTCACGCTTGGCGGTAGCCTTGACCGACCCGAAGTCGCCCTGCGCGATGTACATCCACCCGTCGATGCCCACGCGAAACCCGTTGGTCGTGTGATCCGCCCCGCGCTGCCCCTGCACCTTCTCGTTGGCGATGCCGCTCGCCAGCACTTCCTGCTTGTCCGCCACCCCGTCGCCGTTGGTGTCCTGAAACGCCGTGATGAACGGCGGGTGCAGCACGTAAAGCGTGTCGGTCGAGGTGTCGAAGTACACCCCGCGCGGGTGCTCCATCTTCGCGAAGACGGTGAAGCGGTCGGCCTTGCCGTCGCCGTCGCTGTCCACGCACTTGACCACCCGACCCTTGCCCGGGTCTTTCCCCAGCGACCCGTCCTCGTCGATCGCGACGTAGAGCTCGCCCGTCGGCGTCGCGGACACGGCCGTGGGATACATCACGTTCGGCGGCGCGGCGAAGACGGTGACGTCAAAGTCCTTTGGCCCCTTGATCCCCTTCAGGATCGTGGGTTCATCCAGAGGCTTGGATTCGTCCTTCCCCGCGCCCATCACGAAGGGCCCGGCCGCGGCAAGAACGACGGCGAGACAACGTCTGGCAAGCTTCGAATTCGTGCGCACCAAGAGCTTCTCCAAAGGGGGGTTCACACCCATTACTTTGGAGGCGTTTGGATGTTGAGATCGCGACTCAGATCCGGATGAACACCTTTTTCCGATACATCCACCAGCAAACCCCCCAGCAGAAGAGCAGGAAGATCGCCGCCTCGGTCATCCGCGCGTAGGGTTGTCCGAAGACGTTGTAAATGTCGTTGCTCACGTGCCGCTTGAGGTTGTCGCGCACCCAGGGCTTGAGCAACATCGACATGCAATACACCGCGATCGAGTTCATCCCCACGACCACCAGCGGCAGCGTCCAGAACCGCAGCCGCGCCACGTCGATCACCAGGTAGAACACCGCCAGCAGCACGAACGTCCACCCCGCGCTGAAGATCGTCCACGACGGCGTCCAGATCCGCTTGACGATCGGGCAGATCCCGGCCCGGTCGATCGCCCAGCCCAGCCCAAGCCCCACCAGGCCCGCCACGAGCAGGATCGCGAACTTCTTGAACTGCGAGAACCGCGGATCGCGCACCAGCTCGCCGGCTAAGAGGCCCAGCGTCATCGTCGCCAGCGACGGGATGAAGCTCAGCGTCGCGTACCCGCCGACCGCGCCCCAGAACTGGTGCGGCCGCGGGAACAGGTTCATGAACCAGTAGTCGAACGCCCAACCCAGGTTGCTGTTCTTCTGCCAGTGGGCCGCAAAGCCGGTCAGACCGTGCTCCTTGAGCCACGCGGCGTCCACGTTCACGAGCGTGTAGCCGAAGTGCTCCGGTGGTAACGGGTACAGCGCGAAGACCGCCCAGTACCCCACCAGGATCAGCGCGACCGTCAGCACCTGTACGCGCACGCGCGTGAATGCCAGCAGGAACAGCAGCGGGTATCCCAGCCCGATCTGCGTCAGCACGTTGTCGAACGTCCAGTTGGTCCGGGGGCCCCAGCTCGACATCAGGAAGATACCCAGGAACGTCAACGCCACCCCGCGGAAGATCCCGTGCGCCAGCATGCGGCCGAAGGAGTGGCCCTTGGCGCGCCGGCTGGCCACCGAGAACGCCAGCGCCGTCCCCACCATGAACATGAACGACGGCTGGATCATGTCCCACAGCGAGCACCCCACCCACTCGGCATGGTCGGTGTGATACGCCAGCGTCTGCCAGAACGGCGTCTTGAAGTGCTCGAAGCCGGCCTTGTTGACGTAG
>DATBFY010000290.1:0-8442 GCA_036558265.1 Tepidisphaeraceae bacterium | reverse complement strand
GTTTGGCTGCGGATGAGCGGGGTCGCGATGGCGGATCGTCCATTGGTGCTGGCGCTCGGAGAAGTGCTCTGGGACCTGCTACCGGGCGGCCGACAGTTGGGCGGCGCGCCGGCGAACTTCGCCTATCACGCGGCGCAGCTCGGCGCCGACGCGAGGATCGTCTCGGCCGTCGGGGACGACGAGCTGGGGCGGGAAATCCTTGACCGGCTGCGCTCGCAGAGCCTCGACACGTCCTACGTCGCGGTGGATCGCGATCACCCGACCGGCGTCGTCACGGTGACTCTGGATCTGGCGGGCCAACCCTCGTACACGATTCACGAAGACGTGGCGTGGGATTACATCCCGACGAATCGGGGATTGCTCGACCTGGCTGCCAAGGCTGAATGCATCTGCTTCGGCACGCTGGCGCAGCGGAGCCGGACCGCTCGTGAGGCGATCCGGGCGGTGCTGTCCCGGGTGGGCCCGAACGCGCTCAAGATCCTCGACATCAACTTTCGCCAGGATTACTACGACCGCGAGCTTGTCGACCGGTCGCTGCGCGCTGCGTCCGTCCTTAAGATCAACGAACAGGAGTTGGAGGAACTGCCGACGCTGCTTGGCGATCCGGACGCCGAGATCTTCGACCGGTATCCCGGGATGGAGCTGCTGGCGGTGACCCGCGGCGAGGGCGGCTCATCGCTTCGATCGAGCGACGGTACGCACGTCGAGCATCCCGGCTATCCGGCTGTCCCGATGGTGGACGCGGTGGGCGCGGGCGACTCGTTTACGGCGGCGCTGGCGGTCGGATTGCTGCGCGGGTTGCCGCTGGCGCGGATCAACGACAACGCGAATCGCCTGGCGAGTTTCGTCTGCACGCAGCCGGGCGCGACGCCGGCGATCCCGGTCGAACTGCTCGCCAGAATGCACTGAACCTCCATGCGGACCGGATTGATCGTCATCGTGCTGCTGGTCGGTTGTAACACCGTTGATCCGCCGATCACCGGGACGCCGTCGCAGCCGTCGTCGGAAACTGTGACGCTGACGCTGTCCGTCCCACCGCCGTCGCATTCGACCGAGCTGCTGGCCGACTCTCCCTTCGGCATTAACACGGCGTTCAATCCGGACACGCCGGACCTTGTGGCGCGCTTGGATGCGATGCAGCAGGCCGGCATCAAGTGGGGCCGGCAGGACTTCACGTGGAATCGGATCGAGACTGCGCCGGGCGTGTACGCGTGGGACAAGTATGATCGCCTGGTCGAGCAGTGCCGGGCGCATGGGATCCTTCTGCTGGGCGACCTGGCGTACGCGCCCAAGTTCCACGATCCGCGGACGGCCGAGGGTGTTGTCGCGTATGCCGCATTTGCCGCCACGGCCGCCGGGCGATACGCGGGTAAGGTCGATTACTGGCAGATCTGGAACGAGCCCAACGGCGGGTTCTGGAAGGGCTCGCCCGAGCAATACGCCGCGCTGCTCGCCGCATCGGGCAAGGCCATTCACGCCGCGAATCCCAATGCGAAGGTTGCCGGTCTGAACATGGCGTTCTGCGACGTGAGCTGGGCTGAGCGGATCCTCAGGCAGGTGCCGTATGACTGTTTCGACATCGCCTGCTTTCATCCCTACCGACCGCCCAGCGCCCCGGAAGAGGCGTTCGACTGGTGGGAGCTCGATCAATACGTGAAGAGCTGGCATAAGAAGGACCTCACGCCGGACTATCCGCTGGTGAAGATGACGTTCCTCCAGCAGACCGACGAGCTGATCAGGGTAATGTCGAAGTTCGGCCCGCCCAAGCCGCTGTGGGTAACGGAGATCTGCTGGAACTCGCACATCCATCCCTACGGCACGAGCGAGCTTCGCCAGGCGGACCTCCTGGTGCGCTTCTACGTGCAGGCGGTCGCGTCCGGCAAGATCCGGAAGGTCTTCTGGTGGACGCTGAAGGACGGCGGCACGCGGCAGTTCGACCAGGCGGACATGGTGGGGGTGATGCGGAATGACCGGTCGCCCAAGTACGGCTACGTCGCGCTGGCGTTCATGACGCACATGCTGGAGGGCAAGCGCTGGGTTCGCAACGACGCGCTGGGTCCGGACGTGTATGCGGCCGTCTTCACCGACGACGCGAAGCAGGAGGACATGATGGTCGCCTGGTCGCCCAGGCCGTACGCGTACGTGCGGGTGAACAATACGCAGGCGGGGCTGACGTTCTACGACATCTACGGCGTCAAGCGCAGCGTCCCGTTCGACCCGGTGCGCACGAAGAGCCTGCCCGTGCCGCTGGGCGAGAGCCCGGTGTATGTCGTCGGGCCCAGGGGGCTGAAGGCGAACGTGCGGCCGGATCCGGGGTGGTAGGGGCGCGCGGGTCGGTGGAATTCTTGTATGCCGCTGGTTTTTCAGGGCACTTCGTCCGATATCCGAGCCATATGGAGCACACCCCGATCGTCCATTGCAATCATTGTGGCAGCGCAATGTCCGTGACGGAGGACTACCTCGCGCGTTACGGCGGCCAGATGACGACGTGCCCCGCGTGCGGGCAGGCGGTTGTGATTCCCGCGCCCACGGTGCCGTCGGCGATGGGTGAGGAATTGCCGCCGGGCGTCGCGCCGATGGGTCCGCGCCCGATCGTCCTGGGATACGCGACGCCCCGCTCGCAGGGGCACGGCCTGATCGGCTTCGACGGCCGGTCGCTGGTCATGGCGAAGAACCTGATCGGCCCGGATCGGTGCGTGAAGTGCAACGCGCCGGCGCAAGGGTATCGGCTGCACCGGCGGCTGTCGTGGCATCCGGCGGGGCTGTTCCTGCTGATCGTTTTCCCGGGTCTGATCATCTATGCCATCGTCGCGTTATGCGTGCGGAAGACCGCGCAGGTGAGCGTCGGCCTGTGTCCGGTCCACCGTGCCGCCCGGCGTCGCAACATCGCGATCGCGTGGTTCCTGTCGCTGCTGGGACTGGGGTTGATGATCGCCGTGCCGGCGCTGTTGGCAGACGTTCGCGGGCCGGACGCCTACGCGTACAAGGTGATGGGGGTGCTCGGCGGCGTGGCCGTGCTGCTGATCGGATTGATCTTCGGGGCGGCGGGGGCGCCGGTGGTGTCACCGCGGCGGATCGACGATCGCTACGTTTACCTCAGGGGGGCGGGGCGGGCCTTCCTCGAATCGCTTCCGCGGACGTGAGCGATCCACGGCAGCCCCAAATCCGCGGTCAACCCGAGCGCCGATTCATCCGATAATCCCAGGGGAAGCATACGTGGACAGGAGGCTGCCGTGAACGGGATTCCGATCGGCCAGTTGTTGATCCAGCAGGGCGTACTGACGAGCGAGCAGGTCGCCCACATCCTCTCGGTACAGAAGGCGTCGCACCGGCCGTTCGGGGATCTGGCCGAGCGGCTTTACGGGATCGACCCGCAGGCGGTCGAGGACGCGTGGGTTCAGCAATACGTGCGGACGGCGGGCGTGGTGGACCTGGACGACCTGGATTTCGACGCCGACTGCCTGCGCCTGATCAACCGCCGGCAGGCGTGGCAGTTCCACCTGTTGCCGGCGTACCGCGACGGCGAGCACCTCCACGCCGCCACCGACGCTGAGCATCTGATCAAGGCGGTGAACTTCTCCAGCCGCCGGATCGACGAGGCGGTGTACTTCCTCGTCGCCGATCGAGCGCAACTGCGCGGCTTCCTGATGAAGCATTACCCGGTGCCGGAGCACATCGCGCAGTTCGCGGAGAAGCTCTGATCGTGGGGTCGGGCGCGCGTGCGGCGGGGAGGGGTGTCCGTGACACACCGATCCCACCGCGCCTGGATCGCTTTCATTCCCATTCCAACGGATTATCCTGAAGCGCGTATGGGGGGTCGGTTGCCTATGATTCCCTCATCGCCGTTCGCGCGCGGACCGCGCGGGCGGGCCGGCGCATGTCGATCCTCAACTATCAATCGCGCAGCGAACCCGCGGATCGGGAGATGTCCCCGCATCCCTCCCGTCTGCGGCGGGACGTGGTCCGCTACTCGGTCGCGGTCGTCGCGATCGGCATGTCGCTGCTGATCAAGCTGATCCTCAAGAACTATCTTGAACTCGGGATGGAGCGGGAGGCGCCGTTCATGCTCTCGCTGGCGGCGGTGATGGTCTCGGGGTGGTACGGGGGGCTGGGGCCGGGGTTGCTGGCGACGTTCCTGGCGGTGGCGATCGGCGACTACTTCTTCATGGAGCCCTTCTACGCCCTGGGCCTGGTGACAACCGCGCAGAAGATCCGGGCGGCGATCTTCATCATCGAGGGGATCGTGGTCAGCGTGCTCTGCCAGACGCTCAACTCCGCGCGGCGCCGCGCGGAAGCCAACGAGGCCGAGGCCCGGAACCTTCAGAAGGAGTTGTTGGAGATTACCGACACCGAGCAGCGCCGCATCGGTCACGACCTGCACGACGGCCTGGGCCAGCATCTCACGGGCATCGCGTTCATGTCGAAGCTGATGGAGCAGCGCTTGGTGACGCGGGCCGTGCCCGAGGCGGACGAGGCGCGGAAGATCGCGGGCCTGGTGAACAAGGCGATCGGCTGGACGCGGGACCTGGCGCGCGGGCTGGCGCCGGTGGACCTGGACCAGGAGGAGGGCCTGGCGTCGGCGCTCAAGCAGTTGACCGAGGGGATGGGGGAGATGTACGGCGCCGCCTGCCGGTTCGAGAGCGCGGGGGACGTGAGCTTCCGCAACCCGCCCGTCGCGATCCACCTTTACCGGATCGCGCAGGAGGCGCTGAACAACGCGATCAAGCACGCCAACCCCCGCACCGTAGTGGTTCGACTGACCGGGGCGCCAAGGGAAATCACGGTAACGGTGGAGGATGATGGCAAGGGATTCGATCCGGTTTCGGTGCGGACCGGTGGAATGGGTTTGCGAATCATGCGATACCGAGCGAAAATGATCTCCGGGAGACTCGACGTGCACCGGCGTCCGGGCGGTGGCACGGTGGTCTCCTGCTCGTGCGCCGTGCGGCCGTCGCCGTTGCCCGCCGCGCCGTCCGCCGCGTCCGTGTCCGTGTCGCAGTTGATCTCGCCACCGCAATAACAGAAGGATTTGCCGTATGCCCGCCATGATGAACAAACCGTCGGAAGTCAAGACCAACAAGGCCAAGGTGCTGCTCGTCGACGATCACCCGATCGTCCGCCAGGGACTGGGTCAACTGATCAACGAGGAGCCGGACCTGTCCATCGTCGGCGAGGCCGAGGATTTCCAGCAGGCCCTGTCGGCGCTGGACACGACCCAGCCCGACGTGGCGATCGTGGACATCTCGCTGAAAGATCGCAGCGGGATCGAGTTGATCAAGGAGATCCGCGCCCGCAAGCCGGAGCTGCCGATCCTGGTGCTGTCGATGCACGACGAGTCGCTGCACGCCGAGCGCGTGCTGCGCGCCGGCGCCAAGGGCTACATCATGAAGCAGGAGGCGACCGAGCAGGTGATGAACGCGATCCGGCGCGTGCTGCGGGGCGAGGTCTACCTTTCCGAGCGGATGGCCAGCCGGATGGTCAACCGCCTGGTCGCCGGTCCGCAGAACGTCGGCGGCTCGCCGATCGAGCGCCTCTCCGACCGCGAGTTCGAGGTCTTCCAGATGATCGGCCACGGCGTCGGCCCAAGCGAGATCGCGGAGAAACTGGGCCTGTCGGTCAAGACGGTCGAGACCCACCGCGAGCGGATCAAGGAGAAGCTGAACCTGGCGAGCGGGAGCGAATTGATCCGCTACGCCATGCAATACGTGATGGACGAGATGCGCGAGAAGCGGTAATCCGCCTTCCGTCAAATAATCGGTTAGTCAAACCCGGCGGGGCCGCTTCAGCGGCCCTGTTCTCGTTTCACTTCCTCCGCACATTGTCGGCGTCCGACGGGCCTCCTAACATCCCGCGCGATGTCGCGCGTGGCGGAGAAGAGATCGAAACTGCGCCGGGTGCTCAGGGGGCTCGTACGGATGTACGGCGCCGTCCCCGCGCCGCGCCACCGCCGCGGCGGCGGCCTCGACACGCTCGTCGAGGCCATGCTCTCGCAGAACACGAACATGCTCAATGCGCGGCGCGGCTACCGGATGCTGCGCCGGCGGTTCGCGACCTGGTCGCAGGTGATGAACGCGCCCGTTGCCGACGTCCAGCGCGAGATCGCCGTCTGCGGCCTGGCACGCATGCGCGCCCGCCGACTCCAGGACCTCTTGCGCAAGATCGAGGCCGACCGCGGCGGCACCCTGAGCATCGACTTCCTCGCCAAGCGGCCGGTTGAAGAAGCGTTCGATTATCTATTGGGCTTCTTCGGCATCGGCCCCAAGACCGCCGCCTTCACGCTCCTCTTCGGCTTCGGCCACCCCGTGCTGCCCGTGGACAACGGCGTGCTGCGCGTCCTGCAGCGGCTTCGCCTCGTGCGCCCCAAGGCCCGCGACCTCGAAGCCGAACGCCTCCTCTCCCCCCTGATCACCCCCGGCAACCACTACGCCACCCACGTGCTGCTCTTTCGGCATGCCAAGGAGCGCTGCCGCGTGCGCAACCCGAAGTGCGACGAGT
This sequence comes from Tepidisphaeraceae bacterium, assembly GCA_036558265.1. Taxonomy (GTDB): domain Bacteria; phylum Planctomycetota; class Phycisphaerae; order Tepidisphaerales; family Tepidisphaeraceae; genus RYN-433. Next base: position 1,947 of record DATBFY010000290.1, on the reverse strand, counting down.
GCAAGGTGCTCGCGCTTTGTCCCCACGGCAAGCGGCGCGTCAAGCATCGACCGGTTGCCGCCGAGGACCTCCCGAAGCGGCGCCCGCGATTGGCGGAGATCATCTCGGCAGGAATCATCCGACGCGTCGAGGAGGAGTAGAGCGCATCCGCGCTGCGCGCCCCTGTCGCGGTCATTCCCGGGAGAATTGATCCGCCCGAAAACCGCCACGATCGATCCATCGATACGGATGCCCTGCGACTTGAGCGGGAAGGGCGGAAAATCAGAAGTGACGTCACCCAATCGAGGAAGTAGGTGACGTACTTGAGGAGTTGCGTCACGTAACTGAGGAGTTGTGTCACGCGGCCGAGCGGAGGTTCCTGAGCATGATCGCCCGGCGATGGGTTAGCGTGCCGCGAGCGGGCAACCGCGCAAAAAACGAGAAACGAGAAACGTAACCGGCGGGCCTTGGTCATGTTCATGCGCTAGGGTGGCACGAACGTCGACTCCAAGTCATCTGCCAGTCTTGGCCACTTTTGCCGCCGACCGCCATGTCGAACTCCTATTCAGGGTTATGCTCCCTTGCTCTCTCTCGGCCCTTCCCAAGAAACCGCACGACCTCGTCAATCAAAACCGGCAGACCATCCGATGACGAGTCTCGAACGTCAAGACTGCGCAGCCTCACATGGGACAGCGGCCGACCTCCCAGCGTTGCGTCAAAGACGTCGCTCCGGATGATTAAGGCGCCGGAGGCGGAACTGCTTTGCAAGATCGCAGCTTGCCGACCGAGGCCGCACAAATATGCCTGGCCGGTAGCAAGGTATACCAATCTTCCGCACTCGGGACAGATCCGTCTAACCGAATGCTCATCACCCCTAATGTAAACTGGGCCGGCCTTCGCCCTCAACGTGACGAAGTTCTGCAGAACCGTGCCGTTGCCCGCGCGGACGGCTCCGATGTGGAACAGCGACATGATGCGCTTTTCATCGAGCAGTTTGAGCAGATCGATAGCCGCGACTGCGATTCCGCTGAACCCGAAGACGAAATCCACGATCATCTTTCTCTTGCTATTCTGTACCACAACATCGATCGGGCCACGCACATCCGGCTTAGGGTCGCCGCATGCGCAGCGCCAAGTTCGATACGCCCGGGCACGCCATTCGGGATCAGCGCTGAACGCGCTTTGCGCATTCGGTCGTAATTCCACGTACTTCGATGGCGGTTTCATGTATGCCGATCCATCAATAGGGTGTAAACGCCCAACGCGGATCATTGGCCGGCGGTTTTACATCCAGCGGGCAAGGGGCGGCGGCGGGCAGGGGCGTCGGGTCGCGCGTGCGGCGTTGCCCGAATGGATGATCGAGCTGGCCAACGCCTCAACATGATCAACGCCCTCCGTTTACGTTTCTCGTTTTTCGTCTTTTGCCCTTTGATCCCCTCCGCGATCTCTGCGGCTCTGCGGTGAACCTTCCCGATCACCCGCCCCCCGCCGTCAGCCACACGGTCCGCGCCCGTGGCGGGCTCGCCGCCTCGCTCACGAACGCCGGGTTCGTCCGCGATCGGAACTGCCCCGGCGTCTGTCCCGTCTCCCGCTTGAACACCACGCTCATGTACTCCGGGTGCGTGTAACCGGCAAGCCCCGCGATGTCGTTCAACGGCAGGTCTGATTCGGCCAGCAACTGCTTGACGCGCTTGAGTTGCACCGAGCGGATCTCGGCCTGCGGCGAGTGCCCCAGGTACTGCCGGAACTTCCGCTCCAAGAGGCTCCGCGACATCGCCGCGTGCGCCAGGACCTCCTTCATCGAGCAGCCGTGATACGCGCGCTCGCGGATGAACCGCAGCGTCGCCGCAACCGCCGCGTCGTCGATCGCCAGCACGTCGCTCGACTGACGCGTCTGCACGCCCACCGGCTCGATCAGGTGCAGGTCCCGCGTCGCGGGCTTGCCGGACATCAGCCGATCCAAGAGCG
>DATBFY010000289.1:0-5215 GCA_036558265.1 Tepidisphaeraceae bacterium | reverse complement strand
TGGCCATGCCGTCGGCGATCGGCTGGCCCCACCTGGAAAGCTGCGCGGCCGACAGGTTGTTCCTGGCGAGCCCTTCGAGGATCGCGTCGGCGGCCATCTCGCCGCTCTTGAGGGCGAGGAAGACGCCGGACGAGTACATCGGGTCGAGAAATCCGAAGGCGTCGCCGATCAGCACCCACCCTTCGCCGCCGCAGCGGCTGGCGCGATACGAAAAGTCGGAGAGCACGTGGACGGGGGAGATGCGCTGGGCGCGGGTCATGCGGTCATCGAGGCCGCGGCAGGTCTTGATCTCCTCCTCGAGGATCTGTTCGGGCGTGAGGCTCTTTGACTTGTATTGGTTGAAGATGCGATCGATATCGCCGACCACGCCGACCGAGACGATGTCGTCGGGCAGCGGGATGTACCAGAACCAGCCGTCGCCGGCGGAGGTCGAGAGGATGAGGGTGGCGCCTTCGTTCTTCCCCTCGTCGCGCCGCCCGCCCTTGTAGTGGGCGAAGTAGGAGACTTTGCGCAGCTTCGGATCGGGCTGGCGGAGGTTGAGCTTGCGCGCCAGCATCGCGCTGGTGCCGGTGGCATCCACGACGACCTTGGCGCGGACGGTGATCGTCTCGCCGTGGCCGTTGGTCGATCCCTCGGACCCGACCAGCGTGCCGTTGACGCTGGTGCCTTGGATCGGCGCACCGGGCACTTCCTGCCCGACGGCGGCCATCCGGTAGCCGGCGTTGCGGCGGACGACGACGCCGGTGGCGCGAGGCAGGTCGTCGGCCTCGCTGTCTTCGAAGACCACGTCGGTGACGTTGCTGTCGGACCAGACGTGGGCGCCCTTCTCGCGGGCGTTGTCGAGCATCATCCGGTCGAACTGGCTGCGGACCACCTGCCAGGTGACCGAGCATTCGTGGGGGTTCATCTCGTCGAAGAAGAAGGGTTGGCTTTCGCGGCCGGTGGCGGTGACGAACTGGACGGAGTATTTGCGGACGAAGTCGCTGTTTTTGAGGCGGTCGAGCATGCCCAGGCGCTGGAAGGTCCAGTAGGTCTCGGGCATGAGCGATTCGCCGATGTGGAAGCGCGGGAAGTTGCCGCGCTCGACGACCAGCACGGACCGACCGGCCTGGGCGAGGAGAGTGCCGACGGTCGCCCCCCCCGGCCCGCCGCCGATGATCACCACGTCATATTGCACTTCGTTCATACGAGAGCGATCCTTGTTCAAACAAGTATTATCCTATAGCGGCCGGGGCAGAATAGGTTGAAATCGGACGGTTAATAGCAATAAAGCGATAAAAATTGGAGAGATAGGCGATCCGGACCCAAGTGCCTTCCGAACGCCCGCGAGTCTTGCTCCGTACATCGTCCCCGAATCTCAATATGCGCGCGGAATCGCGTCACCGTACAATCCGGGCGTGGGACGGTGTTTGCCGACGATCGAGTATGCCCCAACCCCGCCGCGCGACCGAATCGGGTTGGTGAGGGAGGCGGACGGTTTCGAGATGACGATCCCGCCGGTGGTGTCCTGGCGGTTTGTCGTCTGCGCGATCCTGCTCGGCGGGCCGGGCATGGTGATGATCGCGGCGGCGGTTTGGCCGCAGTGGGTGCCGCGCGTGGGACCGCGCTTGTCTGCGGGGGCGATGGGTGCGTTTCTGATGTATCTCGTCGTCGCTGAATTCAAGCAAAGTCGGGGATGGGCGGTCCTCACGCTCCGGCAGGACGCGTTGACCGTGACCATCCCGCGGAGGTTCGGCAGGGAGCAGGTTGGGCGACACTCGCTGGGCGAATACGAGGACGCGGTCGTTCAAACTGATCTGAACGGCGGCCTCGCGCTGGTTCGAGCCGATGGGCAAGAGGCCGTGGTGCTCGACGGGCTCGTGTATCGTGGCATCGATTTGCAGAGGGCGGCGGCGGTGTTGCGCGACGCAATCAGACGGCGGGACCCGGAATACGTCCGCGAGCAGGTGCGACTGGATGAGGCGCTGGAGCAGTTGAAGCAGGGCGCTGGCGACGCGAGTCCCGTCGCGCACGAAGGGGCCAAGCAAGATTGAGGGATCCTGTCGCCCCTACGCGCTGGGGTGGCGAGGGGCTGGGCAGTTCCATGGGCTTGCGCCCGAGGCTATTTGTCTGTCGCCGCTTCGCGGCTGCGGATCACGCCTGCGATGCCGACGCCGTCCCCATACCCGACTTTCGCGGCGGTCCGGTATTATGCTTGAGGTCCCTAATTAAGGAGTCCCGCCATGCCCGTCATGACCGGCCTGTCCGGAAACGAGATTTACTGCCTGCACCTCAAGAGTCTCGCGCCCGGGGACCTGGTGATCGGAAACTCGGTCTTCTCCATGGGGTTTCTCGGCGGGATCGGCGCCAGCTTCCGCGGGATGCTCGGGGGTGAAGTGCAGCAGCTCACCAACGTCATCCACGAGGGGCGCATGGAGGCGTACAAACGCATGGTCTCGGAGGCCTCGCAGGTCGGGGCGATCGGGATCACCGGCGTGACCAACGAGCTGCGGCAGTTCCATGGGCAGACCGAGTTCCTCTCCGTCGCATCGTGCGTTCATCGTGAAGACAACCAGACTGGCGGGCGGGCCGAGGCGATCCAGTTCACCACCAGCGCCAACGGGCAGGAGCTGTACTGCCAGCTCGACGCCGGCTTTGCGCCGATCCGGTTCGTGTTCGGCAACATTGCCTACAGCGTGGGCGTGGCGGGGGGGTTGCTGGGCGGGCTCAAGTCGCTTTCGCGCGGGGAGATCAAGGAGTTCTCCGATGTCTTCAACGCGACGCGCCATCATTGCCTGGAGCGGATCACGGCCGAGGCGCGGTCGGTCGGCGCCAACGCGGTCGTGGGCATCGAGACGCGCACGATGACGTTCCAGGGCGCGCACGAGATGCTGATGCTGGGCACGGCGTCGCATCACTCGGCGCTGGGCAGCGGCGCGGCGCCGCCGGTACAGGGTCACGCGGGCGTGCTTCCTTACCAGCCGGCGGGCGTGCCAAACATCCCGCCGATCGCGCCCGGGCACATCGTCAGCTCAGACCTGACCAACGAGGAGATGTGGAACCTGGTGCACATGGGGTACATGCCGCTCAAGCTGGTGCTGGGGACGGCGGTGTATTCGCTGGGCGTGGTGGGCGGGATCATGGCGATGTTCAAAGGCCTGGCGCGCGGAGAGGTGCCCGAGCTGACCAGCCTGATCTACGACGCCCGCGAGCACGCGATCGGCCTGATCCGCGACGAGGCGACGGCGATCGGCGCCGACGACGTGGTGGGCATCAAGACGCACATTACCGAGCACGGGCCGCTTCTGGAGTTCATGGCCATCGGCACGGCGGTGAAGCGCGTGGCGGGCGTGACGACGCAAACCCCGAGCCTGCCGGCGCAGGCGATCATCCGGGACAAGGACACGTGGGTGGGCGAATCGGCGACCGCTGCGGCCGTGGCGGCGGCGAGCGCGGGGCGGGGGAGGCGGTAAACGACCGTGGCAAAACGAAGCGGGCGGTCCGGTCGTCCAACCGCGAACCGCCCGCTTCGAGCAGAGTATCATCGTCTCATCGTTTTCGATGAACGACGCTCCATGTATCGGCCGCGCGCCGAAATTGGCGTGAAGCATTTTTTCGCCGGACGCGACTTTCAGGCCCCGGCGGGGGATCCACCCACCTTCTGGGGCTTCGCGGCCGGCGTGGCCGGAAGCACGCGCGTCAGCGTCTGGCGCGTCCGCGACAGATCCGTCAGCAAGTTTTCCACTTCGCTTTCCAAGGGGCGCTCGAGATAGTGCCCGAGCCGGAGCGGATTGGCGGCCGACGCGAGGTCGGCGTTCCGCGTTACGACCAGCGCCGGATTCCGGTCACGTCCCGGATACTGGGCGATCGGGGTGTGATGCGTGTGACTTCGGACGATCAGCGTGGCCGCGAAGATGACGACGGCCAGCGTCGCCACGGCCGTGAACGACCAGAGCCACGAGGTGGGCCGCGCGGGATCGTCCTGGCGGGCGGCGGCGAGGGCGGAAGCGATCTGGCGATGCAGCGCCGCCGGCAGCTCGGGACGGAAGGCGTCGGCCTGGGCGCGCAGCCGGGAGGTCAGTTGGTCGTTCGGATCGTGGGTCATGACACACCTCCTGCGGTTGAGGCGAGTGAATCGCGCTTCGAGCCCCTATCCCGGCCGAGCGCTCCCGCGCGCGACGGCGCGGCGGTGTCGCGCAGCGTGGCGCACGCCCGGTGAAGGGTGACGCTGACCCAGACGCGCGGGCGGCTCATCACCCGGGCGATGTCGCGCACCGGAAGGTCTTCGCCGTAGCGGAGCCAAAGCGCCGTGTACTGCTGGGCGTTCAACAGGCGCTTGGCGCTGGCCCACAGGTCGCCGGGATCGGCGTCGGCCGGCGCGGCGGCGGCGGCGGGATGATTGCGCTCGTCAAGCGTCGTGGTGCGAATCGCCGGGTGCCGCCTTCCCAGGGAGTGAAGCTCGCGCACGGCGATGGTAAAGAGCCACGTGGTAAACCGCCATTTCGGGTTGTAGCCGCGCAAATTGCGAAAGGCCTTGACGAACGCCTGCTGCATCGCGTCTTCGACGTCCGCGGCGCATCGGCCGGTGCGGGAGAGGAATCGGAAGAGCCGCTGTTCGTGCCGGCGGACGAGGTGGTTGAAGGCGTCCTGATGCCCGTCGAGCGTGCGCGTGACCAAGTGCTCATCGGGGAGCACGTCGAGCGGGGAGGATGAGATCGAAGATTCTCGCATACGACGAGAAGCCCTCACACCGACCCTCTCCCGGAGTACCGGGAGAGGGAGCAGGTCGACCGCACGATCAAAGTCCCTGCGGCGGGGCATCCGGGGCGGCGGCGTTCTTGGCGGCCTTGGCCTTGTTCTCCTGGTCGAGCTTCTGCAGCGTTTCCAGCAGCGTCTTGGAATCGTGCGAGAAGGTCGCGGTCAGCTTCGATCCCTCGCCGGTGATCTGCACCTGCTTGATCAGGTCGGCGGCGGTGGGCAGGTCGTGCGACGCCGCCAGCACGCCCAGGGCCTGGAGCCCGTCGGCCATCTTCCGGATCTGGGCGCCGGTCTGCTCGTTCTTTGCCGTAAGGTTGACGCTGATGGTCAGCTTGCCGTCGGTCTCGCTGGCGGACGCGTTGGCGGCCTCGGAGTTAGACAGGAGCTGCGAGACGTTTTTGTCGTTCGCCTGCGCCAGGTCGGCGCTGGCGGACAGGAACGCGCCCTTGGCCGCGGCGGACGTCTTCACCAGCGGGCT
>DATBFY010000288.1:0-5146 GCA_036558265.1 Tepidisphaeraceae bacterium | reverse complement strand
GGCCAAGGCGGGCATCTACTTCGCCACCGGCATCGAGAACAGCAACCCGACCATCGACAACGGCCGGATTCGCATCGACGAAATGCAGAGCTGTGGCCACTACGAACAGTGGAGCACCGACTTCGACAAGGTCCAGGAACTGGGTATCTCGTTCCTGCGCTATGGCCCCCCGCTCTACAAGACGTTCCTCGGACCAAGCCGCTTCGATTGGTCCTTCGCCGACACGGCCTTCGCCGACCTGCGCCGCCGCAAGATCATCCCGATCGTGGACCTTTGCCATTTCGGCGTCCCGGACTGGATCGGGAACTTCCAGAACCCCGATTTCCCCGAGCTCTTCGAGCGGTACGCTGCGGCCTTCGCCCAGCGCTTCCCCTGGGTTCAGCTCTACACGCCGATCAACGAGATGTACATCTGCGCCCTCTTCTCGGCGCGCTACGGCTGGTGGAACGAGCAACTGCACGACGAGCGCTCGTTCGTCACCGCGCTCAAGCACATCTGCAAGGCCAACCTGCTGGCGATGAAGGCGATCCTGGCCCGCCGCCCCGACGCGATCTTCATCCAGAGCGAATCGACGGAGTACTTCCACCCGATCAGCCCCGACGCCATCCGGGCCGCCCGCCTCCGCAACTCCGAGCGCTTCGTGACGCTCGACCTGACCTATGCCCATCCCGTGGACTCCGAGACCTACCAGTTCCTCATGGACAACGGGATGACACGCGAGGAATACGCCTTCTTCCTCGACCAGAAGCTCCGCTACGCCTGCATCATGGGCAACGACTATTACGCCACCAACGAGCACCGCGTGGACCCGGACGGCGTCGCCAGCCCGGCGGGCGAGATCTTCGGTTACGGCGAGATCACCACCCAGTATTTCGAGCGCTACCGCCTCCCCGTCATGCACACCGAGACCAACTTCGCCCAGGGGCCGCGCGGGGACGAGGCCGTTCACTGGCTCTGGAAGCAGTGGGCCAACCTCCTGCAGGCCCGCTTCCACCGGGTCGTCATCGTCGGGTTCACCTGGTACTCCCTGACCGACCAGATCGACTGGGACACCGCCCTGCGTGAGCGGAACCACCGCGTCTGCCCCGTCGGGCTCTACGACCTGAACCGACAGATCCGCCCGGTCGGCCAGGCCTACAAGCAACTGATCGAGGAATGGGGCCGCCACCTCTCCACCGAAACCGTCTGCCTCACCGTGCCGATCGAGTTTCCCGAATGACGCTGGCGAACGCGCGCTCCAGCGGTCGGGGCCCCCGCCAACGACCGGTGCCGACGCCGGGGACCTGTGGCTCACGCCCCCCGTGATCAAGGGCCTGCCGGCCTCTGCCGATCTTTTCTTCATTGGAAGCTGCGGATACCTTCCCGGTGCGAAAATCTGATGACCTCCGCCAACCCTCCCACCCGCACCCCGCCCAGCGCGGTCGTCCTCACGCTCAACGAGGAGCACAACATCGCCGATTGCCTCCGCGCGCTCGGTGCCTTCAGCGACGACATCGTCGTCCTCGACTCCCACTCCACCGATCGCACCGTCGAGATCGCCCGCTCCTTCCCCAACGTCCGCGTCTACCAGCGACACTTCGACACCGAATATAAACAACGAAACTTCGCGCTGCACGAGGTCGATTACCGCCACGACTGGGTCTACATCTGCGACGCCGACGAGCGCGTGCCCGAAGACCTCGCCCGCGAGCTGACCGAGGCGATCAACGACCCCGCGAAAACGCACGCCGCCTTCCGCGTCCGCTACCGCAACATGTACCTGGGCAAGTGGATCAAGCACGCCTCCAGCTACCCGGTCTGGATCATCCGCCTCGTGCGGCCCGGGAAGGTCACCTACGAGGTCCGCCAGACCAACGTCCACCCCATCGTGGACGGCACGATCGGCGAGCTCAAATCCCACTTCGTCCACTACAGCTTCAACAGCGGCCTCGTGCGCTGGTTCGCCAAGCACAACTACTACAGCACGCGCGAGGCCATGGAGGGCGTCCGCATCCGCCGCGAGGGACGCCCCCGGCTGCGCAAGCTCTTCGCCGCCGACCCCATGATCCGCCGCCGCGCCATGAAAAACTTCAGCTATTTCCTGATCGGCCGCGGCTTCTTCCGCTTCCTTCATCAATATTTGATCAAGGCCGGCTTTCTCGACGGCCTCGCCGGTTTCCATTACTGCATGATGATCTCGATGTACGAGTACTGGATCGAGCTGAAGATGACCGAATTCGAGTCGAACTGGCGCGGCGCCACCGACCGCAAAGTGGCCAAGATGCTCGCGGGGCGGCCGGCATGAGCGCGCCCCGCGTGGACATCATGATCCCGACGCTCAACGAGGCGGACCACATCGCCCAGACCATCGCCAACGCCCGCGAGCTGGGCGACGTCTACGTCCTCGACTCGCTCAGCACCGACGGTACCCAGCAGATCGCCCGCGACGCCGGCGCCGCCGCCGTCGTCGAACGCCCCTTCACCAACTACTCCGACCAGAAAAACTGGGGCATCGACAACCTCCCCTTCACCGGCGACTGGATCTTCATCCTCGACGCCGACGAGCGCATCACCCCCGAGCTGCGCGACGAAATCCGCCAGAAGCTCGCCAGGGCCCCGCGCGCCAACGGCTATTACGTCAACCGCGTCGTCCTCTTCATGGGCAAGCCCGTGCGGCACGGCGGCCTCTACCCCTCCTGGAACCTCCGCCTCTTCCGCCGCGGCACCGCCCGCTATGAGGAGCGGACCGTCCACGAACATATGGTCTGCAACGGCGCGACCGACTACCTCCACCACGAGATGCTTCACATCCGCCGCGAGTCCCTCTCCCGCTTCCTCGAAAAACACATCCGCTACGCCGACCTCGAAAGCGACGAGTGGCTCAAGTGGCGCCTCGGCCAGAGCACGATGGGTTCGCCAGGCTCCCTCTTCAAGGACCAGCTCGCCGCCCGACAGTGGATCCGCCGAAACATCTGGCCCCGCCTCCCCGGCCGACCCCTCTGGCGCTTCATGTACATGTTCTTCTTCCGCTTCGGCTTCATGGACGGCCTCCCCGGCTGGCAACTGGCGCGCCTCATGGCCTGCTACGAGTACATGATCGGCCTGCTCTACAAAGAGAAACTCCAGCGCCGCAAGGAGTCGTCCCGGTCACTGAAGTGACTCCGCCTCGCCGCGGCGCATCTCCCGCGCCTTGATCACTCGCGCCGGATTCCCCGCCGCCACCACCCCCGCCGGCACGTCTTTCACCACCACCGCGCACGCCCCGATCACGCTGTTGTCCCCGATCGACACGCCCGGGCCGATGAAAGCCTGTGCCGCCACCCACACGCCGTTCCCGATCGTGATCGGCGGCCGCAGCAGCGGCAGATCGTCGCGGGTGTAATCGTGCGTCCCGGCGCAGAGGTAGGTGTTCTGACTGACCACCGAGTGCCGCCCGATCCGCACCGGCCCCAGGTTGTATACCGTCACGCCGTCCGACAGGACCGACCAGTCCGACATCTCCAGGAGCCACGGGTGCGTGATGTTCGTCGTCGGCCGCACGAACACCCGCCCCTCAACCTTCGCTCCGAAGCATCGCAACAACCACTTCCGCCACCGGAATGCCCGCGGCGGACTCCAACGGAACACCGTCAACTGCACGAACCGCCACAGGAACCGCCGGACGTACTCCCCCTTCGTATACGGATACCCCGTCGTCTTCTCCAGGTGCTGAAACGGCTCGGAAGAACCCGCCGCGTGCTGCTCCATGATGCGCCGTACCATCCGGCGACCCGCGAATGATGTCAACGCGCCCCGCGAGTTCCTCGACATCCCCGGCGGCCACCATTACCATCGCGCGCCCGACCACCACACATGCCCGAAACCACCCCGATCACCTGCCCCCTCTGCCACGCCTCCTCCACCCCCTGCTTCATGGCCGGCGGGTACCGCATGTACCGCTGCAGCGCCTGCCGCGCGGCCTTCGTTCACCCCATGCCCGACGACGCCGCCCTCAAGCGCTTCTACGACGACTTCCACCGCTCCGCCAACCAGGGCGGCTGGTACGACGAGATCGAAGACCGCATGCGCGAAGACTTCCCCGCCAAGGTCGCCCTCGCCCAACGCGCGATGGGCCGCGCAGGCGCCAGCGGCCGCCTCATCGACGTCGGCTGCGGCAAGGGCTTCTTCGTCAAGGCCTGCGCCGACGCCGGCATCGACGCGATTGGCGTCGACCTCTCCGAAACCGGCGTCAACTTCGCGAAAGAACAGCTCAAGGTCAACGCCCTCCACGGCTCGCTCCACGACCTCAAACCGACCCTCGGCACGTTCGACGTCGCCACGTTCTGGGCCACCATCGAGCACCTGGCTGACCCCGTCGGCATGCTCCGCGACATCTTCGACATCCTCAAACCCGGCGGCCGGCTCCTCTGCGACACCGGCATCGGCGACGACTGGCTCGACCGTCTCCTCCCCGGCGTCGCCCAGTGGTACGACCCGCCGCAGCACCTCTTCGTCTTCTCCCGCGGCGGGATGATGCGGGCGATGGAAGCCGCCGGGTTCTCCGTGGCCCACCTCGACCCCGCCTTCGACCGCACCCCCGCGCGCCGCATCATCCGTAAGCTGCGCAACGGAACCCTCGCCGCCGGGCTCCGCATCTCTGCCGCCGCCGGCCGGATGAAGCCCGGTGAGTTCCCCTTCACCCGCTACCCCCTGGGCAACCTGATGACCGTCGAGGCGATCAAGCCCTGATCGACGTGAGCCAGTTGTGATCCCCCCGCCGCGCGCGATAGATTCATTCCCATGCCGTACCGCCTCCCCTTCGTCGCCTGCCTTGCCACCCTCTGCATCGCCACCCCGCTGCTCGCCGATGGGAATGATCCGAAGACCGCCCTCACGAGCTTCTACCAGGCCATGGAAGCCGGCGACGCCGCCGCCGTGCGCGCCAGCTTCCACACGTCCAGCGACGCCGAGCAGCAGCTCGCCGACGCTGTCGCCGCCCAGCTCACCGCCGCCAAGGCCCTGGGCGACGCCGCCAAGGCGAAGTTCGCCGCCACCGGCGACAGCCTCTCCAAGGGCCTGCCCATGCGCGAGGCGATCGCCCAGCTCGATTCCGCCCAGGTCACCGTCAACGGCGACCACGCCACCGTCAAGCTGCCCAATCAATCGAAACCACTCACCCTGATCAAAG
>DATBFY010000287.1:0-4450 GCA_036558265.1 Tepidisphaeraceae bacterium | reverse complement strand
TACCGGGCGGTTCGTGGGTGTGGGGCTCACAACTAGCGTTGATGGAGCACTGGACCAAGGTCCACTACTCACTGTTAGGGCGGGTGGACTAGAGTCCTCCGCAAATGACGGCGATGCTGGAATTGGGAAGCGACCTAGCGGGACCGTCGTGGCCACGAGAGAACTGGATCAAGAAAAGGGAGGTGCCTCAATGAGACGCACAGCATTCTCGATTCTTCTGGCAATCACCGTACTGGCTGCGGTTGCCCCGGCCGGGGCCGCGAAGGATCGCGAGCCCGTGACGTTCGACCCATTCACCCTACCCGCCAATCGGTGCGGATTCCCAATTGCCGTCGAGGTCGTGTCGAACAAAGAGTATCAAGACGTGGTGACACTCCCCGATGGAACGACGATCACTCGGATCACGGGCAAGCTCGTGCTCAGCTTCACCAACACCGTCACCGGCTTCGCAATCGTCCAAAATGTGAGTGGCCCCTCGACTGAGATCGACCATCCTGACGGGACCGTAACAGAGATACTAGAAGGCCATAGCTGGTTTGGCTTCGGTCCGATCAGCCAGGGAAACATTGGCCAGCCCGGTCTTGTCTTCACCAGCGGGCGGGTCGTCTTGCAGGCTGCGGGCGGCGCCGTGACCAGCTTCTCGCTCTCCGGCAAGCAGGTGAACGGTTGTGAGCTGCTACTGGGAGGCTGAGTCAGTCTAGGGCTCCTAGTCGACGTGTCCTGGTTCAGCGTGAAGATGACAGCGGTGGGTGGTGTGCTACGGAGACTGGAGGATCCTCCATCGTCGCAGTCGGCAGGGGGTTGCTGACGATCGAGATGGGAGCCCGTCTCAGACATCGTCTTCAAGCGGCAGGCTCGGCGTGGCGGCGTTGCCGCCGGTGCTCGCGCGCCGCCTCCAGCTTGCGATCCCGTTCCGCCCAGATCGCCAGGCCTCCCCCGCCATGAAGGCCAACGGCGCGATGTAGCCGAGTGCGTGATGCAGTCGCACGCGATTGTAGTGATCGACGAAACGCCACGAGGTGCCGCGCCTCGTCCAGCGTCGCCGGCGGGGCCGGCCGCAACGCGTCGCCCTTCAGCGTCTGGTGCCAGCGCTCGATCTTCCCGTTCGCGTAGGTTGTCGACTGCTCCCCAACAAGACGCAGCGGCGCGACGTTTTCGTGTTACCCATCCCCATCATCCCTGGGGAGCGAAGATGGGATGAAGCCGGCTGCCCTCCTGCTTGACGTGGTGGCATAGACTGCCCCACATGAGCACCCCGCGGTCAACGCCGCAGAACGGGAGGAGGCCAGCCAGCTATGGATCATATTGGCATCGACGTGCACAAGCGGGAAAGCCAGATTTACATCCTCGCCCAGGGGGGCGAAGTGATGGAACAGCGCATCCGCACCGAGCCCGAGCGCTTCGACGCCGTGCTTGGGTCCCGGCCCCGGGCCCGGATTGTGATTGAGGCGTCGACCGACAGTGAATGGCTGGCCCGGTGTCTCGAGGCCCACGGCCACGAAGTCATCGTGGCCGATCCGAACTTCGCGCCCATGTATGCGACCCGCTCCCGCAAGGTCAAGACCGACCGGCGCGATGCCCGCGCCCTGGCCGAGGCGTGCCTGCTCGGCGCCGACCGCCCCGCCCATCGCCTCTCCGATCCCCAGCGCCACGTGCGCGGTCGCCTCGGGGTCCGCGACGCGCTCGTCCACACGCGCACGCGCTATATCTCCGTCATCCGGGCCCTGCTCCGCCAGCACGGCTATCGCGTGCCGTCCGGCAGTGCGGGGGCCTTCATCGACCGTGTCCAGGCCCTGCCCCTGCCGGGCCGCTTGCGCTCCGTGGTTGCGCCGCTGCTCGCCGTCATGCGGCCCCTCAACCAGCAGCTCGCGTACTCCGACACGACGATCGAGCACCTCGCCGTTCAGGATCCCCGCGTGCCGCGCCTGCGCTCGGTCCCCAGCATCGGCCCCGTCACCGCCGCCGCCTTCCTCGCCGCCATCGACGATGCCGCGCGCTTCCCCCACGCGCATCAGCTCGACGCCTACCTCGGTCTCGTGCCTCGCGAGTACAGCTCCGGCGACTCGCAGCGCCGCGGCCCCATCACCCAGGCCGGCCACTCGCGTGTGCGCTGGCTGCTCATCCAAGCCGCGGTCGCGATCCTGCGCCGCCGGCCCCCCGCGGCCGACGCCCTCTGGACCTGGGCCCTGCACATCGCCGCCCGCCGGGGCAAGCACGTCGCCGTCGTCGCGCTGGCCTGCCGCTTGGCCGGCATTCTCTACGCGCTCCTCCGGGACGGCACGGTGTATGCGCCCCGCCCTGCAGCGGCGGCCTTGCCATCCCCTGTCGCTGCGCTTCACGCCTGAGCACCCGCGTCGGATGGGACGGGACTGACTGGACCCGCGCGGAACTGAACTGGACTTCTCGGCTGACTGTGACCGTTGAATAGACAGTGCCTGAGGCGAATGGTGTGGTGAACCCGATGGTCTCTCGCAGGTTCAACGGGTGGGTGAGCGCGAATGTTGGCTTGGCCGCCGTTGCAGGGCCGCTGCGTAGATGGTGCCCCCACCCTTCGCATCCCCTCATGCGCCGGCGAGTGCCCCTCGCCTTTGATGAGCGCGAATACAAGGCTGACGGAACCTCGCGAGACCCACGGCCACAGTCCCTTGAACGTGAACAAGCCGAACCGAGCCACCGGGAGGGACAACACATCACGACTGGACACGGCCAGCCGGCTTCATACAAGCCAACATGAACGGCCCTCCGGCGGCGGTCACCTCGGCCGTGGGCCGGTCACCGCAACATAATCTGCCACACTCGGACGCCGGCGCTTTGAAGAGAGTCGGATGCACCGACAGCGCATAGAACCGGGACGTGTTCCGTTCCGGATCGCAGTGCTCAAGGTAGATGGCCGTGTCGGCCTCCGCGCTGATGTCGGCCATCCTTCGACTCCTAGCGAGTTGCCTGCGAGAAATCAAAGGTCCCGGTAAATTCGCAACAAAACTGCGCAGAAAGTTTCCGAACGCTGGAGGGGGCCTGCGCCTGGCCCGATCGTTACGCTTGACGTAACGCGTAACCCGCGGTAAGATGGGAGATGATCGTTAGCTATCGGGACAAGCGCACGAGGGACTATGCCGCCGGAAAGCGGGTAAAGGCCTTCTCGGGCATTGAACGCCCGGCGCGGCTGAAGCTGGATCGGCTTGATGCGGCTGTCATCCTGAGAGACCTTGCCGGGTTGCGCGGCAACCGGTTCGAGGCGCTCTCGGGCGACCGGCGCGGACAGTACAGTATCCGCATCAACGACCAGTGGCGGATCTGCTTCGAATGGCCTGAAGGGTCTCCAGGGCCTGAACACGTGGAGATCGCTGATTATCACTAGGAGGTTTGTCATGGCAGCACCCGCAATCCATCCCGGAGAGCACCTGGCTGAGGAACTGGAAGCCCTTGGCATGAGCGCGGCCGAGCTTGCCCGCCAGCTTGAAGTGCCGACCAACCGCGTGACCGGAATCCTGAACGGCACCCGTGCGGTCACCGGGGATACCGCGCTGCGGCTCGGGCATTTTTTCGGGACAACCCCGCAGTTCTGGCTGAACCTGCAAGCCCTGTACGAGTTGCGCCTGGCCGAGCAGAAGGCCGGCAAGGCGATCAAGGCTCTGCCGACGCTCAAGCGTCAGCGGAGGAGCGGGGCACCCGAGCCCGCCCACGCCTGAGAGCAAGCGGATGGCGGATCTGACCAACGTCGAGAAGCGTGCTTTCGAGCGCCTGCTCGGCATGGGCAGCGGGTGCATCCTCGACTTTTCCAATCGGACGTTCTCCGAGTTCTCATGGACAGCACGGGCCGCGAGATCGACGACGCCCGGTATGACTATGCAAGCGGCTCGAAGGCCAACCGGCTGCGCGGCTTCTGGAACGAGGAACCCGATCATGTCGTCGCCAAGCTGCTGGGAGATCTCGTTGAGTATGCCGCGAGCGTGGCGGGTCGCCGGAAACGGAGACGCAAGTAACAAGCTGCCGGCGGATCGTGGACCGGCTCAGGCAGGCTAAGCCGGTCGCTGATATCGCCGCGCTCGTCCCCGAAACGGCGGAGCAGGAATTCGACGGCATTACCCGCCAGGTGAGGGACGCCATCGCTAAGAACCAGCCGGAGGCTGGGCTCGACCGGCTGCACACGTTCACCGTGAAGTTCGTCCGAACGCTGTGCGCCGGCCGGGGGATTGTCGTAACGCGAGAGAAGGCGCTGCACGGCCTGTTTGGGAATACGTGAAATGGCTCGGGGCCGAAGGTCATACGACTCCGAGATGACGGAGCGCATCCTGAAGAGCAGCATCTCGATCCTGGAATCGTTCAACCATGTCAGAAACGACAACAGCTTCGGTGGTGGTCATCACTCTCCCGTCCCTTCTCCCTCTCCTCGAGGTTCGTGGACACCGAGCGCTACCGTCACACAACTGCCCGGTTAAATCCTAGGAGC
>DATBFY010000286.1:0-16228 GCA_036558265.1 Tepidisphaeraceae bacterium | reverse complement strand
ACGTACCTGACGGTGCTGTCGAACAAGGCGTCGGACATGATGTACGTGAGCCGCCTGGTGGGCGGGCAGTATTTCAACCGCAACCGCTCGGGCGACCCGGACGCCAAGCCGGCGTTGCAACTGGTGGAGCCCAAGCGTCAGCGGGAGGCCCTCTCCACGCTGGAGAACACGATCTTCAAGGACGAGTATTTCGCGACCGACGCCGAGCTGTTGAATGACCTGCCGCCCAGCCGGTGGATGGACTGGTACAGCAACCCGATGGGCCGGATCGACTTCCCGGCGCACCAGTCGATCCAGAGCATGCAGTCGTTCGCGCTGCTGGCGCTGGTGTCGCCGCAGGTGCTGCAACGGGTGTACGACGCGGAACTCAAGAGCAAGAGCGAGGACAAGTTCACGGCTGCCGAGCTGATCTCGCGCGTCAAGCAGATCGTCTGGGGCAACCTGGCGATCGGCGGCGACACGAAGTTCAGCGACGCCAAGCCGATGCTGAGCAGCCTGCGGCGCAACCTGCAGCGGCAGTACGTGCAGTACATGCTGAACATCGCCGAGGCCAGGCCCGGCGCACTGGTGAGCGCCGACCTGCAGAGCATGGTCAGCTACGCGATGCAGGAGTTGTCGGACCAGATCGGCGCGGTGTTGAAGGACAACGCGCCGCGGCTGGACTTCGCGACCAAGGCGCACCTCTCGCAGACCAAGTCGCAGATCGACCGCGTGCTGAACGCCCCGCACATCCAGATGCCGGGATATGGCGGCGGGCAGATCATCATCCTCGGGCAGCCAACGCCGAAA
This sequence comes from Tepidisphaeraceae bacterium, assembly GCA_036558265.1. Classification (GTDB taxonomy): domain Bacteria; phylum Planctomycetota; class Phycisphaerae; order Tepidisphaerales; family Tepidisphaeraceae; genus RYN-433. The sequence goes on along the minus strand of DATBFY010000286.1, from coordinate 15,439 downwards.
TGAAGGCTCAAGGTTGAAGGATGAAGTCAGAATCGGATCACGGCCATCGAGAGGTGGCCGTGATCTTTTTTCATGGGAAACGGATCCGGGGCGGCGCTTCGGGCGATGGTCTGGCATCGACATTGTGATGACGCGCCGTCGTCATCCTGAGGGAGTTTCAAACGACCGAAGGATCTTGTGCCGAATGGACGCTTGCGACCCCTCCTGGCCAGATCCTTCGCTTCGCTCAGGATAACGGCTTTAACGCCGTCCGAGGGAACGTTCGGCACAGCCGAACCTACGACTTCTCCTTGACCGTATTGCGCCCGATAATCGGAAACTGATTCAGTTCCAGCACCGATCCCGACACCGGCCGGGATTCGTCGCCGATCCAGTAGACGGCGGCGGTGGCGACCTCCTGGGGGAGCATGAGGCGGCCGGTGGGGGCGCCTTCGCGCGGGGGGTTGTTCCACCAGTCGGGGGGGAGGCCGCCGGCGTCCATAATGCGTTTTTCGTTTTCGGTCAGGACCCAGCCGAGGTTGATCTGGTTGACGCGCAGGCCGGTCGTGCAATAGGCGTCGGCGACGTTACGGGTCAGGGTCATCAGGCCGCCCTTTGAGATGCTGTAGGGGACGAGGTTGGCGGCGCCGCAGTAGGCGTTGACCGAGCCGATGTTGAGGATCGAGCCGCGCGAGGCGAGCAGGTGCGGCAGGGCGGCGCGGATCAGGAGCAGGGGGGCGCGGAGGTTCAGGTTGATGACGTAGTCGAAGGTGGCGGCGTCGGTCTGCTCGAGCGTGGCGCGAAGCGGCCTGGCGGCGTTGTTCACCAGGCCGTCGATATGGCCAAAGTGCCGGAGGGCAACGTCCACCAGCTCCTGGGCGGATTCGGGGCGTACGAGGTCGTTGATGTGGAGGATGGCATTGGGGTGCAGGTCGGCGAGGACGCGCTCGCCCAGGTCGCGCTCCAAGCCGTGAATAACGAGCTTGGCGCCCTCGGCGACGAATCGGCGGGCGATGGCCTCGCCCACGCCCTGGGTTGAGCCGGTGACGATGATGACTTTATCTTTGAGGCGCATGGGGGGAATTTACCGCGAAGGCGCGATGACGCGAAGTTTGGCGCGAAGAGGGTGAAGTCGATGATGAAGGATGGAAGATGGAGGGGGATTACGGCGGGCGGAGACCGGTGGCGAATCGGAAGCTCAAATTGGGCAGACAAGAATGTCTGCCCCACCGGTTAGTGCTTTTCCATTATCCATCCTCAATCTTCCATCCTCGCATTTTTCGTATTCTTCGCGATTTGCTTTGCGCCCTGGCGTCTTCGCGGTTTATTGGCCGATCTTGACGTCGCCGTAGGCGTGGACCTTTTCGCAGATCAGGCGGAGCGACGACTCCACGTCGCCGCTGGCAGTCTTGAAGGCGTCGGCGTCGATGGTCAGCGGGGCGCCCAAGACGACCAGCGGCGCGCCGTACTCGGGGGTGCGGATCGCCTGCTCGAGGGAGAGCCCGCCGACGGCCTGGACGGGGACCTTGACGGCGGCGACGACCTCCTTGAGCCGGTCGAGCGGGCTGGGCATGCGCCGTCCGCCGGCGGCGATGCCGCGGCGCTCGTCGAAGCCGATGTGATGGACGACGTAGTCGCAGCCGAGGTCTTCGAGGTGCCTGGCGCCGGCGACCATGTCGGGGCAGGCGAGGTTGTCGCCCATGACCTTGATGCCCAGATCTTTGCCGGCCTTGACGACGACCTTGATCGTCTCCTCGTGGGCGCGGTCCATGACGACGACGTGGGTGGCGCCGGCTTTGGCCATCATCTGCGCTTCGAGGTAGCCGCCGTCCATGGTCTTGAGGTCGGCGACGATGGGGGTATCGGGGAAGCGCTCGCGCAGGGCGCGGACGCCGTGCATGCCGTGGGCGATGATCAGCGGCGTGCCGGCCTCGAGCCAATCGACGCCGGCGCGCATGGCCATCTGTGCGGTGGAGACGGCCTCGTCAACGTCGATCAGGTCGAGGGAGATCTGCACGATCGGTTTCATGGGTGGCGAATGTCAAATGTCGAAGGTCAAATGTCAAATGTGATGAGGATCGAAGCACAGCTTGCGGAATTGGGAATGAGCCGCGAGGCGGCGCGCTCGCGGGCGGCCATGTTCGAGCGGGTGCGGGCGGCGCTTGGCGGAGAGGGCGGCGCGTTTGGCGTCTGGGCGCCGGGACGCATCGAGTTGCTGGGCAAGCACGTGGATTATGGCGGGGGGCGGAGCATCGTGACGGCGGTGGAGCGGGGATTCTGCTTCGTCGCGCGGCCGCGCGAGGACGAGCGGTTGATCGTCACGGACGTGGAGGCGGGGCAGGCGGTCGAGTGCCGGATAAACGGCAAACAGGCAGCGGACGTGCGGGGCTTGGGAAACTACGTCTCAACGGTCGCCCGGCGAGTCGCGCGCAACTTCGCCGGGCCGCTTCGTGGGGCGGACGTGGCGTTCGTCAGCGACCTGCCGGTCGCGGCGGGGCTGAGCAGCTCGAGCGCGCTGGTCGTCGGGATCTTCCGTGTGCTGGATCGGGTCAATGGGCTGCGCGAGCGGGCGGAGTACAGGGAGGCGATCGATAGCTGCGAGGAGCTGGGCGAATACCTGGGCGCGGTGGAGAACGGGCGCAGCTTCGGGGCGCTCGAGGGCGATCGCGGCGTCGGGACGCTGGGTGGGAATCAGGACCAGACGGCCATCCTCTGCTGCGAGGCCGGGCGGATCAGCCGGTTCGGCTACCTGCCCGCCCGGCGCGAGGGAACGCTCGCGGTGCCGGACGGGGTGACGTTCGTCGTCGCCGCCAGCGGCGTCGAGGCCGCCAAGACCGGGGCGGCGATGGAACGGTACAACCGTGCGTCTCGGCTGCTGAGCGAGGTGCTGGCGGTGTGGAACCGGGAGACGGGCCGGACCGACGCTACGCTGATGCAGGCGTTGGCCCGCTCGCCCGATGCGATCGACCGGCTGCGCAGTATATTGCGCCGGCACGGGGATGCGGCGTTATCCGATCGTTTCGAGCACTTCGTCGCCGAGGTGTTCGAGATCGTGCCGTCGGCGTGGGATGCCTGGGCGAGCGCGGATTGGGAAGAATTCGGACAGATCGTCGATCGGTCGCAGGCGGGGGCGGAGCGGTTGCTGGGGAACCAGGCGGAGGAGACGGTGTTCCTGGCGCGCGGCGCGCGAGCGAGCGGGGCGATCGCGGCGTCGGCGTTCGGGGCGGGGTTTGGGGGGAGCGTGTGGGCGATGGTGAGGAAGGACGAATCGCCGGAGTTTTTGGCGCGGTGGCGGGCGGCGTATGGCGAGCGGTTTCCCCGGCACCGAGATCGGTCAGCCTTTTTCGCGACAGGGGCAGGGCCGGCGGCGATCGTCGTATGAGATGGCGCAGCCGCTCGCTAGGGCGCGCGATGCTGCTTCATCAGCCACGCGTAGAGTGCGTCGTTGGCGTAGGTGGCGGTCCAACAGTCGTGTCCGAGGTCGGGGTAGAGGGTGAAGGTGACGTTGGCGCCGGCCTTCTTCAGAGCATCAACCATCTCGATGCTGTAGCGGGACGGGACGGCGGGGTCGCGCTGGCCGTGGAAGACCCAGGCGGGAAGAGTCTTGAGCCGGTCCACATCCTCGGTCGAGCCGGCGCCGCAGATCGGGACGATCGCGGCGAATGACTCCGGGTACTCGGCGGCGAGTTCCCACGTGCCGTAGCCGCCCATTGATAGACCAGTGACCCAGATGCGGTCGGCGTCGATGCGGTATTCCTGCTCGACGCGCTGGATCAGGTTGACCAGTTGGCGCGCCGACCACCACTCGCCGGCGGGGCACTGGGGTGAAAGAAGGACGAAGGGAAATCGCCGTCCCTCCTTGACCAGCGACGGCGGGCCGTGCTTTCGCACGCGCTTCGTGTCGCTGCCGCGCTCGCCCGAGCCGTGGAGGAAGAGGAGCAGGGGGTAGCGCTGGCCGGGGTTCAACGCGTAATCGGGCGGCAGGTCGATCAGGCAGGGGTAGTCCGTGCGGCCCATCTTCTCTTTCAGCGGGTACCACCAGCGCTGGTCGCGTGCCCAGATGGAGTTGAGTCCGGCGAGCTTCGGGCCGCCGGGCTTCACCTCGGACATGGCCGCCAGGAGCAAGGGGGTGTCGGTGTCGGCGAGGAAGCGTTCGGTCAGGATGCTCTGGATGCTCGATCCGAGCGCGTCCTGCTGTTCCTTGATGACGGCGGCGTTGACGCCGGCCTGGGGCGGAAGCGTGATGCCGGTCGCCAGGTTCGCCTGTTCCCACGCGATGGGAGCGGCCTGCTTAAAGAGCGTGACGAGCCGCGGCGGGATGCTAAGTCGGGTGTCGTTCTCGATGGCGACGATCGCGCCGTAGCGGCCGGGTCGGGTCGGCTTCTCGACCGGATTGTGGTCGGCGTCGAAGAATCGCGGCTTGAGCGTGTAGTGCCCGAGCAGCCTGGCGGCGGTGTCGGGATGGTCGAAGTCGCAAGACGGAAAGGCGTCCCCCGAAAAGACCGCCGGCTTGAAGCGCACCTCGAGATCTCCGATCGCGTGGAGGCGCTGTGGGTCGGGTTGAGGGGTCGCGGGCGTGATATCGGTGGGTTGCGACACGTCATGTCCTGCAGGGGGACGATCGTTGCCGTCTGCGCCGGCGGCCACGAGAGGCAGTGCGATCAGGATGACGGCGATCAGGCGAATGCCCCGGTTCGGCATGGGCGGATTGTCGATGGCGCGTGGGTGAGGGTCAATCGCGCGCGACGCGCGAGGTTTGTCTGGCCGGTCGGGCGTCGCCGGGGTACAACAGGCGGTGCGCGGAGGGCACGTTCGCGGAGGTCTTCCGATGACGACGACTTCACGGGTCGCGCGGGGCGGGTGGACGTTGATCCTGTTCGTGGTGGCGGTCGGGGCGCCCGGGGCGAACGCGGCCATTACCGCGACGTACTCGAACAACATGGAGACGGGGGTTGGCGGAGAGTGGTCCAACGGACACATCGACGCCACGCCACGGGACCAGCGGCGGTTCCTGGGCCCCTTCACCACCGACAAGGTCTGGCTTCGTCTGGACAAGCTGCCGAAGCACAAGTGGGTGCGCATCTCATGCGAGCTGTTCGTGATCTCGACCTGGGACGGCAACGGCAACACCACGCCCAAGCGGTCCACGCACCCGATCGGCCCCGACGCCTGGCGCATGGGCGTCGAGGACGGCCCGACGCTCGTGGACGCGACCTTCAGCAACAACGATTTCGAGACCGCACAGGCCACAGCGGAGTCGCGGACGCAGAGCTACCCGTCGGTCCTGAGCGGCGAGTCCTACCCGGCCAAGACGGGCGCCGCGGAGCGCAACACGCTGGGCTACCAGTGGGTCTTCGACCGCGTCAGCCGCGGGGTGGATTCGGTCTATCGCCTCAACTTCTGCATCCCGAACGACCGCGACGCGGTCGGGTTCTGGTTCGCGGGCGGTGAGAACCTTCAGCCCTCGGACGACGAGTGCTGGGGTCTGAAAAATGTGAAGGTCGAGCTGCTCGACGACGCGGACCTGAAGAAGCTCGACAACGAGCAGATGCGGCGGCTGTGGGAGGCCATCGGCGGGCGTGACGTGGTCGCTGAAAGCGATGCGTTCTGGGCGCTGGTGACGGGCGGGGATGACACCGCCCGGTTCCTGCGCGAGAAGGTGAAGCACCCGGCGGGGCTCGATCGCGAGCGGTTCGCGCAGCTCCTCTCGAAACTGGACGGCGACGACTTCGACGCGCGCGAGCAGGCGACGGAGGCGATCAAGGGGCTGGGTCCCGGGGCGCGGACGATGATCCGCGAGGCGATCGACCATACGGATTCGGCCGAGGTCAAGCTTCGACTTCAGACCGCGCTGAACGGGCTTGCGCAGGTCGCGCCGGCCGACCCGCAGGCGCGGCGGAGCGCGATCGCCCTGCGGCTGCTCGAGGCGATCGGGACCCCGGAGGCGCGCAAGGTCATCGACGAGCTGAGCGGGCGATAACGGCCGGTCGATCCGTTATTTTTCTTTTCCGCTTTGGCTCCTCCCGTTGCGGCGGATATCATGTGGGTGACAAGGGGGCGATGGAATTGCCGGCGCCGATGGACGTCGCCGGTCGAAAAACAAAGGAGGCCCGCGTGCTGCGCTCGCACGGTTGGCTTGGCCCCGCCGCTCTTATTGTATCGCTTTTTTTCATCGTCACCCCGCGATCGCCGGCCGATGGGCCGACGGGCGCGTCCACCACGCCCAGGCCCCCCGGCGTTCAGTCGAGTGTGACCGACGACGACATCGGCCGCGCGATCGCCCGCGGCCGGGATTTCCTGCTCGCCCAGTTCGAGCAGGATGAGATCAAACAGGGCCGGGACGTCAGTCAGACGTACCATGAGGGACTTAACGCGCTGTGCGTCTACGCGGTGCTTTGCGCGGGGCAGGCGACGCACGATTCCAGGTTTCAACCGACGGATCCGACCCTGGGCCGTTTGGTCGAGGCGATGAAGCGGCACCCGATGGCCACCGACCGGGACAAGCCGCAGAGCCCCGCGGTGTACGCGCGGAGCCTTCGGGCGTCTGCGCTGGCCGTTTACGCGCGCCCGGACGATCGCGATGTGCTCGCGGACGACGTACAGTGGCTCGTGGATGCCGCTGTGGGCGGGGCCTACTCCTACGACGACCGGGACACGTTCAACCTGGTCCGGGCCGATCCGCGGGAGGCGCCGCGGGAGCGTCAGCACATCGGAAGCGACGGCGGCACGTCGCCGACGGCGATCCGCCCGCCGATGCCAAACGGCACGTCCCCGACGCCGACGCACGCCGGGCCGGGCGTGTCGCCCCCGCGAATGGTGAAGGCCCCCGCGGGCCGGTGGATCCCCATCCGCCTGATCCCATGGCGCCGGATTGATTACCGCCCGCCGCCCTGGAGCAGGGGTCGTTTCATCCCGCGGACGCCGACCTCCCCTACACCAGCCGCGCCAACGCCCAGGAAGGGAGACACGGTCGCGCGCCGCAACGGGGGCGCGAGCGGCGTACCCCAGCTTCCTCCGCCCAATTATCCGCCGCAGGAACTCAACGACCCGCGCGATGGCCTCTTCCAATGGGACAATTCCAACTCGCAATACGGCGTCATGGGCGTCTGGGCCGGAGCAGAAGTCGGAATGGAGGTGCCGGACGCCTACTGGGAGGATGTCGAAGCTCATTGGCTGGATTGCCAGCGTCCGGACGGCCAATGGACCTACCGCGCGGACAAGCCGGCGGGCACCTTGGCGATGACGTTGGGCGGGGCGGCATCGGTGATGATCACGCGCCAGGCGCTGGAGGCCCCAACCGCCGCCGCGAGGGGGCAGCAATCCTCACCGGCCGCCGATGCGCTGGGCCGGGCCATCGCATGGCTATCCCAGGGCGACCACGCGACCGACGTGGGCGGCCCGGGAAAGGTCTATCTCGGCTACACGCTTTTCGCGTTGGGCCGGGTGGGACTCCTGAGTGGATACAAATTCCTGGGCGAGCATGACTGGTACCCGGAAATGGCCCGAAAAGTCGTGCAAAGCCAGTGGGACAACGGCGCGTGGGGACGGACGGACCAGGCGACCGCCGACACGCTGATCGATACCGCCTACACGGTGTTGTTCCTCGCGCGGGGACGACATCCGATCCTCATGAACAAGCTGGCTCTGGATCCGCCCGGCAGCGAGGATCATGGCCGGTGGAACAACCGGCCTCGCGATCTGTCGAACCTCGCGCGGTTTGCCTCGCGGGAGCTCGAGCGGCCGATCCAATGGCAGATCGTGCCGCTGGCGCGTCCCGCGACGGACTGGTCGGACGCCCCGATTCTTTATCTCGCTTCCGACGCGGCCCTGAAGCTCAGCGTTGCAGAGGTTAATAAGATCCGGACGTTCGTTGATCAGGGCGGGATCCTGTTCACCCAAGCGGACGATGGATCGGCGGCCTTCAACTTGTATGTGGAAAAACTGTGCGGGCGGCTGTTTCCCGGCCGCACGCTTGCGGAACTTCCGCGCGAGCATCCGATCTACACCGCCCAGTACACGATTCCGATCAGCAAGCGGCCCCGGCTCCGGGGGATCCTGGACGCGAAGACGAGCAGGCCGCTCTGGATCCACAGCCCGAGCGATCTCGCGACCGCGTGGCAGCAGCGGATGGAGCGCACGCGCCCCGAGGCCTTCGAGCTGGGCGTGAACCTGTTCCTCTACGCGGGCGGGAAGGATCGCCTGCGCAATCGCGGCGACGTCCGGGCGCGCTAAAGCGTCGATTTGTGAGCGCCGGGCTGATAGTTGCCGGGTACGGATCGAAATGGGATGGCCAGCCGGTTCCACGCGTTGATCGCGACGACCGCGAAGTTGAGGTCGGCCAGTTCCTTGTCCTTAAAGTGCGGCCGCACGCGCTCGAAGACCTCGTCGGGCACGTGATCGACGCTTACGAGCGTGACGGCTTCGGTCCACTCCAGGGCCGCGCGCTCCCGGTCCGTATAGAAGGGGCACTCGCGCCAGGCCGAGAGGCAATAGAGGCGCTGCTCGGTCTCCCCCGCGGCCCGGGCGTCCTTCGTGTGCATGTCGAGGCAGTACGCGCAGCCATTGATCTGGCTCGCCCGCAGCTTCACCAGTTCCAGCAGGGGGGCTTCGAGCCCCGATTGACGGACGTATTTCTCCAGCGCGAACAGGGCGCGCACTCCCTCGGGGGCCAGATCCGTAAATTTCAGGCGGGGTTGCATCGACGTCTCCTTTCGGGCGGATGAAAACCGACTCTAGGCGCCCGGTCGCCGCGCGTCACGTGAAGGGACTTCGATGGGAACAAAAACGATCCCTCTTCGCATTCTTGACACGCGCGCCCCGCCCCGTAGCATCGGACCCGCAACCTCGAAGGAGAAGTCAAACATGGCCAGCAAGACCGTCGCCGACGTGGACGTGAAGGGAAAGCGGGTCCTCATGCGCGTCGATTTCAACGTCCCGGTCGAAGACGGGCGGATCACCGACGATCGTCGCATCGTCCAGGCCCTTCCGACGATCAAGGACGTGATCAACCGGGGCGGCCGTTTGATCCTCATGAGCCACCTCGGGCGTCCCAAGAAAGGTCCGGAGCCCAAATTCTCGCTCAAGCCGACCGTCGAGCGGCTGTCCAGTCTGCTCGGCCGGCCCGTGCAGTTCGCCCATGATTCGATCGGCCCTGAGGTGGAGAAACAGGCCAACAGCCTGAAGGACGGGGAGATCCTCGTCCTGGAGAATGTCCGCTTCCACCCGCAGGAGGAGAAGAACGACCCGGACTTCTCACGGCAGTTGGCCAAGCTCGGCGATGTCTACGTCAACGACGCCTTCGGCACGGCCCATCGCGAACATGCCAGCACGTTCGGGGCCGCCCAGTTGCTGGCGGGCAAGCCCCGCGTCATCGGTTACCTGATCCAGAAGGAGCTGAAATTCCTCGGCGAGGCGATCCGCAATCCCAAGCGGCCGTTCGTCGCCATCCTCGGCGGCGCGAAGGTCAGCGATAAGATCGAGGTGATCAAGCAACTGTTGTCGAAGGCCGACATGGTGCTGATCGGCGGAGCCATGGCGTACACCTTCTTCCTCGCCCAGGGAAAGGAGGTCGGCAACAGCCTGGTCGAGCGCGACAAGGTCGAGCTCGCGAAGGATCTCCTCAAACAGGCAGGCGGAAAGATCAAACTGCCCGTCGATACGGTGATCTCCGATAAGATGACCGACGACGCCACGACCCAGATCGTCGAGGGTAACATCCCCGCCGATCGGGAAGGTTTCGACATCGGCCCCAAGACCCGGAAGCTTTACGCGGACGAGATCGCCCGGGCGAAGACGGTCGTCTGGAACGGCCCGATGGGAGTCTTCGAGAAGAAACCCTTCGCCGCCGGCACGAAGGACATCGCACAAGCCGTTGCCGACGCGACCGCCAGAGGCGCGGTCACGATCATCGGCGGTGGCGACAGTGCCGCCGCGGTGGAACAAATGGGACTGGCGGACAAGGTCAGTCACGTCAGTACGGGGGGCGGGGCGAGCCTGGAGTTTCTGGAGAAAGGGCACTTTTCGACGCTGGACATCCTCGACTAAGGCGTAAAACGTATCGCGTAAAACATAAGGAAGCGATTCGCGCTTTATGTTTGACGCGTTACCCGTTTACGCATTTGCGCCCCATGCTGACCCACCCGTTCACCACGACGCGCCGCGCCTTGCTCCCCTCCATCCTCTCAGCCAACTTTGCCCGTCTGGCCAATGAGATCGACGAGGTTCTGTCCGCCGGCGCGGATTTTCTACACCTCGACGTGATGGACGGGCACTTCGTCCCGAACATCTCGTTCGGCCCGCCGGTCGTGAAGAGCGTCCGCCCGGTAACGCAGGCTTATTTCGACGCGCACCTGATGATCAGCGAGCCGGTCCGTTACGCGCCGGCGATGTTCAAGGCCGGGGCGCAGAACCTGACCTTCCACGTCGAGGTGACCAGCGACCCCGCGAAGACCGCCCGCGAGATCCGCGCGATCGGCCGGGATCATTGCGAGCAGGGCTGCTCGGTCGGGATCACGCTCAACCCCGCCACGCCGGTCGAGTCGATCTTCCCAGCGCTCGATGAGGTGGACGTCGTGCTGGTCATGAGCGTCGTCCCGGGATTCAGCGGCCAATCCTTCATGCCCGAGGCCCTGCCCAAGTGCGAGGCGGTCAAGAAGCGGCTGCGCCCCAGCCAGCGCCTGGAGATCGACGGCGGCATCCACGCCGGCACGATCGAGCGCGCGCGCGACGCAGGCGTCGACTGGTTCGTCGTCGCCAGCGCGATCTTCGATAAACAGGATCGTCCGGCGGCGATCGTGGATCTTCGTGCACGCATCGACTGACGCGCGGGAAAGACGGGCGCGGATCATGCTTGCGACCGGTTTCTGATTTGTCGGGTTTTTGTGCTGCATCCACCCCGCCTGCACCGTACACTGCCGGCCTCAACCTTTTACTCGGGAGATAGATCACCATGCTCACGCTCGCCGACGCACGCCGGATCATCGCCGCCGCCGAAGACAAGGCCCGCTCGATCGGACAACCGATGAACGTCGCGGTGGTGGACTCGGGCGGGAATCTGCTCGCCTTCGAACGGATGGAGAACGCCTGGCTGGGCAGCATCGACATCTCGATAAAAAAGGCATGGACCAGCCGCGCGTTCGATATCGCGACCGGCGAACTCGCCAAGTTCAGCCAGTCCGGGGACCAGTTCTTCGGCATCCACGCATCCAACGACGGCAAGGTGATGATCTTCGCGGGCGGCGTGCCTCTCAAACAGGGGGGAAAGGTCGTCGGCGCCATCGGCGTCAGCGGTGGCAGCGGCAAGCAGGACCAGGACGTCGCCGACGCAGGCGCGGCGGCGCTGTGAGCGGCCCACCCGCGCGCCGGACGAGCGTCCGCGCTTGCGTGGCCACGATTTACAGGGGACGATGACACGCGCGCTATCGCCGCCCGTGACCGTTGACCCGCGGGCGGCAATGAGTAAAGCCGTAACACGTAAACATAAAGGCGCGCGAACGGCCCTTATGTTTTACGCGTTACGTTTCACGCGTTGGTTCCCCGCTATGTCTCAACCCCCCAATGACCCCGCCGCCCGCAAAGAGGGCATTCCCCAGGGGCTCTGGCTCCGCTGCCCCGAGTGCGAGGAGATGCTCTTCCGCAAGGTGGTCGAGGAGGCCCTGTGGGTCTGCCCTTCGTGCCAGCATCACTTCCGCGTTTCCGCCCGCCAGCGCGTCGAGCAGCTCGTGGACCCGGGCAGCTTCGAGGAGATGTTCACCGACATCGTCCCCGCCGACCCGATCAAGTTCGTAGACAAGAAGGCCTACAAGGAACGGCTCGAAGCCGAGCAGAAGAAGACCGGCAACGCCGATGCCGTCCTCTGCGGCAAGGGGTTCATCAAGGGCCGCCCGGCCCTGCTGGCGGTGATGGACCCGGAATTCATGATGGGGTCGATGGGGAGCGTCGTGGGGGAGAAGATCACGCGCACGATCGAAGCGGCCGCGGATGAGAAGACCCCGCTGATCATCGTGAGCTGCTCTGGAGGGGCGCGCATGCAGGAATCGACCCTCAGCCTCATGCAGATGGCCAAGACCAGCGCCGCGTTGGCGCGCCTGGACGAGGCGGGAGGCCTCTTTATCTCACTGCTGGCCGACCCGACCACCGGCGGCGTGACCGCCAGCTTTGCCATGCTCGGCGACTTCATCATCGCCGAGCCCAAGGCCCTGATCGGCTTCGCCGGCCCGCGCACGATCTGGAACACGATCAAGGTCGAGCTGCCCGACGGCTTCCAGCGGGCGGAGTTCCTCGAAGAACACGGCTTCCTCGACTTCGTGGTTCACCGCAAAGACCTTCGCAGCGAGATCGCCCGGCTGGTCGACTTCTGCGCGAAGTAGTTTTGCACCACGAAGTCACGAAGACACTCACGAAGACACGAAGAAGACTTTTGATTCGCGCACGCCGCTTTCGGCTTAGTTTGCGGCTCGGTCCTCTTCGCCACATCCTCCTTTGTGCCTTCGTGCCGTCGTGGTTAAATCTTCTTCATGCTTCACGATCTCACCCTCGCCGCCGCCATCGACGAGTTCCGCAAGACCAAGGCCTACGCCGAACGGGCGTTCGCCCAGCTCCGCGACGAGGACTTCTTCGTCCGCCTCAATCCCCGGCAGAGCAGCATCGCCGCCTACGTCCGCCACCTCGCCGGCAACATGCGATCGAGATGGACCGACTTCCTCGCCACCGACGGCGAAAAGCCCGACCGCGACCGCGAGGGCGAATTTGCCGAAACCCCTATCCCCCGCGCCGAACTCCTCGCCACCTGGGACCAAGGCTGGCACACCCTCTTCGCCGCCCTCGACTCCCTGAAGCCCAACGACCTCGAACGCACGATCTACATCCGCAAGGAACCCCACTCCGTCATCCAGGCCATCATCCGCCAGATCGCCCACTACACGTGGCACGTCGGTCAGATCGTCCTGCTCGCCAAGCACATCAAGACCACCCGCAATGAGCCTTGGAACTACATGACCATCCCCCCGGGTGGCTCCCAGGCGTTCAACCGCGACAAGGGACTCTAGTGCGGAGCGCCGCTGATTCCTGCGCCGCTCCGGGTGGCATGGGCAAACTTGTTTGCCCGTGGCCTTCGTGTGTCCATCGGCGCCCGAATCGAATGGAACGCGTACAACGCCCGACCCGCGCATTGGGTATCGCAAGACCCGCGCATTCTATGCCAACTGATCTTGCAGCGATGTCGCGAAGGCCGCCGCGAAGAAGAGAGAACTCACAAAAAAGGGTTGCAAAGTGTCAATTCTTCGCGATTTCCTTCGCGTCATCGCGACTTCGCGGCAAATCCCCCCCCGGTGGCACATAACGGAACGCAACTTGCTCGGAAATCGGGGCGGATTTACGATGATCCCCTGACGAACAAGCAGCAACCCTTGGCGAGCATTCGCGCGCGCGAGCGAGGAGACCCCTTATGAATCGACGACTTTGGCGGATCGGTATGTTGACGGCGGCGGGTATGGCCGCGTCCCTCTTCTTCTCGGCCTCGGTGCTCTTCGCCCGTCAAGGGGTCGTCAAAACCCGTGACGGCCGCACCCTGGAGGGGGACATCGAGGAGAAGCCCGACGTCGTCACTGTCAGCATGCACGGCATCCGGACGAACATCGACCGGGATCAGCTCGCCGGACAGGTCGAATATTTCGACAACGTCCAGGACCGTTACCAGGCCAAGCTCAAGGCGCTTCCCAGGAATGCCGCCGCCGCCGATCACCTCGCCCTGGCGCGCTGGTGCTATGACGTGAAGCTCTACGACCAGGCGCTGGAGCAGATCGAGGAGGCGCGCAAGGTCGATCCCAACAACGCCGAGGCGGGTACGCTCGAGCAGACCGTGATCAGCCAGCGCCGGATCGAGAAGAACCGGACCGGAGGCGCGGCCGCGGCGGGTACCGGCACCGGCGCCGCCCCGAAGAACGGCGGTAACACCGGTGCGAACACGGCCGCGGCCGGCGACCGCGGCGCTCCGGGACGCGTGCTGACCGCGGACGACATCAACGCGATCCGGCAGATGGAGTGGCGCGAGAACGATTCGGTCGCGCCGCGCGCGGTCGTCCCCGCCGACGTCCGCAAGCGCTACATCGAGATGACCGCCACCCCCGCGGCACAGTTCGCCACGTACAACCAGACGCAGCAGGCCTACATCATCCTCAGCGATGCCAAGACCCCGCCGGACATGCGCAAGCAGATCAAGCTCACCACCGACCCGCAGGCCCTGGCCGAGTACCGCCGCGTCATCCAGCCGCTGATCCTCAACAATTGCGCCACCATCGGCTGCCACGGCGGCAAGAACGCCGGCGACTTCCAACTCCTCACCAATAACCCCGAGCGCGAGGACGTCGCCTACACCAACTTCTACATCCTCCAGAACTACATCCACGACTTCAACGGCCAGCAGTACTCGATGATCGACCGCACCTATCCCGATCGCTCGATCCTCGCAGAGTTCGCGCTCGCGCAGGACGTGGCCGATCTCCGCCACCCGAAACTCAAGGGGCAGACCTACAAGCCAATGGCGGTGAGCAAGGCGTCGCCGACGTACGTCACAATCGTCACCGGCATCAAGAATCTTCGCGCCAACGACCCGAACTACGGGATCAACTACAAGCTGCCGGGCGGCGCCAAGTCCAAGCTCGACTCCGATGCCGCGCCCAAGCCGACGGATGCGCCCAAGCCCGCCGCCGCGCCCACCGGAACCGGGACGACGCCGCAGCAGCCCGCCGCGCCGGGCGATCGTCGCCCCCGCACCGGCACGGGCGGTGCACCGGCCGGCCAGGGGGCTCAACCGCAGTCCAAGCCGCCGGTGAACCTCAACAAGTAATCGGCGCCAGCCTCGTCAACCCCCGCCGTGATGTCGCCAATCCTGCTGCTGTGCATGCTGCTCGCGGCCAGCGCCGCCGCGCTGGCGATCGATGCGCTCTTGCGCCGATCCCGCGCGGCGCGAGTCTCCGCCCTGGCGGCGGACTGGCGCATGCGCTACACGGCCGACGACCGCTTCCAGCTCGCGCCCAAGGTGACCGGACGCCTCCCCACGCCGGGCGCGGCGGACGTGGTCGTGCGCGACGTGCTGTATGCCCAGGAGGCGAGCGGCTGCTTCCGCTACCTCTTCACCGTCGAGTACACGACCGGCGTCCTCCGCACCAAGCGAAGGCGAACCGGTGTCGGGATGGTCCTGGAAGGCCCGGCGTGCGCGGCCGCGCCGATGGACGCCTATTCGTCCGTAACGATGGCGCCGGCGGAATTGGCGCTGGCAGAGCAGTACGGCTGGCTGAGGCAGTCATACGCGCAGGAGGGCGCGGACGGCGGGCGCTAGGAGCCCGCTCGGACGTATCGCCATTCCCTTCGTGCCGTGGACGTCCTTCGCGCGGTTCGATCACCGGACGACCGCCACCGGCCGGCAGAACGCGCCCGTGTGCCCCTCGAAGTTGATCGGCAG
>DATBFY010000285.1:0-3030 GCA_036558265.1 Tepidisphaeraceae bacterium | reverse complement strand
GCTGGCCATCATCCCGCGGCGGATCTTCAGGTCCCGCGCGTACCAGTTGGCCGCCGTGCCGGAATCGGCGCTGAGGATGCAGTTGTCGGGGAGGCGTGGCGAAAGCTCCCAGAAGACGCGCTCGGGGTTGAGCGGGTTGGCCTCGTTCATCGCGCGCGACGCGATTACGTTCCACCACTCCTTCACGTTCTCCATCACCTTGTTCTGCCAGGAGCGGTCGCGCTTGCGGTCGAGCAGGGGCAGCAGGGCCTGCAAAGTTTCCTTCGCGTCGCCCTTTAAGTTGACGGTCATCGGGTAACGCAGCGAGAGCATCCGACCGTCGAGGTCGATCTGCACGGCTTTGCACTGACCTTCCCTGGGATAGAACTCGCCATAAGGGAAAGAGGAGCCGACGACCAACAGTGTGTCGCAGTCGTTCATCAATTCCCAGGAGGGCTTGGTGCCGAGCAAGCCGATGTTGCCCGTGCAGTAGGGCACGTCGTCGGGAAGTGCGGCCTTGCCCAGCCAGCTCTTGGCGACGCCCGCGCCCAGGCGATCGGCGACCTGGATGACCTCGTCGGTCGCCGCCAGCGCGCCCGCGCCGATCAACATGGCGACCTTGTCGCCCTCGTTGAGGACCTTGGCGGCGGCGTCGAGATCCGGGCGCTTGGGAATGATGTGCGGCACGCTGTATCCGACGCCGCTGTGCAGCGAATCGTGGATGTGCGGCGGCTTGGGGACGGCGTCCATCTCCTGCACGTCCTTGGGGAGGATGACGCAGGTGATCGTGCGCTGGTCTAGGGCGATGCGGACGGCGCGGTCGATCGCGTGCCGCGCGGCGACGGGAGAATTGACTTGCGTGATATATTCTGCCGCCACATCCTTGAAGAGGTTTAAAAGATCGACTTCCTGCTGGAAGCTGCCGCCCAGGACGGTCGTGGCGGACTGCCCGACGATCGCGACGACCGGCTGGTGATCCATCCGCGCGTCGTAAAGCCCGTTGAGCAGGTGAATGGCGCCGGGCCCGGATGTGGCGATGCAGACACCGACCGTGCCGGTGAACTTGGCGTGGGCGCACGCCATGAAAGCCGCCAACTCCTCGTGGCGGGCCTGGATGAATCGCGGGCAGTCGTCAGATTTGCGCAGGGCGGCCATAACGCCGTTGATTCCGTCGCCCGGATAGCCGTAAACCCGGTTGATGCCCCATTCTTTAAGCCTGGAAACGATGAAGTCGCTGACGGTCTGGGCCATGGTTAGTTACCTCGCGAAAGTGTGCACCATTCGTCGCAAAGACGGTGCCCCGGCGGATGGGGCTGCGTTCGACCGGCGGGTCAGCAGTCCCAACCCCAATGCCGCCAGGCCGGCGCCGGCCAAGGCAAGAAGGCCATTGCGGTGCCTGGTGGCCCAGAGTTGCAGGCTGTGATTGGTGGACTGGGCGTCGAACGGGCCGTGGGAGCCCAGGTCGCGCGGCACGGGTTTCCAGAAGTTGTCCTCCTTGTCCGGATTGGCCGGTTCGGGAAGGAAGGCGCCTTCCCAGGCGGCGTGGGCGAGGTACTTGTCGAGCACGCCCGGGATGAACTTCTCGCCGATGACGGCTTCGAGCGTCGGATAGCCCAGGAACACCTGGCGGCGCTCGTTCTCGATGGCGAAGACGATCGCCTCGGCCGCCAGCTCGGGCTGGTAGATTGTTCCGGTCGGGCGTGGCTTGTTGGGCATCTTGTTCTTGGTCCAGGTGAACTGGGTAGTGTTGACGCCCGGCAGGTTGACCATCGAGATGCGGACGTTGATGTCGTCGTGCATCAGCTCGGAGCGGATCGACTCGGTGAAGCCTTCGATGCCGTGCTTGCTGGCGCAGTAGGCGGACTGGAGGGGGATCGAGCGGTACGCCAGCGCCGACCCGACCTGGATGATCACGCCCCGGTTGCGGGGGATCATGCGTCGCAGCGCGGCCTTTGTGCCGTAGACCTGGCCCAGGAACGTGACCTCGACGATGTGTTTGAACTCGTCGGCCTCCATGTCCATGAACTTGGAGTACATCGAGACCATTGCGTTATTGACCCAGACGTCGATGGCGCCCAGCTCGCGCTCGACGGTCTGGGCGGCGGATTCCATCTCGTCGGCGCGGGAAACATCCATGGGGCAGACGACAGCGCGGGCACCCAGTTTCTCAACCTCGCGCTTGGCGCCTTCGAGGCCCTCGACGCCTCGGGCGAGCAGGCCGATGTTGGCACCGCGCCGAGCGAGCAGGCGGACCGTCGCGCGGCCGACCCCGCCCGATGCGCCGGTGACTACGACAACCTTTCCTTTCAGCGACTGATCCATGTCGTGGAACTCCGTTGTTGGTGCTTGTTGAAGCGGTAGAGCAATCCGCCGATCAGTGCGCCGCAGGCGACGGCGGTGAGCGCGCGGGCGTTGGCCTTGCGGTGGGCGCGGCGGACGCAGCGTTGGACCTCGGCCTCCGGGTGCTCACCGGTGCGCGGGCCGTCGGGGCCGTGCCGCAGGGCCAATTGCATCACTTCCGCGAGGTGCAGGGCATGCCGGCCGGTCGCCTGGCTGATCTGCTCGCGGCAACTGAAGCCGTCGGCGATGACCAGGTCGTCATCCGATGTCTGGCGGACGTGAGGCAGGAGCGAGCGCTCGCCGCACGCCATCGCAACCGCGTAGTGATCGCCCTTCTCGAAGCCGAAGGCGCCGGCCATCCCGCAGCAGCCGTCCGTCGGCGCTTCGAAGGCAATTCCCATCTTCTTGAGCAAATCCTTCTCGCAGAACAGCTCGCCATAGCGCTTGTCGTTGAGGCGGTCGAGCGACTTCTGGTGGCAGTGGCCGTGGAGCAGCGCCTTGCGGTGCAGTTTCGGCACGCGGTAGCCCGGCGGGGCGTGGCGGTCGAGGAAGTCGCTGAGCGTGAAGACCTGTTCCTGCAGGCGCTTGGCGTCCTCGTTCTCGTTGAGGATGTTGGTCAGCTCGTCCTTGAAGACGGCCCAACAACTGGGCTCGAGCACGACGATCGGCACGCCGGCGCGGATCTGCGGGCGAAGTTTATCGATCAGGTCT
>DATBFY010000284.1:0-18182 GCA_036558265.1 Tepidisphaeraceae bacterium | reverse complement strand
ATCGACAGAAGCGATTTGCCTTCGCCCTCGGTTTTGACCTGCACGTTGACGTTCTTGAGGTCAACGTGGTTGTGTTTCGCGTAATCGGTGACCGCGGCGCGGGCGGCGTTGGCGGCCTTTTCCGCGAGTGTCGGACTCGTCCCGACCGGCAGGGGGGCGGTGAGCGAATTGACCGCGAACTTCGCATCCCCGAGCTCCACGATCGGTCCGCCGATCCGGAGGAAAGAACCGATGCGCTCGACCGGTGTGCGCGGCCGCTGATAGGCCAGCCACGCGCTCTCATCCCACGGCTTGCCCATCTCGCCGTTGGCGATGATCGAGCTGAGCGGCGGGTAAACCGTCCACCCCGCCTGCGCCGCGCCCGAAGGCATAAAAAAGCTGGCCACGATGACAGCTCCGGCGGGCAGCGCCGACCAGAACGCCATCCCGTTCAGGAACGGGAAGGCCATGTCGGGCGCGCCGATCTTGAGCGGAATCAGGTAATTCCCGAACGTGCCCACCAGCAGGGGGATAATCACGAAGAAGATCATGATCGTCCCGTGCATCGAGAAGATCATCGTGTAGAAGTCCGGCGGCATCGAGCCGGGCTGGCGCTTGCCCAGGACGGTATCGCCGGCCTTTAACGCCGTGCCCGCGGGCGCAGCGCCGCCGACGTCGATCAGCGCGTGGTGATGCTCGACTTCCCGCACTTCGCCCTGGACGGTCTGACCGCCCGATGCCTTGACCGTGACCGCGTCGCCCGGACGCACGTCGTAGGTGTCGATGTTCTCGACGGTCACCGTTTTGTTCGCCGCGTCCACGCTGGCGATCGCACCCAGCCGCTCGGTCGGCGCGACCTTCGACCACAACGTGCGCGACAGGATCGGGACGGGGTGATCCCGCCACTGCGTCTCGGCGTCGGGCCAGGCCAGTTGCCAGCGGATCAGCATCGCCAGCAGTCCGCCGACGACCATGAACATCAGCCCCAGGAACAGGAACTGGATGCCGATGACCTTGTGATCCACGGAGAAGACGTACTTCTTGAGGAAGCCGACGTCGCCGTGATGCCCGTGGCTGTCGCCGTCGGCGCCGTCGTGGTGGTCGCCGTTGCCGCCGTGACGCGTGACCGTGCTCGTGGGGAAAACTGCGCTCATATCCTGTAGGTTCCGCTGGGCGGAACATTCTCATGGATCATCAGGCGCGGCGGACGCGTTCCGCACCGGGCGGAGGCTACCGTCGCGTGACCGCCGTCCGGTCGTCGGCCTTGCCCGACGCCGAATCCGATGCCGTCTCGTACTTTTGGACGAACTCCTCGGGCGTAATCACGATCACGCGCCCCTGCATCTTGCCGTGGCCCTGGCCGCACAACTCTTCGCAGACCAGGTCGAATTGCGGGCGGTAGATCGTGATCTCCTTCACACCGATCGCCTTGAGCTGCGCGACGCGTTCCTTGGTGAGCGGCTGGCCTTCGCGGATGATCGTCTTGCCTTCCTTGTCGTTGTACTTCCACTCGCCGGCGTTGCGGTCGAAAGCGGTGCCGGCGCTCTTGGCGTCCGGCGCCTTGGGTTGGCTTTTCTCGTTGACGTCGAGCAGCATCGTGGCGACGACGGGATCCGCAAGCGACGCCGCCAGCGCGTCCAGGTCGGTGTACGTCCGGCGGTTCTCGGGCAGGCCCTGCACTTCCTTGCTGGTCTGCGTCGCGGTGAAGTTGAGCACACCCCGAAGGCCGGGCACCGCGTCCAGCTTCACCCGCATGTTGGGCAGGAAAAAGTCGTGGATGACGTCCTTGCTCGAGAGCTGCACCTCGACCGGGCGGCCCTTGGGGATCTCGATCGGCCGGCCCGGCTGCGGGTCGAAGTTATCGTCCTTGCCGTCGGGATCGTCGAAGACCTTGCCCAGCGGGTTCTCCTGGTCGATGTAGGCGTTGATCGCCCCCAGGGCATCATCGAACGGCATGTCCGCCGGGCCCTTGGTGTCCTGGTACTTGCCGAAGCTGAACGTCTTGGCCGTGCCGTCGGCATTCTTGGGCCACACGCGGTCCGTCGGCTTGGGATAGACCAGGTACCGCCCGAGCTTCCCGTCCGGCCCGGCGTAGACCACGTTCCACTGGAACTGCTGGCCGATCACCAGCAGCCGCGCGGGCTTGGCGCTGTGGTCCACCTCGTCGCCGTGGCGATAGCGGTCCCAGACTCCCTTGGAATAGAGCGAGATCACGATCAGGATGATCGCCGGGACGATCGTCCAGAGCATCTCGATCTTCGTATTGCCGTGGGTGAAGTGGGCCTTCTTGCGGTTAGGGTCGTGGCGGTAGCGCACCAGGAAGTAGACCATCGCCGCGAACACGCCCAGCATCACGACGGAGGTGATGATGAACACCAGCGTGAAGAGGTAGTCCATCTCCACGCCGTGGCGCGAGTAATTGGCGGGGAGCCACCAGCTCACCGCGTCGGCGCGGCCGGCGATGCTCAGCAGCGCCGCCGCGCAGGTCGCCCGAAAGACCACCGCGGGCGCCGCGCGCCATCGTGTCCCCCCGGTCGACGTCCGCTCGCTCTTGTGAGACAGCAACCCGATCTCCTCTTGGCGGAAAGTCCGCAGATTCTAGGGATTCGACGCGCGATGAAAAGGCGTCCGACCGCCCCTGCGACGAAAAACCTCACCACCCTCTGGCCGTCACTCCATGGAAACGAACGACACTGGCAGGCCCGTGAGACCTGCCAGTGCCCGTCTGCGTCGTCAATGCCAATCAAATCCCGCCCGCGCCATGACTTACTTCGTCGCGGCGGCCTGCGGCTGCGTCCCCTTGGCGGGTGTGGCGGCCTTCGCCACCGTCGCCGCCTCCTTCTTGCAGAACTCGCACTCGTCCGACGCTGCCGCCGGGGTGCTCACCGCGACCGTTTCCTTCACTTCCTTTGCCACGTCCGCCGCCGCGCGCTTCTTTGGCTGGAACTTGAACTCGATCGGCTTGGTCGCCTTGCCGTCCTTCACCTCGACCTCGGCCTCCTGCGTCCCCAGCTTTTCCTGCCAGGCCTGCAGCGTGTACTTGCCGTCCTTGAGGCCCTTGATCGTGAATTCCCCGTTGTCCCCCGTGACCGCGAAGTACGGGTGATCCAGCACCACCACCCACGCGCTCATCCACGGGTGGACGTCGCACTTGACCTTGTAGGTTTCGGGGGCCTTGGTGCCGTTGTCGATCTTGGTCTCCTGCCCCGTCTGCTGCTGCGGAAAGTTGAACTCCGGATTGTCCCGCCCCAGCCCGTGCACGTTGTGCAGGAACGAGTCGCTGTTCTTGGCGATCAGCGACTCGCCCACTTGCACCGCCACGACGTGCGGCGAGTAGATGCACCCCTTCTGATCCAGCGTCACGGGTTCGGTGCGCGCCGGGCCGTTCAGCTTTGCCCCGTCCTTGACCGACACCACCACGTTCTTGAGCTCGTTGCCCGCACCGACCACGATCGACTCGTCGTACACCTTGTCGGCGTGCTGGGCCGCGCATTGCGGCACGGCCTTCATGTTGATCTCCTTGGGCTTGGGCGCCTGGCCGTCCAGCACCGCCTTCCCCGTCACGTCCGCCAGACAAACCGTGCTCAGCCCCGCCGAGAGCGCCAGCGCCGACAACGTCATCCACATGCGACCCTTCATGATGATTCTCCTAATGTTGAATGAAATGCCGCGGGCTAGCTGCTTTACCGGCTAGCTCTTCTTTACGCCACGCGGCAAACCGCGAGTCATATCACAGAACGCGCCGGCGTTCCACGTCCGTTCCGGCAACATTCAGTTCTACCGGCTGAGCCCCGTTTTGTTTTGACCGTCAGGCGCGTCTATCCCAGCACGTGCCCCGTAAAATACCCGATCATCATCTCCTCCCACGTCTGATCCCCGAACTTCACCGACTTGTTCGGATTGGGATTCGCCGGGTTGTCCTTCGAATTGTCATACCACCCCGTGACCTTGAGCCGCGTCCCCGCCGGCACGTCGATGGGTGTCGCGAACTGGTGCTCGATCTGCCAGTTGAAGTCGTATCGCGGCAGGTTGAGGATCACGTCCGTCTTGCCGTCGGGATAGATCAGCTCGTACCGGAACGCCTTCCCGCGCACGTGGCTGTGCGGATTCACCGACAACAGCCGCGTCGGCCGGAAGAACGTGTAGCTCGCGGTGACCTCGTAGTTCGGATCATTCGGCGGGATCAGGAACGTGTTGTTCGACGCCGCCCGCGTCACCACCTCGTACCGCGGCTTCTGATCCGTGAACTTAAAGCCGATCCGCGGCCGGTCCTGCGCCGGCTTGCCGTTGGCCGTGTAATGGATCTGGAAGACCAGCACCGCCCCCTTGGGCAGCAACTTGGCCGTGCCCGCCGGAAACGTGATGTGCCCCTGCCCCGGCACCATGCCGGCGAAGTACCCCTTGAGCCCACCGTCGAACTGGCGCAACGCCGCCTTGCCGCGCGGGTCGCCCTGCGGGAAGGAGATGAACACCAGCAGGTGGTGCACGACCTCCGGCGCGCTGGGCCGAACCTCCATCGCCGTCACCCACTTGTCCTCTTTCAGGTTCGTCGGCACCAGCACGTAACGGTAGCGGATCGCGCCGCTCGCCGGCACTTGTTCGACCTTCGGCGACTCCAGCACCAGGTCCGGCTGCCCGATCCGCCATCCTTCGACGAACTTCGCCGGCACCGGCGCGTCCGCCGGATCACCCTCGGGGCACCCCGCCTGGATCCAGCCGATCAGATCCTCCCGCTCGCGATCCGACAGCGAGCGATCATTTTTGAACGGATGGGCGATCGCCGGGTCGGCGAACCACGGCGGCATCGTCCGCCGCCCCACCACTTTCTTGATCATCGCCGCGTTGCCCTTCACGTCGGCGTAGCTCGTCAGCTCGAACGGGCCGTTCTCGCCCTTGCGATGACATTCCAGGCAATGCCCCTGCACGATCCGTGAAATCCGATTGTGATACGTGACCTTCATCGCGCTCGCCGGCGCCGCCGCACCGAGCGACAGCGAACACCCCGGCGCCGTCGTGACCCGCACGTCCGGCCGCTCGTCATTCATCACCGCGTCCAGCGCGCGGACAAGATAATGCTCCCGCGGCTCCGGCAGCGTGTAACCCAGACCATATTGATCGTCGATTGCCCCGCGATAGACCAGCGTCCGCGTCCGGTCCAGAACGAACGCCTCCGTCGTGCTGACAGCCCCCAGCGCCCGGCCCAGCTTCTGCTCGCGATCCGCAACGTACCGCCCGCCCCATCCCGCCTTGGCAAATTCCGCTGCGGCTTCGTTCATCTGCGCCGCCGACTCCGCCGCCGACACGTTTACCGCCAGGAACGCCACGCCTTTTCCGGCATACCGCTTCTGCAACTCCACGAGCGTCGACCCGTACTTGCGCGCGACCAGACATGTCGCGCTGGTCATGCAGATCACCAGCGCCTTGGATTGCCGATAATCCGACAGCCGCCCCGCCTTTCCCGCCAGGTCGACAAAGCCGACATCCTCGATCCGTTCTCCAAGTCCCTGTCCGCGCGGCGATTCGACCAGAGGCCCCTCGCGGACGCCGTCCAGTGCCCCCTCTCCGCGCGCGCAAACGCAAAGCCCCAGGATGACGATCGCCGCAACCCACTGCTTCATTCGCTGCCTCCGAAAACTCGGGGATTTCGTGCAGATCATACCGACTTTGCAACAAACCGCCCCATCAATTGACCGATACACTCGATATACGCCGATCCCTTTGCATAAAGGTCATCCCATGCGTCGATTCATCCCACCCAGCCTGATCCTCGCAATACTGCTCGTCGGCTGCTCTGGTTCCAATAACGTTCCGGTCACCGGCGTCAACGCTGACAAGGCGATGGCCATGAACCAGGAGCGAAACGCCTTCGAGACGTCGGAAGACCCGCCGATCAAGGCCGAAACGCACTTCGCCGCGGGACAACTTGCCGAGACCAACGGCGACCTCCCCAACGCCGTCAAGCAGTACAAGGAAGCGCTCAAGATCGATCCCAAGCACAAGAAGGCCCTCTACCGTCAGGCCGTCTGTCTCTCGGAGCTCAAGAAGTTCACCGAGGCCGCCGGCGTGTGGAAGCGCTTCGTCGAGGTGACCGACGGCGACCCGCGCGGCTATTCGAACCTCGGCTTCTGCTACGAGCTCGCCGGCCGCGTCGATCAGGCCGAAACCGCCTACCGCGGCGGCATCGACAAGGACCCGAAGAACGTCCCCTGCCGCACGAACTACGGCCTGATGCTCGCGCGCCTGGGCCGCACCGCCGAGGCCACCCTCCAACTCCAGGCCGTCCTCACCCCCGCCGAGGTGCACTACAACCTCGCCAGCGTCCTCGAACACCAGGGCCGCAACGAGGCCGCCAAGGCCGAGTACCGCAAAGCCCTCGAACTCAACCCCAAATTCGAAGACGCCCAAACCCGCCTGTCGGCGCTGCAGTGACTTCCAAATCGATGCGCAACGTCGCTTGCCCTGGCTGATCCAGTTGTGATTCAGCACCGCCGCGAACGCCGCCTCAGCACCGCTGCCGTCCCCAATCCCACCAACACGGCCCCCCCCGGCTCTGGCGCCGCCGCCACGATCGCCGGCAGCGGCCCCACATCCACCGATGTCCCGTCGCTCGTCAGCCCGTAATTCAACTCCAGCGCCTGGTAATCCCCGAAATCCACCACCCCATCGAGATTGAAATCTCCGTGCGTCCACCCCGCCGCCGTGCCGTAGCTCGCGTAAAGCGCCTTGAAATCTTCAATGTCCACCAGCCCATCCAGGTTCGCGTCCCCGTCCATGCTCGGGTGCAGCTTCGTGATGCTCGCGATCTCGTCCACGTAGTGCGCCAGGTCGGCAAAGTAAGACGCGTTGCCGAAAACGGCCGTGTTCTCCGGCTGGCCGACGTTGTTCGGGTTCTTCGGGTCTTTCGTATCGTCGCCCTTGTAGAGGTTGAGCCCGACCAGGCGGTTGCCGACGAACACGCCGCCTCCCGAATCGCCGGGCGCCACCTGCACGTTGCCCGGCGCGTTCTGGAACGCCGCGCCGAACAGCTCGGTTACGCTGGTCACGTTCCCGTTGTCGTCCTGGGCCGTGAAGGTGAACGTCGGGCCGTTGCCCGGCATCGCTACCGTCGTGTTGGTTCCCCACCGCTTGGCGAACCCCGTCGGGCCGTAAAGGTAACCCTTTCGCTGCGCCAGGATCTGCGTGGGCTGGCCCGTCACGTCCGTCCACGTCGCCGTGTTCGGATGCGCCGTATCCGAGAGCCGCCAGTAGTGAAGCGTCGGATCCCAGTTCCACCCCGCCCCGGTGATCGTGACGTCCGTCCCGACCTGCGGCGTGGCGCCGAAGCGCACGTTCGGCAGTGTGCGCAGCAACGGGTCATCCTCGAGCCGAAACAGCGCAAGGTCCGAACCCGGCCCGCCGACCGAGTACGGCAGTTGCACCTGCGAGGCAGTCACGGGGGTGAAAACGGCGTTCTGCCCATTGTTGAGGCCGGGAATCGTAAAGGAGTAGCCGCTGTTGTTGTCGCCCTGGACGTGCCAGGCGGTCAGTACCCAGCCGCCCCCCAGGTAGATGCCCGAGCCCCACAGGCTGTTACCTGCAGGAAGGTAACCGATGTTGTTCCAGTAGTTGAAGTTCGCGGGCGAGCTGGTGTTCTGGGTCAGATCGCCCTGCGCCAGGATGGTGCCCGTCGCGGCGGCTGCCGGGAGCAAACACGCCACCATCGCCATAATCAATTTCTTGCCGGGAAACACGGCGATCCTCGAATGGAGGGGCGACAAACCGCAAGCGCATCGCGCGCGGTCCCGCATCAATTCTCTACCACCGCATCCGGGCATCGGCAAAAATCGCCTCCCCGCATTGGTGGGGGTCCGGTAATCATACGTGCTCGAAACGCATTGGTTTATGAGACGCCGCTGAGCGAGCTAAACTGGTCGCGCAGCCGCACTTAAGTGTGGAACTCGCTCGCCCCACCCTCCAATTCCCGCGTTTCGCCCAGCGGCCCTACGAATTCTCCGCTGACCCCGTCGGGCAATTCCACCCGTGCCGCCAGTTGGTCGTCCCCCGCCTTTTCCCACTCGACGCGAATCGGCCCCAGCGGCGACGGGACGACGCCGCGCGCGAATTCCAGTGTCCCCAGCAGCGGCGCGATGCGCACGCGCGTCCAGCCCACCGCCGCCGGCGTAACACCCAGCGCCTGCTGCGCGAGCACGTACACCGGTGACGCCGCCGCCGATCCGCAGCAGCGCCCCCCCGTCGCCCCGTCCCAGTGTTCCCAGAAAGTCGTCGCGCCCCGGTCCAGCATGCCGCCCCACCGGCTGCGGATCAGGTCCAAGGCCTCGGTCCGCAGGCCCATCTCCACCAGCGCATCCAGGGCGGCGCCCGCCAGCGCCGGCGGCGCGACCGCCGTCCTGCCCCGCCGTGACGACATCGTTTTGAAAATTACGTCCCGGGCAACCGCCGCGCCCGTCTCCGGCTTGACCCGCAACAGCACCGCCAGCGCGTTGGCGTAGACCGACCCCTGCTCGACCGGCGTCCCCGCGACCGCATCGAAGCCATCTTTCCACATTCTTGCCTTCGCGTCCCAGAAGTGTTTTTCGATGGCGCGGGTTAGGGATTCTCCCTTCTTGGCTGCCCAGGCACCTTCTTTCTCCTCCCCGAGCACCTCGTAGACTCGCGCCGCCGATTGCAGCGCCTGGAGGTAAAGCAGGTTCAGGGCGGCACTTGGGCCGGAAAGGGTCAGTTCAAACGCCTCCGGCTCGAACCCCTCCAGACCCGCTATCAATCCCTCGGCCTTCTCGTGCCGGCCGAAGAACTCGAGCAACCGGTCGAGGGTTCCCTGCGACTGGCGAAGCAGTTCCAGGCGCCCGCTCTGGAAATGGTGCTCCCATAGCGCCACGACCCATGCGAACATCGAATCGATCTGCCGGCCGTGCGGGTCGTCGGACGGCGGATAGGCGTGGAGCGACCCGTCGGCGGCCTGCGACTGGGCCACCTGGACGATGCCGCGCTCGACGAGCGAGACGTCGCCGAACACGTAAGCGCCCCCGCGCGCCTGGGCGAGCGCGGCCGACCACCGCTGCGCCTGTCCGACCCGCGGCCGATCGACCCACGCGTCCAGTAAACCGGCGCAAAGCGTCTCGACGGCGGCCTTGTAAACGGCGTTCAAGCGCTCGTCGCTCGACTCGAACGACCCGACCTGCGGGACGGACGCATGCACCGTCCGCACGCCGACGTGCCGGATCCTGAGCGGTCGCTCGACGTTTCGGAACACCACCGCGGCGTAGCGAAACGCCTTGGGCCAGAACGCTTCCCACCGTTGCGCTCCCGGCCGGCAGCGATAACGGTCGCCCGGCGCCTCGCCACCTGCCGACAGCGCCGGTCCGCCGCCCTTGTCGACCTCGTCCAGGTAGAGCACGTCCAGGATCTCATCCCCGGCGGCCTCGACGATGTCCAGGATCACGTGCCCGGTGCGCACGAGCCCCAGGTCGAGCACGGCCATGTAAAACTCCCCGTCCGGCGGGGGCGGCAGGGTCGCGGCCTGGTCGTCATCCCGCAGGAGGGCCGGCGCGTTCTCCAGCGCCGGCCGGGCCTTCTTGCGCTCCTCGTGAACGGGGAGCTGATAAACGTCCTCGGCGACCTTGTACCCGCGCGCATTTTCCCCACCGAAGTGGGCAACGACGGCGACGAACGAGGTGACCTGGTCCGCCAGCAGGGGCACGGCGCGCGGGCGCATCGCCAGCCACGGGTGGCCGCCGACCGGCGCCACGACCAGCGGCGCGCGCCACCCGCCTTCCTCGTTGGCCACGTACTCGGGCGACATCCAATCGGCGGGGTCGGCATCAGCGTCGAAGTGCTCCTGAAATCCGAGCTCCGGGCTGAGCCGCGCCACGTGCTTGCGCCATCCGGCCGCCTCGCGGCAAAGCCACCCGGTCGGCGTGTGGAGCTCGACCCGGCCGCCTTCGCCGGTCTCGACCGCGCCGTCGAGGAGGAACCCGCTGGCGTCGCGATAGACGCTCTGCGCCGTCGGCACGCCGAACTGGTGGACGACCGCGCCGATCGCGTTGGGTCCCGCGGTCAGCAGGTCCGCCAGGTCCAGCGTGTCGTAGCTCTGGAGGTGCGGATGGGATCGCGCCGGTCCCTGGTGGACGCGCCGTCCGTTGACGAACAGCGTGTAGCGCGCGTCCGCCGAGATGCGGACCACCGCCGACGCGGGGCGCTCCGCCAGCTCGATCGAGCGCCGGAAGTACGCGTAGGTGTTCCAGGGCCGGGGCAGGCGCGCGACGGGCCAGCACCACTTTGCAATCCACGGCTGATCGTTTGACGGGGCGTTCCCCGCCGGGCCAACGGGCATCGGGTCTTCGCTTCCTTGTCTTGGCGACGGGCGGGGCATACTGTAGCGGCCAACGCCACGGGAAACCAACGCCCGAGATCGGGGTATGATTCTCGTCGCGTTGATGCGCGACGTCATCCTGAGCGAAGCGAAGGATCTGCCCGGAGGGCAAATCGGCCCGGTTTTCCGCTCGAGGCCAGATCCTTCGGTCGTTGAAACTCCCTCAGGATGACGCGGTGCCAAACGAACGCACGGGAGCTGACCGAACCCTCAAACTCGCAACCGATCGCCCGATGCCCCACAACGTCGCCCTGTTCGTCACCTGCCTGACCGACCAGTTCTACCCGCACGTCGGCGTCGCGGTCACCCGGATCCTCGAACGCCTGGGTTGCCGCGTCTGTTTTCCCGACGCCCAGACCTGCTGCGGTCAGCCGTTCTACAACAATGGCTTTCAGCCCGAGGCCGCGGATCTGGGCAAGCGGATGATCGAGATCTTCGAGCCCTACGACTACGTCGTCACCCCCAGCGGGAGCTGCTGCGCCATGGTGCGCGAGCACTACCGGCACCTCTTCCACGGCGACCCGGCGTGGGAACCGGGCATGAAGCGCCTGGTCGCGCGGACGTACGAGTTCGTCGAGTTCCTCGACAAGGTGCTCAAGGTCGATTTCGCGCAATTCAAGATGCCCAGCCCGGAGACGATCACGTATCACTATACGTGTCACCTGCGCGGCATCGGCGTGCGCGACGAGGGCGTGCGCCTCCTGCGGCAGATGGGCAACGTCCACTTCGTCCCGATGGAGAAGACCGACCAGTGCTGCGGTTTCGGCGGGACGTTCGCCGTCAAGTACCCCGAGATCAGCGGCGCGATCGTGGAGGACAAGGTCGCGTGCATCGCCGCCACCCAGGCCGCCACCACGATCTGCAACGACGCGGGCTGCACGATGAACATCAGCGGCATGTGCCACCGCGGCAACGTACCGACGAAGGTGCGGCACATCGCGGAACTGATGGCGGAGGCGATGGGGATGAATTTAAACGAGTGGTGAGGCGGGATGAAGCCCGTGGTTCAGAAGGCTACGCAGCGTTGGTTTCAGCACCCTACTTCGGGTCATCGGGTTTGCCCGGACCGCCGCCGCCGCCTGTACCGGCGGCCTTGATCTTCTGTCCCAGCGCCATCAGCGCCTCGCGCGCGGTGGGATATTTGCCGTCCTTGATTTCGTCGGCAACGCCGGACAGGGCGCCCGTGATCGCCGCCATCTGTGCGGCGTCGGCGCGGCTGTTGTCCTGGATCGAGCCCAGCACGACCTTCCACTCCTTGCCATCTTTCTTGAGCTTGAGCGGGCGGCGGTCCTTGTTGATCAGGGTTGCCTCGTCACCGGCGACCTGGATCTGCGAATCCTTCTGGATCTGCGCAAAGTCGGGGCGGCGGGCGCCGGCGCCCAGCATCGCCCCCTGGTCGCCGAACTTGGCGACGGCGGCCTCGTTCAGCCGCTTCATCGCCCCCAGCATCTTCGTGACGGCCTCCCACTTGGTCAGTTCCTTCTCGTCGCCGATCGAGTGCGCCTTGACGGCGGCGACGTCGCCGTCGAGCAGCGCGTTGACCCAAGCCTGCGCCCCCCTGGTCACGTCTTGCTTGTCATCCGCCCGGACGCGCCCCGCCACCACCACCATCAATCCGACGAGCGCCATCGCAACCGACCATCGCGTCATGCCAACCTCGCGGGAATGGGAACCGGACCTACCGTCGATCCATGCGACAGTAACCGTGAGATGATTAACCCACAAGCGTGGGCTGACGGCCGGATTGAATGGGGCGGGATCGCGTTTATTCGCGAGATCGTCGCGTCAACGCCGCGCCCAGCAGCAGGCCCAGCACGCCGACGGACCCCGGCTCTGGCACGGCCGAGCCGCTCAGCCCGTAGATCGCCGTGTGCGTGTTGGGGTCCGAGCCGGTGAAGGCGAAGGAGATGCTTGAGATCGGGTTCTGATCGGCGCCCTGTCCGGCCAGGTCGATGTTGACCTGATAGATCCGCGGGTTGTCCGTCCCCACGCTGTTGAACGAGCCGTCCGACACGTCCACCCGGCCACTTCCGGTGTACGCGACGGGGCTGCCGCCGAACCAGTCGCCGGACGTGATGGTCGCCAGCGTCTTGTCGGCGGCGCCGTTGGAATAGTGCAAGGTGGGGATCAGCGTCCCCGCGCCATTGCCGGTGGACGTCAGGACGGTCAGCGCGGTGTAGCGTGCCGGGGCGGTCAGGACCAGCGATCCGCTGGCGCCCGAGCCGGTGGTATCCAGCATCAACGCGTTGTTCCCGTTGGCGGGCGCGAGCCGGAACGTTACGGTCGGATCGGCCGCGCTGACGGTGACGACGCCGGCGGGCAGGCCGGTCGCGGGCGCGGCCGTGTTGTAGCCCACCTGGTACCAGGTGTTCCCGGTGAACAGGCCGCCGGTCTGGACCGTGCCATCGTCCATCGTCGCGGTGACGACGTTCTGCGGCGCCGCCGCGCCGGTATCGACGATGATGTCCTGGTTGAACCCCGAAACGGGAATCGGGACCATCGCGGCTACCGCGGAGAAGGTCGAAGCCGCGCTCAATCCGCCCGCCAGGGCAAGTCCTCTCCACTGCATGATGTCACGCTCCTCACCGATGCGTACGTCTCGATGTGAATCCGCCCTTCACCCAACAAAACGTGGGTCACCAGCGTAACGATCGAGCAAGCAAATGCAACACGATTTTGAGCCGGCACGGGACGGCGAGTCGGCATTTCTGAAGGGATCGATCAGGCCGACTTCGCTTGTGGGGACGGCAGGACGGGTGCGATCGCGCCGGCGGCCCCCGCGCCCGGGTCGGTCGGCTCGGTGACCGCGTCCGGCCCGGTCGCCGCGGGCGGCGTGTCGTCCGGGCCTGGCGGCGTCAACGTCACAGCGGGCTCGGCCTGGACGGCCCCCGCCACCTCGGTCTGCCAGGCACGCCAATAAGCGGCCAAGCGACGCGCGAACGCCTTGGGCCGCTCGGCGAACACCCGCGCACCCAATGCCTGCGCCTGCCGCTGGAGGTCGGCGCGGGTGGCGTCCACCACTTCCACGACCGCGGATGGGGCGGCGTTTCCCTGTGCCGGCGTAGGGGACTCGGCCTCCAGCACGTCCTTGAGGACGGCCAGGTCGTGATCCTTGCCCAACAGGTCCGCCAGGTCGTGGGCCTGATCCGAGAGTTCCCTGATCACCTTGGGCCAGATCGGTTCGACGACTTCCAATTGGTGCCAGAGGTGCTTGACCTGCTTGCGCCACTCGTGGAAGAGTTCGGCGTCGGCGCCGACGTGGGCGATCTGGTGTGCGGCGCGGGCTCTTCGGTAGGTTTGTTTGACGTCCAGCGCGCGCCAGGCGTCCTTTTCGACGCGCCAAGTGTCGGACCGGGCGTTCACGTGCTCGAGGGTGGCGGCGGCGGAGGTCAGGCCCCGTCCGGCGTCGAGCACGCGGCGTTTGACCCTGCGGCGGCGCGCCGCGAGCCGTTTGCGGGCGTCGGCGAACGCTTCGGGGTCGATCCGACCTTTCAGCTCGTCCAGCGTGGTCACCAGGACGGCCGCGTCCCGCGCCTCGGAAAGGTTGGCGGCGGCGTCGCGGAGGGATTGGTTTTCACGGGAGAAGACCGGTTCGCCAAGTTCGCCGCGGACCAGGCGGAGCACGGCGCGGACGCGTTTGAGGCGTTTTCGGGCGCTGTGGATGGCGGCATCGGCGGTCCGGGGCGCGGCGCTGCGGAGTTCCTGGGCGGCCTGGGTGAGCTGTTCACCGATGATGCGGCGCACCCCGGCCTCGACGGATTCACCGAGCTCGAATTGAAACGACATATGGCGCAGAGTATCCGGGTTGGCGCGCAGTTTTCCAGACCTTTGCGATGGTTAACGCGGTTTGTGCAGGCGTCATGTTCGTTACGGTCGGCCCAGATTTGCGTTTCATAATTTCGCGCCAACAATTTCGCGGCTGCGCTGTTGATTAGTCTAGCCAGGGGTTCACGCAAAAAGTGGATCACGGCGGGGAGATTTCGCGCGGAAGGCACGACCGGGTCCCCGGTCGCAGCGCATAATCTCTCCGATTCCCAGCATGACATTCACCAGGATTCCGGAGGAACCGATGTCCGTTCGTTCGCCGTATCAGAAGAGGGTCAAACTGTCACTCGCCGCCGTCGCCGCACTCGCAACCATTTCGCCGTTTGCCGGTCGAACCCAGGCCGCCACCAAGACGTGGGACGGCGGGGGCGCCGACGACAATTTTCTGACAGCCAAGAACTGGAACTCCGACACGCTGCCGAACTTCAACGGCGCGGCGGGTGACGCGACGGACGACCTGCACTTCGCGGGCACGACGCGACTGACGCCGTTCAACAACTCGACGAACTCGGCGCAGCTCGCGCACACGATCACGTTCGACGCCGGGGCCGGGGCGTTTAATATCGGCGGGAACGTGATGGTCGTCGGGAGCACGGGCACGACTGGGGGCGGCGACATCGTCAACAACAGCTCGGTGACGCAGACGATCAGCGCCGGCGTGCGGCCGCGCCAGGGGAGCATCAACGCGGCGACGGCGGACCTGGTGTTCAACGGCGAGCTGGGCGTCGCAAACATCGGGATGGGGGTGCCTGCGAATGTGAACCAGCGAACGCTGATCGTCACGGGGGCCTTCAACACGTATTTTAACGGTTTGGTCACGCAATCCGGGCGACTCACCAAGCAGGGCACCGGGACGTTGTTCATCACGGGGAACACGAACGACTACGACGGCACGACGCGGATCGAGAACGGCGCGATCCGGATTTCGGCGGCCAACGCGCTGGGCAACACGTCAGGTTCGACGAACGCGGTGACCCTGATACCGGGCAACGTCGGCGGCCTGGGACGCCTGGAACTGGACGGCAGCGCTGACCCGACCGGCGGAATCACGTTCGCGCCCGAGCCGATCACCTTCGAAGCGCGGCAGGGCGCCAGCTTGACGCTTCCGCACCTGGTGAACGTCGCCGGCAACAACACCTGGACGGGCACGATCACGATGAACCAGGGGGGCTCCGACTACACGATCCAGTCTGCCGGCGGCAAGCTGACCATCGCGACCGACCTGGCGAACAACCTGTCGGGCATCCGCAACCTGCACCTCAACGGCGCCGCGGACGGCGAGGTGACCGGCTCGGTCATCGGCACCAACAGCAGCGCGAGCTACAACGTGTTCAAGGAGGGCAGCGGGACCTGGACGCTGTCCGGGCTCAACAGCATCACCGGCGCGCTGACGGTCGGCGGCGGGACGCTGGCGCTCAACGCGTTCACCAGCGTCGTCGGCCCCACCCAGGTCAACGCCGGCACTCTCAAGCTGACCACCAACGGCGTGCTCTCCTCGCCGGCGATCGTCGTGGCGCAGGGCGGGACGCTGGACGTGACCGACTACGCCTCGTCGGGCGGTTACACGCTGACCAGTCCCGTCACGCTCAGCGGCGGCGGGCACGTCAAGGGCGGGGTCAACGTCGGGTTTGGCACGACGGTGGGCGGCGGGGACGTGGCCAACCCGGCGACGCTGACGTTCGAGAACGGCCTGTCCTTCACCGGGGGCGGCACCGTCCAATCGTTCTTCACCGACGCGGGGCACTCGATCATCGACGTGACGGGCGGGCAGCTCGCCGCGACGGGGTCCAACGACATCAAGGTTTCGGGCTTCGGCATTGGCATCGGGCAGTATCAACTGCTCAAGTACACGGGCGACCTGGGCGGCGACGGCCTGGCCGGCTTCAACCTTGCCCAGCTTCCGCCGCGCGCGATCGCGAACCTGGTCAACAACACCGCGACGCACTCGATCGACCTGAACATCACCGGCATCGACTTCCCCAAGTGGACCGGATCGGTCTCGGGCGACTGGGACGTTGACACGACGCAGAACTGGAAGGAGATCAACAGCGGCAACGTCACCACCTACCTCCAGCCGGGCGCGGTCGGGGACGCCGTCCTCTTCGACGACACCGCCACCAACACGACCGTCAACCTGACCACGATGCTGGCGCCGGCGAACGTGATCGTGGACAACACCGCCCAGAACTACACCCTGACGGGCCCGGGCAACATCACCGGCCTGACGCGTCTGACCAAGAACGGCGCCGGCACGCTGGTGCTGAGCAACAGCGGCATCAACGACTACACGGGCGGCACGGTCATCAACGGCGGCACGCTGCAGATCGGCGACGCGGGCGTCGGGGGGAGCATCGGCACCGGCCCGGTGATCAACAACGCCACGCTGGTCATCAACCGCAACGACGGGTTCATCCTGGCCAATGCGATGTCGGGCACGGGCGCGGTGAACCTCACCGGGACGGGCACGATCGGCTTCCCCACGCCCAGCCCCAATTACGACGGCACGATCACCGTCTCCAACGGCATCCTCCGCGCGGCCGGCGCGTTCACGCTGGGCTCGACCAACGGCGGCACGATCATCCTGCCGGGCGGCACGCTGGACGTGAACGCCAACCAGCTCTCGCAGGAGGCGATCACGGTCTCGGGCGAGGGCTTCAACGGCCAGGGCGCGCTGGCGAACTTCAGCGGCGGGCAGAACAACGCGCTGGAGAACGTCACGCTGGCGGGGGACACGACCGTCGGCGGCACCGGCCGCTTCGACATCCGCAACCTGGGCAACCCGACGCAGCTTTCCACCACCGGGCACGCCTACAACCTGACCAAGGTCGGCGGCAACCAGTTCAGCCTGGTGGGTGTGACCGTCGACCCCGCGCTGGGGGACGTGAACGTCCAGGGCGGGATCCTGAGCCTGGAATCCACCACGACCGGGCTGGGCGATCCGACCAGGACGCTCACCGTGTCGAGCGGCGCCAGCTTCCAGTTGTGGGCGTTGGCGGCCGCACTGGACAAGAAGGTCGTCAGCAACGGCGGCACGTTCATCTCCGGGAGCGGTACGTCCAACGCGCTGGTCGGCACCGTCGCGCTCAACGCCGATACGACGTTCCAGGACAACAGCGGCACGACGCTCTCCGTCCCGAACGTGGTCAGCGGCACCGGGGGCCTGATCAAGACCCAGACCGGGACGCTTAACCTGAGCAACGCCGCCAACACTTACCAGGGCGCGACCGCGATCACCGCGGGAACCGTGGTGGTCAGCTCGCTGGCAAACGGCGGGCTGCCGTCGTCGATCGGGCAGTCGTCGGCCGACCTGACGAACCTGACGATCGG
This sequence comes from Tepidisphaeraceae bacterium, assembly GCA_036558265.1. Lineage (GTDB taxonomy): Bacteria > Planctomycetota > Phycisphaerae > Tepidisphaerales > Tepidisphaeraceae > RYN-433. Next base: position 682 of record DATBFY010000284.1, on the reverse strand, counting down.
CGGGGCGACGCTCCGGTTTAACGGCACGACGGCGGCGAGCACCGACCGCCTGATGACGATCAACGGCAACGCGACGTTCGACGCCTCGGGCGCCGCGGGCGCGCCGCTGGCGTTCACGAACACCGGCGCTCCGGTCATCACCAACATCAACCCTGCGACCAACCTGACGAGCCTGACGATCACGCTCAACGGCACGAACAAGGACGACAACGTGTTCGCGCCGACGATCTCGGACGCGCCGGGCAGCGGCGCGGGGTCGGGCACGAACCTGGTGACGGCGCTGAACAAGAACGGCGCGGGCACGTGGGTGCTGCCGACGGCCAACACGTTCTCGGGCAACGTGAACGTGACCGGCGGGACGCTCAAGGTGCGCAACGGCGGCGCGCTGGGCAACGCGACCAACCTCGTGACCGTCACCGACCCGACCAGCAACGCCAACCCGACCTCGCTGGTCATGGACAACCCGGCGGGCGTCACGATCCCCAACAACTTCAAGACCAGCGGTGGCGGCAGCGGCGGGCAGAACCCCGACGGCCCGGGCGTCATCCGCTCGGCCGCGGGCAACAACGTCCTGACCGGCACGCTGACCCTGACCAGCGGCGGCGGCTTCTCCACCTATACGGTGGACGCCGGCTCGACCCTGGACCTGGCGGGCAAGGTCACCAACGACTCGGCGCGCACG